>JBBSUT010000044.1:0-16923 GCA_038234155.1 Sphingomonadales bacterium | reverse complement strand
CCTCTGCCTTCGGAGGGCAGCGCTCTATCCAGCTGAGCTACGGGTGCCTGAGGCAGCGCTTAGCAGTGTGGTTGCGGCTCGCCAAGCGGGCAATCGCCGTGATTTCGCTGCGCGCCGGGGTTTCGCCGGAACCGGGTTTCTGCCATTCGGTTTATTGGCCGAGCATTGCCCACGTCCGTTCCGGAGATCAATCCCCATGAAGACCCGCGCCGCCGTCGCCTTCGAAGCCCAGCAGCCGCTGGAGATCGTCGAGCTCGATCTGGAAGGACCCAAGGACGGCGAGGTGCTGGTGGAGATCATGGCGACAGGGCTGTGCCATACCGATGCCTATACGTTGTCGGGCGCGGACCCGGAGGGAAAATTCCCCGCCGTGCTGGGTCATGAAGGCGCGGGCATCGTGCGCGAAATCGGGCCCGGCGTCACCAGCGTGGCGAAGGACGATCATGTCATCCCGCTCTACACGCCCGAATGCGGGACGTGCGAATATTGCCTCAACCCCAAGACCAATCTGTGCCAGCGCATCCGTTCGACGCAAGGGCAGGGCGTGATGCCCGACGGCACGTCGCGCTTCAGTTACAGGGGCGAGACGATTTTCCATTATATGGGCACGTCCACTTTTTCGAACTTCATCGTTCTGCCCGAGATTGCGGTGGCGAAAATCCGCGACGACGCGCCGTTCGACACCAGCTGCTATGTCGGCTGCGGCGTGACCACCGGGGTGGGCGCGGTGGTGAACACGGCCAAGGTGGAGCCAGGCAGCCGCGTGGTGGTGTTCGGGCTCGGCGGGATCGGTCTCAACGTCATTCAGGGCGCGAAGCTGGCCGGCGCCAGCCAGATCATCGGGGTCGATCTGAATCCGGACCGCGAAGAATGGGGCCGCAAGTTCGGCATGACCGATTTTCTCAATCCGACGGATGGAGGCGATGTCGTCGAGCGCATCGTCAAGCTGACCGAGGGCGGTGCCGATTACAGCTTCGAATGCATCGGCAACACCGATGTCATGCGCCAGGCGCTGGAATGCTGCCACAAGGGTTGGGGCACCAGCATCATCATCGGCGTGGCGGGCGCTGGTGCGACGATCGAGACCCGGCCATTTCAGCTGGTGACTGGCCGCAACTGGCGCGGCTCTGCCTTTGGCGGCGCGCGCGGCCGCACCGATGTGCCCAAGATCGTCGACTGGTATATGAACGGCCAGATCCAGATCGATCCGATGATCACGCACAGATTCTCGCTCGACGAGATCAACAAAGGGTTTGATCTGATGCACAAGGGTGAGAGCATTCGGGGCGTGGTGGTTTACTGAGCGACAAATTCCATTCGTGCCGGGCGATAACGGGGCACGGTCAAAATCCGGCGTCCCTCGATTTCGCTCGGGACGAAGGCAATCAGGAGAGAAACATATGTTCAGTCACGTCATGCTGGGAAGCGACGATATCGATGCGTCCAAGACCTTTTACGATGCCACCATCGGCGTGCTCGGCGGCAAGCCCGGCATGGTCGATCCCAAGGGGCGGGTTATGTACATCCACGGCAGCGCCATCTTCCTCGTCACCAAGCCAATCAACGGTGAGCCCGCCAGCTGCGCCAACGGCAGCACCATCGGTTTCGCCGCCGAAAGCCCGGAGCAGGCGGACGCCTGGCACAAGGCCGGCCTGGAAGCTGGCGGCACCGCGATCGAGGATCCGCCGGGCCTGCGTGAAGGCGGCGGCATGAAACTATATCTGGCCTATCTGCGAGATCCGGCCGGCAACAAGATCTGCGCCATGCATCGTCCCGCCAGCTAAGCCATGGACACCGTCTCCACCAACAAATCCCATGGCGGGGACCAGGGTGTCTACAAACATGTCAGCGGCAGCACGGGCACGGAGATGATTTTCTCTGTGTTCGTGCCGCCGCATGGCGAGGGCGCGAAGCTGCCGGTGCTCTGGTATCTGTCGGGCCTCACCTGCACTCACGCCAATGTCACCGACAAGGGCGAATTTCGCAGCGCTTGCGCCGAACAGGGTATCATCTTCATCGCGCCGGACACGAGCCCGCGTGGGCCGGATGTGCCCGACGAGGATGGTTTTGATTTCGGCAAGGGTGCGGGGTTCTATGTCGATGCGACCGAGCAGCCATGGGCGGCGCATTACCGCATGCGCAGCTATGTCGAGGACGAGCTGCCCGCGCTGATTGCCGCGGAATTTCCGATGGCGGACATGGCGCGCCAGTCGATCACCGGGCACTCGATGGGCGGCCACGGCGCGCTCACCATCGGCCTGCGCGGCGGCGCGCGTTTTCGCTCGATCTCCGCCTTTTCGCCAGTGGTCGCGCCCAGCCAAGTGCCGTGGGGCGAACAGGCGTTCTCGAAATATCTGGGAGATAACCGCGCAGCCTGGCGCCAATATGATGCCTGCGCACTGATCGCCGACGGCGCGCGCGTTCCTGAACTGCTGGTGGAGCAGGGCACGGCCGATCAGTTTCTCGACGCGCAGTTGAAGCCGGAATTACTGCGGGCAGCGTGCGAGAAAGCAGGCATCGCGCTTACGCTGAACATGCGCGAGGGCTATGATCACAGCTATTATTTCATCTCGACCTTTTTGGGCGATCATGTTCGCTGGCACGCCAAGCGTCTGAGGCGCTGAATCGTCCCCGCTGCGGGGAGGATCGATAATCCCACCTCATCCGTTATAGCCCCAACCCAGTATCACCTCAGGAGAATCCCCCATGCGCACCATCGACCATTTCATCGCAGGCGAAAGCGGCGGCGGGGGATCGCGGACATCGGACGTGTTCAATCCCAATGACGGCAGCGTGCAGGCGCGGGTGCCGCTGGGCGATGCGGCGGTGCTCGACAAGGCGGTCAAAGCCGCGATGAACGCGCAGCCCGAATGGGCGGCGACCAATCCGCAGCGCCGGGCGCGCGTGTTCTTCCAGTTCAAGCAGCTGGTCGAGGCGGACATGGAGAACCTCGCCGAGATGCTCTCCAGCGAGCATGGCAAGGTGATCGCGGATTCGCGCGGCGATGTGCAGCGCGGACTCGACGTGATCGAGTTTTGCTGCGGCATTCCGCATGTGCTGAAGGGCGAATATACGCAAGGCGCCGGGCCGGGCATCGACGTCTATTCAATGCGCCAGCCGATCGGCATTGGTGCGGGCATCACCCCGTTCAACTTTCCCGCGATGATCCCGATGTGGATGTTCGGCCCGGCCATCGCGGCGGGCAATGCCTTCATCCTGAAGCCGTCCGAGCGCGATCCCAGCGTGCCGCGCCGCCTGGCCGAACTGTTTCTTGAGGCCGGCGCGCCCGAGGGCATTTTGCAGGTGGTGCAGGGTGACAAGGAGATGGTCGATGCGATCCTGGATCATCCGATGATCGCGGGCGTCAGCTTCGTCGGCAGTTCTGACATCGCACATTATGTCTATCAACGCGGCGTAGCTGCGGGGAAACGCGTGCAGGCCATGGGCGGCGCGAAGAACCACGGTATCGTGATGCCCGACGCTGATCTCGACCAGGTGGTCAACGATCTTTCGGGCGCTGCCTACGGCTCGGCCGGCGAACGCTGCATGGCGCTGCCGGTGGTAGTGCCGGTGGGCGAGGACACCGCCGAACGGCTCAGGGAAAAGCTGCTTCCCGCAATCGCGGCGCTGCGCGTCGGCGTCTCGACCGACAAGGATGCGCATTACGGCCCGGTTGTAAATGCTGCGCACAAAAAGCGCGTTGAGGACTGGATCCAGAAGGGCGTGGACGAGGGCGCTGAGCTGGTCGTCGATGGCCGCGGCTTTGAGCTGCAGGGACATGAAAAAGGCTTCTTCATCGGCCCTAGCCTGTTCGATCATGTCACGCCCGACATGGAGAGCTACAAGGAAGAAATCTTCGGCCCGGTGCTGCAGATCGTGCGAGCCAAGGATTTCGACGAGGCGGTCGCGCTGCCTTCGAAGCATCAATATGGCAATGGCGTCGCGATCTTCACGCGCAACGGCCACGCCGCGCGTGAATTTGCCCAGCGGGTGAATGTCGGCATGGTCGGCATCAACGTGCCGATCCCGGTGCCTGTCGCCTATCACAGCTTCGGCGGCTGGAAGCGTTCGGCGTTCGGCGATACCAACCAGCACGGCATGGAAGGCATCAAATTCTGGACCAAGGTCAAGACCATCACCCAGCGCTGGCCCGATGGTACGGCGGAGGGCAACAATCAGGATGCCTTTGTTATTCCGACGATGGGATAGTGAGATTTAACGAAAAGGAACGGGTCATGCGCGCTTTGTTGATCGGTGCGGCGGTTTGCGGCTTGCTGTCTGGTTGCACCGCGCACGACAAAAACGAAACCGCAACCAAAGGTGCAGAGATCGCTGGGAGGCAGGAGGGCATCAACTATGCTGCCGCTGCAGGGGAAAAAGCCAGGGTGGCCGACGCTCCGATGTTGGAGGAAAAGACCAAGATCGGTTCTCCCAGCGCAGACTTGTCAGTTCCCGAACCGATCCAGGGCAGCTGGCGCGAGAGCCAGGGCAAGGTTGTCACCGCCGCCGAGTGCCTGCAGACGAGCGGGCATGAGGCGAACTTCGGCAAGGTGCTGACGGTGCGGCCGGATGGCTTCAGCTTTTTCGAAGCGGGCGGCCGTTTGCTGGAGATCAAGGAGCGCAGCGCCAATCGCATCCGCGCTACTTTCGACACCACCTATGCCGACACACAGACACAGGGTGAATATGTGTTTGACGCGCAAGACAACGGAACGATGCTGATCGTGCGCGAATATGGCGATCACGCCCGCCCCGGGCCGATTCGATACTTGCGCTGTCCCGCTTGACCGACGACGATTATCCCGTCGAAACGCCGCGCCAGCGGGCCGTGCCGAGCGGACGTCTGTCTCGTCTCAGCTCGTTCGGACGGCTGGCGGGCGGTGTCGCTGGCGGCATGATCGGCGAAGGCGCGCGGCGGCTGGCGTCGGGCGAACGGCCCAAAGTGAGCGACCTCCTGCTAACCCCAAGCAATGCCAAAATGGTCGCCGATCAACTGGCACATTTGCGCGGCGCGGCGATGAAGCTGGGGCAGATGATCTCGATGGACGCAGGCGACATGCTGCCGCCTGAACTTGCCGCGATTATGAGCCGCCTGCGCGATCAGGCGCATCACATGCCGCCGGGCCAGCTCAAGACCGTGCTGGAAGCCGCATGGGGGAAAGACTGGCGGACGCGCTTCCAGCGCTTCGGTCCAAGCCCCGTGGCCGCCGCTTCGATTGGCCAGGTCCACCGCGCACAAACCAAAGATGGCCGCGATCTTGCGATCAAGGTGCAATATCCCGGCGTCGCCAGGAGCATCGATAGCGATGTCGACAATGTCACCACCCTGCTGCGCATCAGCGGGCTGATCCCCAAGGTGCTCGATATCGCGCCGCTGCTCAGGGAAGCCAAGCGCCAGCTTCATGAAGAGGCGGATTATGAGCGCGAGGGCGCCGAGATGGAGCGCTTCGCCGCGTTGCTGATGGACGATCCGCGCTATATCGTGCCTCGGCGGGACCGCGAATTCACTACGTCCACCATCCTCGCAATGACCTACATCGAAGGCGCGCCGATCGAGAGTATCGAGAGCGAGCCGCAGGCGGTGCGTGACGAGGTGATTGCAAATCTCATTCAGCTGGTGCTGCGCGAACTATTCGAATTCGGCCATATGCAGACCGACCCCAATTTCGCGAACTATCGCTATCAGGAAGAGGGCGGCCAATTGGTGCTGCTCGACTTTGGCGCGTCGCAGGCGATCGCGCCGCGTGTCGCCGCTTCTTATCGCAGTTTGCTCGGCTCGGTGTTCGCCGGAGATCGCGACGCGGTGCGCGAAGGCGCGATCGCGGCGGGTTTTCTGGGTCAGGCGGCGGCCGACAAGCACCGCGCGCTCGTGGACCGGATGATCGATATAGTGCTCGCCGAGGTGGGCGCGCCGGATCGCTTCGATTTCGGCGACCGCGCATTTGTCTCGGTGCTCGCCGAGATGGGGCAGGAGATGGCCGAGGACCGCGCCACCTGGCACCTGCCGCCCGCCGCCATGATCTTCGTGCAGCGCAAGATCAGCGGCACCGCGCTGCTGGCGGCGCGGCTAAAGGCGCGGGTCGACATCCGGACGCTTTCGGCTCCTTTTCTGGCCTGACGCGCGTGCATCTCGCGTATGGCTGGACCGCTGCGGCGTCTCCCCGGCAGGGTCGCGGTGGAACTGACAGCGCTTCCCGCGCGTATCCTATGATAAGACGGCGACGAAACGACCACCCGATGTGACCGACTGGAAGCCTGAAGGGGATGCGCACTGTTCGATGAAATGCTAGGAAACGGCGACGCGACGCGTGAGCCCTATGGCGAATATCGCCGCTGGTTCGACACGGAGGACGCCGATCGTCTCCATCGCAAATCTGAACAGGCGGAAGGCTTCTTCCGGCGCACCGGCATCACCTTCAATGTCTACGGGCGCGACGAAGCTGAAGAACGGCTGATCCCGTTTGATCTTATACCGCGCATCCTGTCTGCCCGCGAATGGCGCAAGTTGTCGCGCGGGATCGAGCAGCGGGTGCGCGCGCTGAACAGCTTCCTGCATGACATCTATCACCGCCAGGAGATCCTGCGCGCCGGCCAGGTACCGTGGGAACTGATCGCCAACAACGAGGCTTATCTGGCCAATATGATCGGCGTCTCGCCGCCCGGTGATATTTATACCCACATCGTGGGCACGGACATCGTGCGCACCGGGGAAGACGAGTTTTTCGTTCTGGAGGACAATGCCCGCACCCCGTCCGGGGTCAGCTATATGCTCGAAAACCGCGAGACGATGCTGCAGATGTTTCCCGAGCTGTTCGCCAACATCCCGGTGCAGCGCGTGTCTGACTATCCGCAGTCGCTGCGCCGATCGCTGGCCGCCTGTGCTCCGCCGCGCTGCGAGGGCACGCCCACGGTCGCCGTGCTGACGCCCGGCATCCATAACAGCGCCTATTTCGAACACAGCTTTCTGGCCGATCAGATGGGCGTCGAGCTGGTCGAAGGCCATGATTTGCGCGTCACCGACGGCAAGATCGCCATGCGCACCACGCGCGGATATGAGCCGGTTGACGTGCTCTATCGCCGGATCGACGACGATTATCTCGATCCGCTCAATTTCAAGCCGGAATCCATGCTCGGCGTGCCGGGCATCATGGACGTTTACCGTTCGGGCGGCATCACCATCGCCAACGCGCCGGGCACCGGGATATCGGATGACAAGGCAATCTACAGCTATATGCCGGACATTATACGCTTTTATACCGGCGAAGCGCCAATCCTGAAGAATGTGCAAACCTGGCGCTGTTCGGAGCCGGACAGCCTGGCCTATGTGCTCGAACATCTGGCCGAGCTGGTGGTGAAGGAAGTGCACGGTTCGGGCGGCTATGGCATGCTGGTCGGGCCAGCCGCTACCGCCGCAGAGGTTGAGGAATTCCGCGCCAAGCTAAAGGCCAAGCCGGCCGGCTATATCGCCCAGCCTACGCTGGCGCTGTCAACCGTGCCGATCTTTGCCGATAGCGGGCTGGCACCGCGCCATGTCGATCTGCGGCCGTTCGTGCTCGTCTCGCCCGCAGGGATAGACATTACGCCCGGCGGGCTTACCCGCGTGGCGATGACAGAAGGGTCCCTGGTGGTCAATTCCAGTCAGGGAGGCGGCACCAAGGACACCTGGGTGCTGGAGGAATAAGCGATGTTGGGCAAAACGGCAGGCGGCCTCTACTGGATGTCGCGGTACATGGAGCGCAGCGAGAATTATGCGCGGTTGCTCGAGGCGGGTTTGCGCATCGCGATGACGCGCAGTTCGGCGGCGACGGACGAGTGGGCCTCCGTGCTCACCACCGCCGGCAGCCGCAGCGCCTACCGCGCCAAATATAGCGATTTCCGGCAATCCCAGGTTATCGACTGGATGCTGCGGGACCGGGACAATCCGTCGTCGGTGCTGAGTGTGGTCAAAATGGCGCGCGACAATGCCCGCACCGTGCGTACCGCGCTTACCCGCGAGGTATGGGAAGCGGTCAATGAATGCTGGATGACGGTAAAGGGGGCGCTAGCCCAGCCCGTCGCCGATCGCGATTTGCCCGATATGCTGGACATGATCCGGCGGCAGAGCGCGTTGTTGCGCGGTGCCATGCTCGGTACACAATTGCGCAATGACGGGTTCAATTTTGCCCGTCTAGGCACCTTCATAGAGCGGGCGGACAGCACCGCGCGGATCATCGACGTGAAATATTTCGTCCTGCTGCCCTCATCCGTGAGCGTCGGTTCGCGGCTGGACAATGTTCAGTGGGAGACAATCCTGCGCTCGTGCTCGGCCCACAGCGCCTATCGCTGGGCGGTCGGCGGCGAGCCGACGGCGCGGTCGATCGCCGAATTCCTGATTTTCAACCGGCAACTGCCGCGCAGCCTGGCGTTCTGCTACGATTCCATCGCGGGATGCAGCAATGCAATCTCCAGCGACTATGGCGAGGAGCGAGACAGCTGCACCAAGGCACGCACGATCGCGGCGCAGCTGCGAACGAGCACGATCCAGACGGTGTTTGACGAGGGACTGCACGAATTTCTGAACGGCTTTCTGGATCAGAGCGCCGAGGTCGCGGCGGCGGTCGAACATGATTATCGATTTTTGGAATAAACCTATGCGCCTCAATATCTTCCACCGCACATCCTATAGCTATGATGCGCCTGTGCCTTATGGGCTGCAGCAGATCCGTCTGACGCCCAAGGCGCGGGCCGGGCAGCGCATCCTCGACTGGTCGATTGACGTCGAAGGCGGCCAAAAAGAGCTGACGTTCGAGGACGAACACAACAACGCCGTCGATCTGGTCCGCATCGATGCCGGAGCGACCGAGCTGACCATCACCTGCCGCGGCGAGGTGGAAACTCCTCAGAACGACGGCGTTCTGGGTGGTCATGGAGGCTTTGCACCGCTCTGGCTGTTCCGGCGCGCCACACCGCTGACGACTGCCGGGGCGGGCGTGGACGCCATTATCGACGAGGTGCGCGGGACGGCACCGGGCATATCGCAGCTGCACAAGCTCTCGGCCACGATCCGCGACCGAGTGGCCTATGAAACCGGCACCACGGGCGTGGAGACCACGGCCGAGGCTGCCGTGGCCGCCGCCTGCGGGGTATGCCAGGATCACGCCCATATTTTTCTCGCAGCCGCTCGCACGCTGGGATATCCGGCACGTTACGTATCGGGATATCTGAAGATTGATGACGTCGTGGACCAGGACGCCACCCACGCCTGGGCGGAGGCGCACGTGGACGGTATCGGCTGGATCGGATTTGACGTGTCCAACGTCATATCGCCGGACGAGCGCTACATCCGCGTGGCAACGGGCCTGGACTTCACGGGTGCCTCGCCGATCTCCGGCATGCGCTATGGCAGCGCCCATGAGAAACTCCATGTCGATCTGCAGGTGCAGCAGCAGTAGTGCCGATGCACTTAGCGGTTGCGTTGCCTGCGGGCCGAATATTCGGGAAAAAATGTAAATGACCTATTGCGTAGGCCTCAAGCTCGATCGGGGCCTTGTCTTCATGTCGGACACGCGCACCAATGCCGGCGTCGACGACATCTCCACCGTCAAGAAACTGACCTGTTGGGAAGTGCCGGGCGACCGTGTGATTGTGGTGCTCAGCGCTGGCAATTTGGCCACTACCCAGGCGGTGATCAGCCTCATCGATGAACGCTCCAAGGCCCCAGCCGATCGTACGCCCACGATTATGGGCGCGCCGTCCATGTTCCAGGTTGCCACAATCGTCGGCGATACGCTGCGCGAGGTGATCCGCAAGCAGTTGAAAGAAAGCGGTGGCAAGCCCTCTACCTTCAATGGCACGCTGATCGTGGGCGGACAGGTGGGCGATGGCGATCCGACATTGTTCTACGTCTATCCCGAAGGCAATTTCATCGAGGCCGGACTGGATAATCCCTTCTTCCAGTCGGGCGAAACCAAATACGGTCGCCCAATTCTGGTGCGCGCCTACGACCCCAAGATGACCTTCGAACAGGCGGTCAAGCTGCTGCTGGTTTCTTTCGATTCGACCATTCGCGCCAATGCCGGCGTCGATCCGCCGATCGATATGCTGGTGGTTGAACCGCACACAAAGCGTGTGCTGCATACCCGGCGCTTCCAGCCGCACGATCCCTATTTCGCGCAAATTTCCACCGGTTGGGGCGACGCGCTAAAGCAGGCTTTCACCTCGCTGCCCGATTTCAGCTTCGATTCCGCCAGCGAAGGTGACGGCATCGTTTGATCGCCGCGCGCTAGCAGCCTATGGCCTGATGCATGAGCATGGATGAAAGCGAAGTCGCGATGACGGAAGTCGAATGGTGGGAATTCGAGGATGAGGACGAGATGGCCGCTGCCGTAGCGGGCGATATCGGCTTCATCATCGAGAGCGCTCTGGAAGCGCGCGGTCAGGCGCTGGTCGCCTTTCCCGGCGATCCCGCGCTGCAGCCCGTGTTCGACAAATTGGCCGCGCGCGATCTGCGCTGGAAAAATGTTACCATTGTGCCGACGGACGATCGGCTCGTACCGGTGAGCGACGCCCGCTCCAATATCGCAACCATCGCCAAAACCTTTCTGCCTTTGGGCGCGCGGGTGCTGCCGATCACCAGTGAGGCGGCCGATTACAAGCTGGCCGGCAGCGCCGCCGATGCACGGCTGAAGGATTTGCACTGGCCGCTCGATCTTGTCTGGCTTGGCGTGGGGCCGGAAGGCAGCACTGCGGCGATCTTTGCTGGACCCGATATGGAAGAGGCGATTGGCGGGCCGGGAGGGCGGCGCGCGGTGGGTGTGCGCCCCGATCCGATGCCGCAAGACGCCGCCGTGAACCGGGTTACGCTGACCATGCCATCGATCCGCGAATCGCGCACCGTATTGTTTACCATTGCTGGCAACGCGCGCAGGAAGCTGATGGAGGACGCAATCGCCGAGGGCTCGTCTTCCGCGCTGCCGATTGGCCGCCTGTTCGGTGCGCTCAAGGTGCCGGTGGATATTTACTGGCTGGAAAACTGACGCCGCGGCGTTCGCCGCTGTCGGTGGGTCCGGCGGCGGAGCGCCTGATAAGCTTGAACCGGACCGGCAAATTTGCACTAGGTCGGCAAGCCTGATCTAGATTGGGTTCCGGCCGCGCGGGCGGCCCATTGCGTCCAGCTTGCGCAGAAAACTGGGCCGCGTATCGGCATGGGCCACGGGCTGGCGGACATGTTTGGGTTCGATAGGCTGATCGAAAGCTACGCCAAAACGTCCCTCGGCCGTCCACGCCACCTTGCCAACCACTTGGCCGATGTTGCGTAAGGTAAGGATCACGGTATCGCCGCGTTCGACCTCCACCGGCGCTTCAGCCATCAGGCCGCCAGCAGACAGATTGCGCACGCGAATGCGCAGCCCGTTGGCTTTTCCGACAATGTCCGCGTCGGCCTGCAAGAACAGGCTGTCGCGGTCCATGTCACGGGCAGACGCGCCATCGGCGTCGGTATCCTTGGGTGGCAGAAACGGCTTGGTCATAGCTGCCTGTGGTGCCTCATATGCTAAACATTGCGGTGCCTCTGATAGGCGCGCGAACATCAGTAAAGCGTTAACGCCGATGCTTAATGCGGGAGAGGCCGGGCTTTCCGGGGGACCGTGCGCTCAGTCGTCTCGCGAAATTTTCTCGCGATGTTCGTGCCGCTCCTGCGCTTCCACCGTCATGGTGGCCACTGGCCGGGCGCGCAGGCGGGCGAGCGAGATCGGCTCTCCGGTCACCTCGCAATAACCATATTCGCCGTCCTTGATGCGCCGAAGCGCCGCCTCGATTTTGGAGACCAGCTTGCGCTGCCGATCGCGCGTACGCAATTCGATACCCCAGTCGGTCTCACTCGACGCACGGTCGTTCAGATCGGCCTCGCGGATCGGACCTTCCTGTAGCGTGTTGAGCGTGCCGCTCGCCTCGCTCAGGATCGAGCGTTTCCATTCCAGCAGCAGATCTTCGAAATAGCCCAGCTGCCGCTGGTTCATAAACTCTTCGGTTTCGGATGGGACATAGCCCGGCGATGCGCCGGCTTGATCCACGCCAGCTTCAGTCTTGTCGGCATCGGACGCAGCAGCATCTGGCGCAGATTGGAGCGCGGCATCTGCCTGAGCGCTGTCATTGGTTCGACCAGCGGCGTTTTCCATGCCCGTTCTCCGACGCGCGGGCGCTTCCCGTCTTCGGGTCTGGCCCACCAGTTCCCTCTATGGGCGCGGCCTATAAACAGCGGCCGGAGCACGCACAAGCACGGAGTCGGCCCGGCCTGCGCTGTATGTGCCGACTGATGCCGATCGGCCACGGCAGATGCGGACGGACGGCGCCTCAGCCAAAAGATATTCCGAGGGAAAGGTGCCAGTACGGGACAGAAAGACGAACGCGTGTCTTTTTCCTCGGTTCAAGACGGTTCATCACGGCGATTCAGGGTTAATCGCGTTGAGCTTAACCGTTTATTCTGGCTTGCATGACACATCGAGAGGCGGGATCGGGCGGATTGACCGTCCCTGACCTCCGCAAAACGAGAGAGAGAGCTCATGTCGGTACGGATGGCCCTAGCGAAATTATGTGCATGCACGTGCGGCGGCGCAATCATTGGCGGCGGCGCCATCCAGATCAGCGGAACACCGGCAACGGCGCAGGTGGCAAAGGAAAGCTACCCCGTAAAGAAGCTGCGCTCCCGCACGATTTCAAAACATGCTCCGGCACGCAAGGTGAAGCGGACGCGCAAGCTGACCCGCACGACCACGACGACCACCTGCGCGAGCACGCCAACAGTCGTGACCGTCGCGTCCGCCGCGCCGCAGTTGCTGGGTCCGGTTCCGGTGCCCTATGCGCCGCTACCGCCTTATTATGAGGGCGGCGGTGAAATCATCGGTGGATCGGGCGGCGTCCCTATCGTGGTCGGTGGCTCGGGCGGCTTTGGCGGCGGTTTCGGCGGCGGCGGATTCTTCGGCGGCTTTGGAGGCAGCAGTGGCGGCGGCAGTGTGGTCATCAGTTCGACCACATCGGGCGGCACCAATACCAGCTCGTCCAGCGGCGGCGTGAACGTAGACGTCAATGTCTCCAACGGCGGCAGCTCTACCTCGACGGGCGGCAGCTCAACCTCCACTGGCGGTAGTTCGACATCCACGGGCGGCTTCTCCAGCACCAGCACGGGCGGTTCATCCTCCACCTCGACGGGGGGCTTCTCGAGCACCGGCGGCTCGACCTCCAGCTCGACCGGCGGCAGCTCGACCTCAAGCACCTCAGGCGGTGTTTCAACGTCAACCGGAGGCGTAAGCACTTCGACCTCGACAGGCGGTGTATCCACCTCCACTGGCGGGGTCAGCACTTCCTCGGGCGCGGTCACTTCCAGCAGCACGACCTCGTCCGGCAATGTGAGCACATCCTCTGGCAACGTGAGCACATCCTCCGGCAATGTAAGCACATCCTCCGGCAACGTGAGCACGTCCTCCGGTAACGTCAGCACCTCCTCGGGCAATTTCAGTACTTCATCGAGCTCGTCTTCCTCATCCTCCAGTTCGTCCAGCAGTTCATCCTCTAGCAGTTCTTCGTCGAGCGGTGGGTCATCGAGCGGCATGAACGGCGGCTCTACCGGCGGCACGGACGTTCCGGCCCCGCCGATGATCCTGCTCTTCGGTGCCGGCGCGGCGGCGCTCTTCGCCCGCAAGAAGTTCGGCAAGAAAACCCGCGATGGTCAGGTGACGGAAGCGGCCTGACCGTGCATTAACGATTACGGAAAAAGAAAAGGGCGGCCCGGTTGGGCCGCCCTTTTTATTGCGGCCCGCGGCCGGCATACGGCAAGCGGCACCGCCAACCGATCGGTACCTTAACTGGCCTTGATGATTTTTTCGATCTCGTCCAGCGGGTGGCCGGTCAGTTCCTTGTCGACTTCGCCAATCAGCCTCTTTTTCACTTCAACATGATAATGTTTGCGCATCTCGCCCAATGTCTTGGGCGGTGCAACCACGATCAGCTCCTCATATTCGTTCTTGAGCGCGCGCGTTTTCAGCATCTCGGCAGCATCGGCCGCGAAACGGTCCTCGGCGAGCTGGTGGAAATCGGTATCTTCATAAGCACTGCGCCCGGTGCCAGCGCTCTGCTGCACCCGGCCGCGGCGGTTGGCGCTGAGTTCGCGATCCGGCGGATTGTCATCCTTGCGCTTTCCCTCCACTTCCAGGTTGGGATAGTCGGCATCGCCGTCATTGCGCAGCCAAAGCAGCTTTTCCCCGTCGCAAACCAGGACGGCGGCATCATGTGGAATGTTCATGAATATTTTCTCCTTCACCAGACCAACGGGCGGAGGCGGGAGCGGTTGCAAACCGGATGGCAGTACCGCTCGCCTTGCGTGCGCTGTTGCCCCCCTGCATAGAGCCAGGCATGCGTATTTTGCTGACCAATGACGACGGCATCCATGCCCCCGGCCTCACCGTGCTGGAGGCGATCGCTGCGGAGCTGTCCGACGATGTCTGGATTGTCGCACCGAGCGAGGAGCAGTCCGGCGCGGGCCATTCGCTGACGCTGAATCGGCCTGTGCGATTGAGAAAACATGGCGATCGGCGCTTCTCGGTCAGCGGCACGCCCACCGATTCGGTGATGATGGCGCTCAGCCAGGTGCTGGGGCCGGACCGAAAGCCCGATCTGATCCTGTCCGGCGTTAACCGCGGGGCCAATCTGGGCGACGATGTAACCTATTCGGGCACCGTTTCCGCCGCCGTGGAGGGCGCACTGGCGGGCATTCGCTCGATCGCGCTCAGCCAGGTCTATTCGCGCGAGGGGATGGGCGACGACGTACCGTTCGCCGCTGCCAGCGCCTGGGGGGCACGCGTGATCCGTCCGCTGCTGACCATGCCGTTTGCGCGGCGCACGCTGATCAACGTAAACTTTCCGGTACGCGCGGCCGAGGATGTGCGGGGCGTGCGCGTGGCGCGTCAGGGGTTTCACGACTATCGCCGCTCCAGCATCGTCAAGGGCACCGATCCGCGCGGTTACGACTATTACTGGTTCGGCCTGCAGGGTGTGGAACACACCCCGGGACGTGAGACGGACCTGGAGGCCGTGGGTGACGGCTACATCTCGGTCACTCCGCTGCAGCTCGATTTGACGCACGATGCGTCGCTAGGCGGGCTGGCGCAGGCGCTGCGTAAGGTCTAGGTCCTTGGGCGGAAACGGCGAACGCGTTGGAGATCGGGGGATCGCCAGAACCGCAGGGCAGCGCCGCGATGCGCTGGCGAAACGGGGAGCGATGACGGGGCTGAACAGGATCATGGGGCGGGGACAGATAACGCTGTTGCTGGGTGTAGGAGTTCTTTCGGCCTGCATTCCGCAGGGTCGCGCGCCGCTATCCCCGTCTGCGTCGTCCTCTGCTCCTCGCCATCCGAATGGCATGCCGACGCGGCTCGGCCCGTTGTTGGAGACCGAGGACGGCGCCTTCATTGCGCCGCCGCGGCCGACCTGGGACGGCGGCCGGGTGATCCGCCGCAGTACCGATGTTGCGGGTGGCAGCTACACCGTGCGTCCGGGCGATTCCCTGCGCGGCATAGGCAATCGCACCGGCGCGGGCTCCGAAGCGATCGCCGAGGCCAACGCGCTGCCGCCGCCCTACACGATTTTTGCCGGGCAGAAGCTGGTCATCCCGGCCGGTATCTATCACGCCGTAGCGGCGGGCGAGACCGGGATTGCCATCGCCCGGGCCTATGGCGTGCGCTGGTCCGATATGGTGGCGCTGAATGCGCTGGAGGACCCGTTCATCTTGCGGATCGGCCAGCGGCTGCGTGTGCCGGATGGAAGCCTTCCTTCGCCGACCGCGCAAACCGTACAGACCGCGCAGGGCACTTTATCCTCGCCTTTGCGCACCGCTCCGCGCGCAGCCCGCACCGGTACCGGCCATGCCGAACTTGAGCGCCGCGCAGCTGCCTTTTCGCTCGATATCGATGACATTGTGACGGGCAGCCAGCCCGCACTGGCCGAGGGGCGCAGCGCTGCGGTGGCGGTGTCGCGCCCGGGCACGGTGCCGCTCACCACCGCAATCGCCCAGCCCGCGGCATTCGACGGGCGCTTCCTCTGGCCGGTGAGGGGCCGCATTCTGTCCAACTTCCGATCGGCCGACAGCGGCCGGATCAACGACGGGATCAACATCGCCGCCAAAATCGGCACACCGGTGCTGGCCGCGGGCAGCGGCGTGGTCGCCTATTCGGGCGATGAGATCGGGGTGTTTGGCGGTTTGATCCTGATCGATCATGGAGATGGCTGGGTCACCGCCTATGGTCATTTGGGCCAGCTTGATGTGGTGCGCGGCGCCAGGATCACGGCGGGGCAGCGCATCGGCGTGGTTGGCCAGACCGGCTATGTGAAGGAGCCGCAGCTGCACTTCGAAATCCGCGCCAAGCGCAAGCCGGTGGATCCCAGACTAAAGCTACCGGCGGCCTGATGGCACGCGAGAACAAAAGTCAGGCCCGCTCGCGCCAGCGCAGCCGCACCGCCACGCTGCACCGCAAAAGCTCGCTGCCGGTGTGGGCGGACGCGATTCTGCGGGTGCTGTTCGTGCTCTCGCTGATCGGGCTGGCCGTCGCGGTCCACTGGTTCGATCGGACTGGTCTTCAGGACAATTATGACGGCGACGTCAGCTTTCTCGACGTGATCTATTTCACGATGATATCAATAACCACCACCGGCTACGGCGATATCGCGCCAGTCACCGAGCGTGCGCGCATGTTCGATGCGCTGATCGTGACGCCGATCCGCATCTTCGTCGTGCTCATCTTTGTCGGCACGGCGTATAATTTCGTGCTCAAGCGAACCTGGGACAGATGGCGTATGAGAATTCTCCAGAAAAATCTGCAAAACCACATTATCGTCGCTGGCTTTGGCATCAGCGGGCAGGAGGCGACCAAGGAGCTGCTCGAACGCGGGCAGGAT
>JBBSUT010000043.1:0-17120 GCA_038234155.1 Sphingomonadales bacterium | reverse complement strand
TTTGGGCGGGCCACCTTCATGCTTCTGATGCAGGCCGACGATATGGGCGGCGCGCGCACCCAGGAAGACGACGGCCAATCCGGTCAGCGCCCAGTGATTGGCATCGCTCAGTTCGAGCAAACCGATCATCAGGATCACGATAGGGGCATGTTCCGCCAGGTTGCCGTGCGCGCGGCTCGATGCGGTCAGCTTTTCATCATCTCCGGTGCCAAATGCCATCTTGGTGCGCAAACGCCCGCGCACGGTTGCCAGCGCGGTGGCCAGCAGCATGATGGCGCAGATTGCCGCGGTCAGCGCGGTTACGGGTAAGGTCATGGTTGGGCGAGCCCCCTGAGATGGCAGGATGGAATGTGATGGCAGGAGGGAAGCTATGCGACCTTGGCGTTGGCGGCAAGCGGTCCGCAGGTTTTGCAGCCGGGGTCTTTGGGCAGGCGCATCGTATACATGTCCGGTTTGAGCCCGTCATAGACATGCAGCTTGCCCGCCGCATCATCGCCGAAGCCCGTAACGACGCGGATCGCTTCCATCGCGCCGAAGCTGCCCACGAGCCCGCACAGCGCGCCGAGCACGCCCTGATCGGCGCAGCTGTCACAATCGTCGGAATCGTGCGCATCGCCCACGAAACAGCGATAGCATGGAGCATGAGCTAGATGCCCGTAAAAGCTGCCGACCTGTCCCTGGAACATTCCGATCGCGGCAGAGACCAGCGGGATATGCGCGGCCACGCAGGCATCGGCGACAATCAGCCGGGTCATGAAATTGTCGGTGCCGTCCAGCACCACATCGGGCTGGGTACTGGCGAGAAGCGGGATGACGTTGGCGGCCCCGATCGCCTGGGTGACGCCGGCAACGGTCACATCGGGATTGAGGCGGCGAACTGCCGCGGCCGCGCGCTGTGCCTTGAACGCGCCGATATCGTGGGTTCCGTACAGCGGCTGGCGCTGCAGGTTGGACAGCGTTACGCTGTCATGGTCGACGATCGTCAGTCGCCCGATCCCCGCCGCCGCCAGATACTGGATCGCCGGGCAGCCGATCCCGCCCGCGCCCACCACAAGCACGTGCGCGCGCAGCAATGCCTTTTGCCCGGCCCCGCCAATCTCGCGCAGCACGATGTGGCGGGCATAGCGGTCAAGCTGGTCATCGGTTAGGGCGGCCATTGGAACGGCGCTCAGACTCCGGTCGAGCCGAAGCCGGCGTCACCGCGGTCGGTATCGTCCAGGCTGTCCACTTCCACCATCACCCCGCGTTGCACCGGCGCGACCACCAACTGCGCGATGCGGTCCCCGCGTGCGATCGCAAAATCGGAGTCGCCGTGGTTGGCCAAAAGCACTTTCACTTCGCCGCGAAAGTCGCAGTCGACCGTGCCGGGCGAATTGAGCACGCTGATGCCACACTTGAGGGCAAGGCCGGAGCGCGGGCGGACCTGGATCTCATAACCTTCCGGTATCGCGACGGCGAATCCCGTGCCGATCAGCGCGCGTGTGCCCGGTGCCAAGCTCCCGTTCTGCGCCGCACACACGTCCATGCCGGCCGCGCCGGGCGTTTCATAGCGCGGCAAGTCCAGTCCGGCGCCATGCTCCAGCCGCAGGATCGCGATTTCAATCGGTTCGAAGCGCATCGGCCACTTTCTCCATCAATTTGCGCGCAACCACGGGCTTGGGTGCGCGCACCCAGTTTTCGATACCGTCGCGGGTGACCAGATGCACGGTGTTGTCCGTGCCGCCCATGACATCACCGGACACATCGTTGGCCACAATCCAGTCGCAGCCTTTCTGCTTGAGCTTCGCCTCGGCATGCGCGACCACGTCATGCGTTTCTGCCGCAAAACCGATCAGCAGCGCCGGACGGCGCCTGTTGACGGCGAGATCCGCGAGAATATCCGGATTTTCGGTCAAGGAGAGCGGCGACGGGCCGCTGCCGGACTTCTTGATCTTGCGATCGGTCTCCGCAGCTGCGCGCCAGTCGGCGACGGCTGCGACCATAATCGCCGCATCGGCGGGCAGGGCCTGCTCCACCGCCGCCTGCATCTCGAGCGCGGTCTGGACATCGATGCGGATGACGCCTGGCGGCGTGTGAAGGTTCACAGGCCCCGCGATCAGCGTGACCTCAGCCCCCATGGATGCGGCCGCCTCGGCAATGGCGAAGCCTTGACGGCCCGAACTGCGATTGGCGATATAGCGTACGGGGTCGATCGGCTCGTGCGTTGGCCCTGCCGTGATGAGCAGGCGCTTGCCGTGCAGCGGGCGGTGGTTGTCGGGTGCAAAGGCGGGCTGATCGGACAGCGGATCGGCCGGCTGCGTGGTCGGGGAATGGGGCTGGGCCAGCGCGGGATCGAAGGCGATGCCCAGCTTTGCACAGACGCGCCGGGCAATCGAGGGCGGCTCGGGCAGGCGGCCGGGACCGAATTCGCCGCACGCCATCGCCCCGCTGTCGGGTTCCATCACCTCCACGCCGTCCGCCGCCAACTGCGTCCGGTTGCGCTGTGTGGCAGGATGGTCCCACATGCGCACGTTCATCGCGGGAACGGCGAGCACGGGCTTGTCGGTGGCAAGCAGCACGGTGGTGGCCAGATCGTCGCAAATGCCGCCCGCCATCTTCGCCAGCAGGTTGGCCGTGGCCGGGCACGTCACGATCAGATCGCACTGGCGCGACAGCTGGATATGCCCGATCTCGCGCTCGTCCTTCAGATCGAACATGTCCGAATAGACCTGGTCCTCCGTCATCACGCCCAAGGAGAGCGGTGTGACGAATTCGTGCGCGGATCTGGTCATCAGCGCGCGGACCGCGATGCCCTGGCGTCGCAGCAGCCGCACCAGTTCCAGCGATTTATAGGCCGCGATGCCGCCGCCGACAATGAGCAGGATCGATTTGCCGCTCATGCCATCAGCCCAGCCACCACATGCCCGCCGCGCCGGCCGCCGCGGCCAACAGGGCGGTGACGGTATAGCGCAGTCCCATTCCGCGCGGGCGATCCCGGTCCCAGATCAGCTTGATATCGGGCAGCGGGGGCGGGGGCGGGGCACCGCCCGTTTTGGGCAGGCTTTCGTCCAGCCGTCTGATCAGGTCTGGGATCAGGCCCAGCGTCTGCACATTGCGTCTGATCGCATCGGCCGCCGCCGCTTCGGGCCCAAGCTCGGTGCGTATCCATTCGCGCACGAATGGCGCGGCCGTGTCCCACATATTGATGCCAGGATCGAGCGAAGTGGCCACGCCCTCCACCATCACCATCGTTTTCTGCAGCAGCAATAGATGCGGCTGCGTCTGCATGTCAAAATCGCGGGTGATGGCAAACAGCCCGTCGAGCATCATCCCGACCGACAGTTCGCTCACCGCCTTTCCGCGCATCGGTTCGCCTACGGCGCGCAGAGCCGTGGCAAAATCCTCGAGATTATGGTGCGCGGGAACATATTGCGCTTCGAAATGAATTTCGGCGACGCGGCGATAATTGCCGGTGATCAGGCCGTAGAGGATTTCCGCCAGCCAGAAACGTGCCTTGCGGTCGATCCGGCCCATGATCCCAAAATCGATGGCGACGACCGTGCCATCGGCGCGCACCAGCAGATTGCCTTGGTGCATGTCGGCATGGAAGAACCCCTCGCTGATCGCCTGGCGCAAAAAAGCGTGGACCAGCCGATTGGCCAGCACGCGCATATCGTGGCCCGCTGCCAGCAGCGTCTCGCGGTCGGATATCTTGACCCCGTCCACCCAGTCCAGCGTCAACACCTTGCCCGCGGTGCGATCCCAGTCGATCGTCGGGACTTCGTAAAACGCCTCGGACTGCATCGCGTCTTTGAGCTCGCTGGCGGACGCGGCTTCGCGGCGCAGATCCAATTCGCGCATGGTCCAGCGTTTGAAATTGGCGATGGTGAGGCGGGGGCGCAGCCGGGCCGCTTCGCCTCCGAAAGCCTCCAGATGCGCGGCGGCCCATTCATAGGTCTCGATATCGCGCAGAAAGCGCTTGTCGATGCCTGGACGCTGCACCTTGACCGCGACCGTGCGGCCGTCGGTGGTTACCGCCTTGTGCACCTGCGCGATAGACGCTGAGCCGATCGGTTCCGGATCGATCGACTGAAAATGTTGCTGCCAGGGTGCATCCAGCGCGTGCTCGATCTGCTCGCAAATTTTTTCGAATGGTTCGGGCGGCAGGCTGTCCTGCAGGTTCAAAAGATTGCGCGTCGCCTCCTCGCCCACCAGATCGGGGCGCGTGGCCAGCGTCTGGCCGAGCTTGATCGCGGCAGGACCGATCTCGCGGAAGGCGGCGGCGTAATCGGGGTTTTTGGGCTGGATCGTGCCGAGCCGGGCAACACGGCATAGCCGGCGCACGGGCAGCGGCGTCTGGCGCGCATTTTCAATATCGCGCAGCGCTCCGTGGCGCGCCAGAATGCGGCCCCATTTGAGGAGCCGGAAAATATGCGTGCGCGCGGCGGTCATGCCAGGATCGGTCTCTCTCGCATCAAATTTTCCAGCCGCTGTGTATCGCGACGAGGCCGCCCAGGATCGGCTGGGCCCTGACCTGCGTGAATCCCGCATCGGCGATCAGGCCCTTGAACCGCTCCATGCCCGGAAAGCGGCGGATCGATTCGACGAGGTAGCGATAGCTCTCTTCATCCCGGGCGATCGCCTTGCCGATCTTGGGCACCAAATTCATCGAGTACCAGTCGTAGACATCGGCGAAACCGGGCCAAAGCGTTGTCGAAAATTCCAGGCAGAAAAAACGTCCGCCATAGCGCAGCGTGCGGTGCGCTTCGGCCAGCGCGGCGGGAATGTCGGTGACGTTCCGGATGCCGAAAGCGATGGTATAGGCATCAAAATGGCGATCGGGGAAGGTCAGGGTTTCGGCATTCTGCTCGGTCCAGACCAGCCCGTCGAGCCCGCGCTTGACCGCCCGGTCCATGCCCACTTCCAGCATCTCCGGATTGATATCGGCCACCGTGACATTGGCACCTTTGGCCTGCATGCGGAAGGCAATGTCCCCGGTGCCTCCGGCCATATCGAGAATATCCTCGCCTTCGCGCGGTTTGACGAGACGAACGAAACGGTTCTTCCACAACCGGTGCATGCCGCCCGACATGGCATCATTCATCACATCATAGCTGGACGCAACATTGGAGAACACGCCGCCGACGCGCCGGGTCTTTTCGTCCGGTGCAACCTCTTCGAAACCGAAGGAGACGGTGTCTGGCATGGCGGGTCCTCGTTCTTTCGCTCTGGCTGCGTCCTAGGGTGGTGGCGGCGCTTTTGCTAGATGGCGAGCGGCCTGCGTCGAAACAATGGCACCGCGCTGCCAAATGCCTATATCCCTGGCCATGCCCGAACTTCCCGAAGTCGAAACCACCGTGCGCGGGCTGGCCGCTGTTATGGACGGACAGCGGATCGCCGGGATCGAGACGCGCCGTCCCGATCTGCGCCGGCCTTTCCCGGAAGACTTGCGCCAGCGCATGACGGGCGCCACCATCACCGGCCTCGGCCGCCGCGCGAAATACGGGCTGATCCATACCGATCGCGGGGACAGCATGGTCTTTCACCTCGGCATGTCCGGCCGCTGGCGGATCGATCCGGAAGCGTTGGGCACGCACGATCATCTGGTGATCGGCGTCGAGAGCGGCCATCTGCTCAGCCTCAACGATCCCCGGCGCTTCGGTTCGGTGGACCTGATGGAAACGGCAGCGCTGGACCGATGGCCCCCGTTTGCCGCCTTGGGCCCGGAACCGCTCGGGCCGGACTTTACCGCCCGATATCTGCAGCAAGCGCTGACGGGTCGTTTCGCAGGCATCAAATTGTTGATGCTCGATCAACGGATCGTGGCCGGCCTGGGCAATATCTATGTGTGTGAGGCGCTGAACATGGCGCGGATCGCACCGGGGCGGCAGGGCGGCAAAATCGGTCTGGTACGTCTGGAGCGGTTGGTGGAGGCAATACGCACCGTGCTGATCGCGGCGATCGCGGCGGGCGGCTCCACCTTACGCGATTATGCGCGGCCGGATGGAGAGCTCGGCTATTTCGCCAAACAGTGGCGGGTCTACGGCAAGGAAGGCGAACGATGTCCGTGCGGCGGCGTGGTTCGGCGGCGGCCCGAGGGCGGACGCTCCACCTTTTATTGCGCGGACTGCCAGCGTTGAGGACTTTTCCTGCGCATCTTGCCTTGCACGGTGCCTTGCGTCAGGACGGCAGCGACCCGAATCCCCAGACGCAAAAGGCCCTTCCCATGACCATCATCTCTCAGATCATCGGACGTGAAATTCTCGACAGCCGGGGCAACCCCACGGTTGAGGCGGACGTGTTCCTGTCCGATGGCAGCATGGGCCGCGCAGCGGTGCCGTCTGGCGCATCGACCGGCAAATATGAGGCGATCGAGCTGCGCGACGGAGACCGGGCACGCTATGGCGGCAAGGGCGTGCTGAAAGCGGTCGGGGCGATCAACGGCCCGATCGCCGACGCCATCACCGGCATGGACGCGGTGGATCAGGTGGCAATCGATCGCACGATGCTGGCGCTCGACGGAACGGACAACAAAGGCAAGCTGGGGGCCAACGCCATCCTCGGCGCTTCGCTCGCCGCGGCCCACGCTGCCGCCAACAGTCTCGGCCTGCCGCTATACCGTTATGTCGGCGGCGCAAACGCCAAGACCATGCCGGTCCCGATGATGAACATTGTCAATGGCGGCGCGCATGCCGACAATCGGCTGGATTTTCAGGAATTCATGATCATGCCGGTCAAGGCCGACAGTTTCGCCGAGGCACTGCGCATGGGCACCGAGGTTTTTCACGGGCTCAAAGCCGCGCTTGCCAAAAAAGGGCAAAACACCGCGGTGGGCGACGAGGGTGGTTTCGCTCCCGATTTGCCGTCGGCCGAGGAAGCGCTGGATTTCGTCATGGGCGCGATCCGCGACGCCGGGTTCGAAGCGGGCAAGGATATGGTGATTGCGCTCGACGTTGCGGCAAGCGAGTTCTTTAAGGACGGCGCCTATGTCTACGAGGGCGAGGGCGTGACGCGCTCTGTTGCCGAGCAGGTGGACTATCTCGCCAAACTGCAGGCCGATTATCCTATCCTGTCGATCGAGGACGGGCTGGACGAGGATGATTTCGACGGCTGGAAGCAGCTTACCGACAAGATCGGCGCGGATTGTCAGCTGGTCGGCGATGATCTGTTCGTGACGCAGGAAAAGCGCCTGCGGGATGGTATTGCGCGCGGCTTGGCCAACTCCATCCTGATCAAGGTGAACCAGGTCGGTTCGCTCACCGAGACGCTGGAGACCGTCGATATCGCGCATCGCCACGGTTACAGCGCGGTGATGTCGCATCGTTCCGGCGAGACCGAGGACACGACGATCGCCGATCTCGCCGTCGCCACCAATTGCGGGATGATCAAGACCGGTTCGCTCAGCCGTTCGGACCGGACGGCCAAATATAACCAGCTGCTGCGGATCGAGGAGCAACTGGGCGATGCCGCGCATTTCGCGGGAACCGATTTCATGCGCCGCATGGGCCGGAACTGAGTTCTCGGGAGGTTGAGCGATATGATCGAGCGCAGCGGCCTGCAGGTCGACCGGCATCTGGCCGACTTTATCGAGCGTGACGCATTGCCCGGCAGCGGTGTGGATGCCGCCATATTCTGGAAAGCGCTGGCCGATCTATACGCGCGTTTCGCCCCGAGTAATCGGCATTTGCTCGCCAAGCGCGAGGAACTGCAGCGGCAGATCGACCGGTGGCATGGCAGTCATGACGTGGCCAGCGAGGCCGAGGCCTATCGGCTATTCCTGCGCGAGATCGGTTATCTGGTCGACGAGCCCGCCCCCTTCACTATCGAGACGACCGGCGTCGATCCGGAAATCGCGACGCTGGCAGGTCCGCAGCTGGTCGTGCCGGCGCTGAACGCGCGCTTCGTGCTCAACGCTGCCAATGCGCGCTGGGGCAGCCTCTATGATGCGCTCTACGGCACAGACGTCATTGCGGGCGAGGCAAAGCCGGGGGGGTATGATGTCCAGCGCGGTGCCGAAGTGGTGGCTTGGGCCAAGGCATTCCTCGACGAGGCGATCCCGCTGGCGTCGGGCAGCTGGGCTCATCTTGCCGATGTTGAGCGCGGCATCGCGATCGCCGACGAAGACCAGTATGTCGGCCTGAGCGCAGACGGCAAAGGACGCCTGTTCCGCCATAACGGCCTGCATATCGAAGTGCGCTTCGACCGTGATCACCCGGTGGGGAAGGATGATCGGGCGGGGATATCCGACGTCATCTTGGAGGCCGCGCTCAGCACGATCGTCGATCTCGAGGATTCGGTCGCGGCGGTGGACGCCGAAGACAAGGTGCTCGGCTACACCAACTGGCTCGGCCTGATGAAGGGCAACCTGTCGGAGAGCTTCGACAAGGGCGGCAAGACCGTCACCCGGACGCTGAGCCCGGACCGCGATTACACCGCGCCCGATGGCAGCGCGTTCAGCCTGCCGGGCCGCAGCCTGCTTCTGGTGCGCAATGTCGGCCATCTGATGACCACGCCGGCGGTTCGCCTGGCGGACGGCAGCGCGGCGCCCGAGGGCATATTGGACGCGGTGGTTACCGCGCTGATCGGCAAGCACGACGGCCAAGCCGGGTTGACCAACAGCCGCGCCGGCGCGATCTATATCGTGAAGCCAAAGATGCACGGGTCCGATGAGGCGGCGTTCACCGACGATCTTTTCGCGGCGGTCGAGGACATGCTGGGGTTGGCGCGCAACCAGCTGAAGGTTGGTGTGATGGACGAGGAGCGGCGCACCTCCGCAAATCTGTCTGCGTGCATTCACGCGGTGAAGGACCGCATCTTTTTCATCAACACCGGCTTTCTGGATCGCACGGGCGATGAGATGCACACCAGCATGGCCGCCGGCGCGATGATCCCGAAGGGCGGGATGAAGGCGAGCGACTGGATCGGCGCCTATGAGGACCGCAACGTCCAGATCGGTCTTGCGCATGGCTTCTCCGGAAAAGCGCAGATCGGCAAGGGCATGTGGGCCGCGCCGGACCGGATGGCCGACATGATGGAGCAGAAGATCGGTCACCCCAAAACCGGCGCCAACACCGCCTGGGTACCGAGCCCGACGGCGGCCACGCTGCACGCGGTGCATTATCACCGCTTCGACGTGTTCGATCACCAGAGCGCAGTCGCCGCGCAGCCCATGCCTGGTCTCGAAAAACTGCTGACCGTGCCCTTGGCGAGCGATACCAATTTCCCTGAGGACTTGATCAAGCGCGAACTGGAAAATAATATCCAGAGCATTCTCGGTTATGTCGTGCGCTGGATCGATCAGGGCGTGGGCTGTTCTAAGGTGCCCGATATCCACGACGTCGGTTTGATGGAGGACCGCGCGACGCTGCGCATCTCCTCGCAGCATGTTGCCAATTGGTTGAAGCACGGCGTTACGACGGCGGACCAGGTGGATGCGGTGTTCGCGCGAATGGCGGAAAAGGTCGATGCCCAGAATGCGGGCGATCCGGCGTATCGGCCGATGGCGTCCTCGCTGGACGGCATTGCCTACCGGGCCGCGCGCGCACTGGTGTTCGAGGGAGAGGCCCAGCCGGGCGGTTATACCGAGCCGCTGCTGCACGAATACCGGTTGCAAAAAAAGCGGAGGGTTGAGGCGCAGGCCGTCTGAAATCTAGGTGACCGCCGGGCGTATAACCGCACGGCATGCGCCAAAGCCGATCGGCACCGCACCGTCGGCCTGCGCCGACGCCTTGAGAATGATTTCGTCGCCATCCTCCAGGAAGCTGCGTGTTTCTCCATTGGGCAAGCCAATCGGCTGCTGCCCGCCGAGGCTCATCTCCATCAGGCTACCCAGGCTGCTGTTGTCGGGACCGGAGAGCGTGCCGGTGCCCAGCAGATCGCCGGGCTGCAGGTTGCAACCGTTGGACGCGTGGTGCGTGATCATCTGCGCCGCCGTCCAGTACATGTGCCGCGCTGCGCTCGTGCTGAGCTGGCACGGCGCTTCGCTTGCCAGCCGCATCCGCTCGGTCAGCAAAAATGTCTCCAGCGTGATCGCAAACGCACCGGCGGCCTGGTCGCTGGCGTCGTCTAGATATGACAGCGGCGCGGGATCGCCGTGCGGCCTTGGGGCCTGCGCCTGCCGGAACGGCTCCAGCGCCTCGGCGGTGATCACCCAGGGTGAGACGCTGGTCTGGAAGCTTTTGCCGAGGAAGGGCCCTAACGGCTGATATTCCCACGCCTGCAGATCGCGCGCGGACCAGTCGTTCAGCAGGCATAGTCCGGCCAGATGATCGCTGGCCGCGGCGATGTCTATGGGTTCGCCGAGCGCGTTGCCGGGCCCGATCCACAGGCCAAGTTCCAGCTCGTAGTCGAGCCTGCGCGATGGCCCGCGCACCGGCATGTCTTCGTCCGCGCCCTTGCGCTGCCCTTGCGGCCGCACCACCGGCTCGCCGGAAACGCGCACCGAACTGGCGCGTCCGTGATAGCCGATTGGCAGAAATTTGTAATTGGGCAGCAGCGGATTGTCCGGCCGGAATTGTCGGCCGATATTGAGGGCATGGTGGATGCCGACATAAAAATCGGTGTAATCGCCGATCTGGGCGGGCAGGTGCATCGTACAATCGGCTGCGACATGGAGCAGGGGCTGGACCTGATCGCGATAGTTTTCGTCCGACAGGAGCTCGGACAGGCGCTTGCGCAGGTCGCCTCGCGCGGACTTTGGCAGCCCAAAAATGGCGTTGAGCGTGGTGCCTTTGAGCAAAGGACCGACTGCGCTGTGCAGCAGGCCGGTTTCGGCGAGCGCCTTCAAATCAAGGATATGGCTCCCGATCGCTGTGCCCGCGCAAGCGCCATTCGATCCTGAGCTGAAAATCCCGAGCGGCAGGTTCTGGATGGGGAAATCGGCGTCTTCGTTGGCGCCGGGAACCCAGCTGCGCAGGTCCGGGCTGTGAGTCTGGTCGGTCATGGCATCCATCCCTCTGGTCGTCAGTGCGAGGTGCAGCAGGGCCTGCGCCCATCCTGCATCTGGCCCTTATTCATCGCAGAGCGCTGAAATCGGGCCAGATCGCTAGGTCCCTGCGCCTCCATTAAGCCGGGTCGTCATATAGAAAAGGGGATTACGGCAGCGTCGCCTTGGGAAAATCGGCCCACGCATCATCATAATCGGGCTGCGCGCGCTCCATGGCGAACCGTGTCGGCCTGTAGGGCCAGCAGCTTTCCACCATGAAAGCCATGGTGCCATCGATCTTGTGCGGTTTCAGATCGGCCTGAATCGCCCTTTCCCAGCTCGCCTTGTCCGGCCCGTGGCCCGCCATCAGATTGTGCAGCGAGAGGCCTCCGGGGCGAAAGCCGCCGCCGTCCTTGGCATCATATTCGCCGTGGATGAGGCCCATCGCCTCGCTCATGACGTTGCGGTGGAACCAGGGCGGCCGGAACGTGTGTTCGGCCACCATCCAGCGCGGCGGAAAGATTACAAAATCGGCATTGGCGCGGCCAGGTACTTCGCTGGGCGAGGTGAGCACCGTGAATATGGATGGGTCGGGATGGTCAAAGCTGACCGTGTTCATGGTGTTGAAGCGCGACAGATCGTAGCGAAAGGGCACAAGATTACCGTGCCAGGCGACCACGTCGAGCGGGCTGTGGCCGAGCATGGTAGTCCATAGCGATCCCATATATTTCTGGATCAGCTCAACCGGTGCATCGCGGTCCTCATACCAGGCAACCGGCGTCTCGAAATCACGCGAGTTGGCAAGACCGTTGGAGCCGATCGGTCCCAGATCGGGGAGGCGAAAAAGCGCGCCGTGGTTTTCCGCAACATAGCCGCGCGCGCTTTCGTCCGGCAGCAGAGCGCGGAAACGAACCCCCCGTGGAATCAGCGCGATCTCCCCGGGGCCCACGATGAGACGGCCCAATTCGGTGAGAAGTTCGAGCCGTCCCTCCTGCGGGATAAACAAAAGCTCGCCATCCGCGTTGACGAACACGCGGTCGTCCATGTCCGTGTTGGCGGTATAGAGATGCACAGCAACGCCAGCGAGATCGGCGGGGTCGCGGTTGGCAAGCATGGTGGTCATGCCATCGACAAGGTCCGTGCCGGGGTCGGCATCGGCGAGCGGGTCCCAGCGCAGCCGGTTTGGAGCCAACGGTTCATCGATCGTCCCCGGTGCGAAGCGGGCCGCGCCCTGATAGCGCGCAAACGGTGGATGCTCGGCGCTCGGACGGATGCGGTAGAGCCAGCTACGCCGGTTCTCATGGCGCGGCGCGGTGAAGGCGGTGCCGCTCAGCTGTTCGGCATACAGGCCGTAAGGCAATTTTTGCGGGCTATTCTGCCCCACCGGCAATGCGCCAGGCACGGCTTCGGTCGCGAAATGCGAACCGAAGCCGGTCATATATGCGGCGCCGCGCGATTGCGTTTCGATGCTGCGCTCGACGTTCATCAGGCCTCCGCCTTCGCGCCCTTCTTCAACTTGCCGCGCTGCATCTGGTCACGCTCGATACTCTCGAACAGTGCCTTGAAATTGCCCTCGCCAAACCCTTCGTCCTTTTTGCGCTGGATAATCTCGAAGAACACCGGGCCAAACATGTTGCCGGTGAATATCTGGAGCAGCAGGCGCGGATCGCCGTCTTCGGTAGATCCGTCGAGCAGCAGCCCGCGCGCCTTCATCTCGTCCACCGGCTCGCCGTGCCCGGGCAAACGATCGGCCAGCATGTCATAATAGGTTTCAGGAGGCGGGTTCATGAAAAGCAGGCCGTTGCTGCGCAACTGGTCGATAGTGGCATAAATATTGGGCGTTGACATAGCGATGTGCTGGATGCCCTCACCGTTGAAATCGACCAGATATTCCTCGATCTGTCCGCCGCCGCCTTCGCTTTCCTCGTTCAGGGGAATACGGATCTTGCCGTCCGGCGCGGTCATCGCCTTGGACGTCAATCCGGTATATTCGCCCTTGATATCGAAATAGCGGATTTCGCTGAAATTGAAGAGACGTTCATAAAAGTCCGCCCAGAACTTCATTCGGCCGCGATAGACGTTGTGCGTCAAATGATCGACAATGACGAGGCCGGCACCGACTGGGTTTTTGTCAACGCCATCGAAATAACGAAAGTCGATGTCGTAGATGTCCGGCGTGCCGTCCTGGCCATAACGATCGACAAAATAGATCAGGCTGCCGCCGATGCCGCGGATTGCGGGGATTTTCAGCTCCATCCAGCCGAGATCGCCAACAGCCGCCTCGCCGCCATTTTCCATCGCATGGTCGAACGCCTTGGCCGCGTCCTCGACACGCCAGCCCATGGCACAAGCCCCGCCGGTGCGATGTTCGCGGTAAAAATGCGCCGCCTGGCTGCCGGGTTCGTCGTTGAGCAGGAAGTTGATCCCGTTCTGCCGGTAAAGCGTCACTTCCTTGGAGCGATGTTTGGCCACCGGAATGAAGCCCATCTGCCGGAATACGCTGTCGATCTGCTTGGCATCGCCTGCAAACTCGAGGAATTCGAAGCCGTCGAGCCCCGCTACGTTATCGGGAAGCTGGTGCTGGGTCATGGAGCGTTTCTCCGAAAGGATAAATGGTCAGTCTGTTATCGAAACGAACGCATGAAAAGGCAATTCCGATCCCCGATCGAGGTCAGCGGCCGGTCCAATTGCCCTCGCGCTTTTCGATAAAGGCGGCCATGCCCTCAATCTTGTCCTGCGTACCGGTCAAGATCTGAAACAGGCGGCGTTCGTGCAGCAGGCCCTGGTCCAGCGTGGTTTCATACGCGGCGTTGACCATTTCCTTGTTCACCATCGCGGCCAGCGGCGGCATGGCGGCGATCGCGGCCGCGGTCTTCATCGCCTCTGCGACGAGATCCGCAGTCGGGATCACACGGGCGACCAGACCGGCGCGCTCGGCCTCCTCGGCGTTCATCATCCGGCCGGTCAGGCACATTTCCATGGCCTTGGACTTGCCGACCGCGCGGGTCAGCCGCTGCGATCCGCCCATGCCCGGCGCCACGCCCAGCTTGATCTCGGGTTGGCCGAACTTGGCGCTTTCGGAAGCCAGGATGAAATCCGCCATCATCGCCAGCTCGCAGCCGCCGCCCAGCGCAAAGCCGTTCACCGCGGCGATCCAGGGCTTGCGCACGGCCTTGACGATGTGGCTGGTCCATTTGGCGAAGAAATCTTCGGCATAGAAATCTGCCATCGGCTTGTCGGCCATTTCCTTGATGTCTGCGCCGGCGGCGAAAGCCTTGTCACCCGCTCCGGTAAGGACGGCGCAGCCTTGGCTGTCATCCGCATGATAGGCGCCGAACGCCGCGATCAGTTCGTCCAGCACTTGCGCGTTCAAGGCGTTGAGCGCCTTCGGCCGATCGAGCGTAATCAGCGTTACCGCGTCGCGGATTTCGGTGGTGATGGTTTCGTAAGGCATCAAATTCTCCAGATTAGCGGCGCAGCGGCGTCCATTCCTGGCCCGTCGGCAGAACAGCAAATATTTCGTCGATCATGGCATCGCTGACCGCGCCGGGTGTCGGCGGGTCCCATTTGGGGCTGTTGTCCTTGTCGACAATAAGGGCCCGCACGCCCTCCAGGAAATCGCGCCGCTCCACGACATGCGAGCCAATCGCATATTCCTGCGTCATCTCTGCGGCAAAGTCCGGCATTGCCGCGCCTTCCTTCAGCTGGCGCAGCGCCACCTTGCACGTCTGCGGCGATTTGGTGCCGAGGGTATCGCGCTCCTTTTGCGCCCAGTCGCTGCCATCCTTTTCCAGCGCTTCCAATATATCCTCATACCGGTCGCTGGCGAACAGGCGATTGATGCGGGCCATGTTCCCGGTAATGCGGGCATCAGGCGCGGTGACGGACAGATCGCCCAATATGCCGACGATCCGCTCGGGCCGTTCGCCGATCCGATCCTTGGCCTCGGCCAGCTTGTCCGATGGCAAATAATGGGTGGCGAGGCCCAGCGCGAGGCACTCCGCTCCGTCAACCCGGGCACCGGTCAGCGCCAGAAACTGACCCACGCGCCCTTCCAGCCGCGGCAGATACCAGCCCGCGCCCACATCCGGGAACAGGCCGATGCCGGTCTCAGGCATGGCGAATCGTGTGTTCTCCGTCGCCACGCGGAAGCGCGCGGGCAGCGATATGCCGACGCCCCCGCCCATCGTGATGCCATCCATGAAGGCGACGACCGGCTTATCGTAAGTAAACAGCTGGTGGTTCAGCTGGTACTCGCTCCAGAAGAACGCGCGCGCATCCTTGCCTTTTTCAGGGCCGGGCTTCGCGCCGCTTTCCGCCAGCATGCGAATGTCGCCGCCCGCGCAGAAACCGCGGCCCTCGCTATGATCGATCATGACCGCATGAATGGCATCGTCATATTCCCAGGCAGCCAATGCCTCGGTCATGCCCACGCACATGGCGGTGGTCAGCGCGTGGATCGCCTTGGGGCGGTTGAGACTGATACGGCCGGCAAGGCCGTCGGTCCGGAGGATGAGTTGGTTGGTCATTTCATTTCCGTTTTTCGGCGCAGGCCGGGATCCAGCCTGCAAAGACTCTGAGCCCCGCCCCTCGGGCTCCCCCCAAAATACTGGTTTGTGGAGACCCTTCGCCGGGGAACGGCAGTGTTTATTGCCGCAAAAGATCGCGCGAGACGATCATGCGCATGATCTGGTTGGTGCCCTCCAGAATCGAGTGGACGCGCAGATCGCGCCAGAAGCGCTCGATGGGATAATCCTGCAAATAGCCGTAGCCGCCAAACAGCTGCAGCGCATCATTGACGATCTTGGAGCCGTTATCGGTGGCCAGTCGCTTGGCCATGGCGGCGAAGCGGGTCCGATCCGGCGCGCCCTCGGTCACCTTTGCGGCGGCCAGATAGAGCAGCGCGCGGCTGGCCTCGAGATCGGTTGCCATGTCGGCAAGCATGAACTGCGTGTTCTGGAACTCTGCGATCGGCTTACCGAACTGGCTGCGATCCTTGGTGTAGGCGATCGCCTCGTCCAGACAGCGCTGCGCCCCGCCGAGCGAGCAGGCGCCGATGTTGAGCCGCCCGCCGTCGAGGCCCTTCATCGCAATGGCGAATCCCTCGCCTTCGCCGCCGACGCGGTTTTCGATCGGCACGCGGACATCATCGAACATCACCTGCGCGGTTGGCTGCGAATGCCAGCCGAGCTTTTTCTCTGGCGCGCCGAAGCTGACGCCCTCCATATCCTTTTCGACGACGAGGCAGCTGATGCCCTTGGGGCCGTCCTCCCCGGTGCGGACCATGCAGACGTAGATTTCGTTCTCACCAGCGCCGGAGATGAACTGTTTGGAGCCGTTCAGCACATAATAGTCGCCGTCTCGCCGGGCGCTGGTCTTCAGCGCGGCCGCGTCGGAGCCGGAGCCCGGTTCGGTCAGGCAATAGCTGGCGATTTTGTCCATCTGCACCAGCGACGGCAGATATTTGTCCTTCAACGTCTGCGAACCGAACGCGTCGATCATCCAGGCGGCCATGTTGTGGATCGATATGAACGCGCTGGTGGACGGGCAGCCATAGGCCATCGCCTCCATGATCAGCGCCGCATCCAGACGGCCGAGGCCGATGCCGCCCGATTCCTCGGACACGTAGATCGCCGCAAAGCCAAGCTCGGCGGCTTTCTTGATCGTGTCGCGCGGGAAGATATGCTCCTCGTCCCATTTGGCGGCATAAGGCGTTATTTCATCAGCGGTGAATTTGCGCGCCATATCCTGGATGGCGCGCTGCTCTTCATTCAGATCGAATTGGGTCATGCGCACGCTTCTATTCAGATGCCGCGCTGCGTCCAGTCCCGACTTTGGTTTCCGTCGCTTGCGCGCCCCGTCAGAGCGACAATCGCAGGCTGAGCCGAATGTCACGCCCTGCCAGCGGAGCGTAATCCTTCAGAAAGCTGGCATGCCGCCGCGCATCCACGTCTAAAATATTGTTCGCCGACAGAACCAGGCTGGTGGAGTTGTCCGCGCCGAATGGCTTGTACGCGATGGACGCATTAACCCGGGTGAAATCGCTGGTGGGCGTTTCGATATCGGCCACGCGCGTCTGCTCAGCGCTATATTCCGCCTCGATTCGCCCGGTGAAAATGTCCGACTGCGCCTCGATGCCGCCGAGAAAACGCAGTGGGGGAATGCGCGGGGCAGGGCCAACATCGACGATGGTGGCGTGGACGAAGTCGGCTAGCCC
>JBBSUT010000042.1:0-17156 GCA_038234155.1 Sphingomonadales bacterium | reverse complement strand
GCCGAGCCACACATCAGCCTGAGCGGCAATCCAGGCACGCTCGCCCTCGTTGCTGAGCGCCCCGCGAACAATCTCGTACCCGGGTTTTTCAACACAATAGGGCCGTCAGCTGCCATTCCGGCTTGCGGGCCCCGCACAGCAATCCCTGCCGTTCGGCTAACGACCCAGTAGCTGGCATTGGGATATGTTAGACGAGACCATTCGCTATTAAGGTATCGAAAAGGCAGGTGCACTGCAGTCGTGGCTGTTCCGAGCAGCCCGGCTGGTGGTCGATACTGGATTAAACGCCAGACGCTGGAGCATGGAGCAGGCGACTAATTACTTAGTTGAAACGGGCGCATTTACCCGACCACGTTTGCAGCGTGAGACAGAGCGCTATTGTGGTTCCCCGGGTCAGGCATGCAGCTACAAGATTGGGCAGAATGAATGGGTGCGCCTGCGCCGCCGTGCGGAAACCGAGCTCGGCCTACAGTTTGAACTCCGTAAGTTCCACGAGATTTTCAAGGAAGGCGTAATGCCGCTTGATCTCCTCGACAAACGCGTTGCTGCATGGATCCAACGTACGAAAAAAATGGCGCAAAGCGGCAGCCCGATGCAGGGTAGCGTTGCCAGAAGCTAGATTAGAATTGTTAATCGCTGCCGCTCATCGAGACACGTTCGGATGGCAAAATTGTCTGCGGCCTATCGCAGGCTTCGCAAGGGCCAGAGTTGGATTTTCATTTTTTTCAGCAGCAGCTGGCTTCATCGCTTGGCTGAGAAACCTGGCGGACCAGATCTCCTGTCTCTTCTTTCTGAGCGCTTTTGGCGATATCGGCCTGCGATACCATTCCGCAACATCTCCCACCGTCATCAACGACAGGTAGCCGTCGAACCTGATTATCTTCCATCTTGCGGCAGCACTCATCAAGGCTGGCATCCGGAGCGACGGTCACGACTGACTTGGACATTGCATGCGCAACAGGCGTGTCGGAGGATTTGCCTTGGGCGACGCATCTACATGCAATATCGCGGTCGGTAATGACGCCCACCAGCTTGCCATCCTTGTCGATGACAGGAATCTGGCCACAATCGTTTTCGGCCATCAATTTGGCGGCGTCGCAGATGCTGTCGTCGGGGGCGCAACAGGCAGGATCTTTCGCCATGATCTCTTCGGCTTTCATCGATTTTCACCTATTTTGAAGTGCAGTCGCAATGCCCAAAGAACGTAACGAACACCTTATCGTTCCGCTGAACGAAAGCTAGTTTTCCAAGCGAAGTGAGTGAGGCAAAGGCGTTAAACAGCATTGCCCGCCCAAGGGCTGCGTCGACAATGACTACTACTAGCTGCATAGCGGTCCAGCGGGAGTTGGGCCGGTAGCTCCCATTCCGGTATGCGTATCCGGCACAGCCATTCCGGCCTTTCAGATAACGACCCAATTTAGGAGGTTCAAGCTTCTAAAGCGCTTGCCTGACACATTCCATTAGCAGCGCAAATATCGCGTTCGGCCTCGGCTCGACCGCCATCCAGGACGCCGATTGAACCATCGCGCCGCCGACTGCACTGTTTCTGCACCGCATAACCTCACAATCTCCACGCCACCAAGATCACGGTCGCACCGCGCTCTGCGATGACTGCTCCAACAGCAGGAGCCGTCACCATGTCCTATCTCGATCCCGCCGAAGACCAAATCGAGCGCTATGTGCCCGGTATCTTTGCCCTCATCTTCGGTAGTGTGTTCCCTGCCGCGGTCATCCTCATAGAGCTGGTTAGCGGGCTGTGCGCCGATGCCTTTTTCGATCCGATGCCGAGCGCCGGGCATATGCTGCTGGTCAGCGCGGTGCCCGCAATAAATGCGCTGCTATGGTGCAATCTGAGGCGCAACGACCAGGCACCACGCTGGCTAATCGCGGCGGGTGCGGCCAGCGTCGCTGTTGCGATCAGTTACGTGCTGCTTCTGCTGCCAATCCTGCCGATTGCCTTCATCGCCATTGTTGCGCTGGGAATTGGCCTGCTCCCGTTCGCGCCGGTAACCGCGATGATAGCGGGTTGGCGCTGGACCGCGGTGCTGGCATCCACGCGCGAGCGGACCGCACGGCTGCTCATCGCGGGCGCCGTTTCGGGATTTGCCGCGCTGGCGCTGGTCGACTTGCCCGCCACCGCAACGCAGATCGCCCTGCAGCGCTATGAGGGTGACGCCGCCGAACGCAGTAGCGCCGTGAACCTGATGCGATTGCTGGGAGACAGCGATGTGCTGCTGCGACTGTCCTACGGTGACAGCGGCCGCGCGTCCGGCGTTGCGGGATTTCTGATTTCTGGCTGGACCGATGGACCGTTCTCCAATGAACGGCTCAGCACCCGCGCTGCGCGGGAGCTTTATTACCGCGCAACTGGGGAAGCCTTCAACGCGCGGGGACGTTCGGATGCCGGTTTTGGGCGGACGAGGCGTGCCTTCCGTTGGGACGATGATCAGGGCGGCAAGAGTGTCGGGGGCCGCGTGGAAGGGCTCCGCCTGGCGGGGTCCCGCATCGACGGCAGCGTCGCGGAGCGCGACAATCTGGCCTATGTCGAATGGACCTTTGACTTTGCCAATCGTGAAACTGCACCTGCCGAGGCACGCTTCACCATTGCGCTGCCCGAAGGGGCGGTGGCTTCGCGCGCAACGCTGTGGATCGACGGTGAGCCGCGCGAGGCAAGCATCGCCGGACGCGCCGAGACACGCCGCGCCTACGAGGCGGTAGTTAACCGATCGCGCGATCCGCTACTCGTCACCACCGACGGCGCACAGCGGCTGCTGGTGCAGGCCTTTCCGATCCCGGCAAACGACAGCTTGCGCCTGCGCATAGGTTACACAGCGCCGTTCCAGATCGCGCCAAATGGCCGCCGGAGCCTGGCGCTTCCGGCCATCGTCGAGCGCAATTTCGATCTGGCACAAGACTTCCGCCATGCCATCTGGATTGAAGGAGATGCGCGGATCGGTGGACCAGCGCACCTTGCCATCCCAAACGGGACCCTGCTAGATATGCGTCCCCGGTTGACGCTGCCCGTCGTGAAGACTGCTTGGGAGCGCACCGGCGGCCTTTCCGGATTCAAAAAGCTGCCCGGTATTGCTGTCGAACAACGCATTGCCCGAACATCCACGACATCCGGCCCGCTGATCGTCCTGCTCGACACATCATCGGGGATGGAGAAAAGCGCCGCAGCTTTGAAAGCAGCGCTGCCGACAGTGCCCGATACCGCCGAGATCGGACTGATCGTGGCAGGTAGCGCCGTCAGGGAGGTCCCGCACGCACGCTTTGACGCCGCGCAGCGCGCACGGTTCGACCGCGTGCTCGCGGCCACACGCTTCGGTGGTGGACAGGACGACCGGCCCGCGCTCGCCGCCGCGCTTGCCCGATTGCCCCGCGGGGACGCGGCTCTGCTCTGGCTCCACGGCCCGCAGCCGGTGGCCTTTGCTGCGCCCGAACCAGCGCTTGATCAGGCGCTCGAACGCCTGCCAGCGCTACCACAATTGGTGCGTTATCAGGCTCAGCCCGGACGCGCGCTGGCGCCCGCAGACAGCGCCTGGTTCGACCGCGCGCGGATGGTGACGCCCTCCGGCGATGCCGCGGCCGATCTGACCGCGATGCTTGGCGAACTGACCGCAAACGGATTGCGCTGGTCGATACGGCGCGAGCGTGTCACCGGGGAGGCGGCGACTTCGGCCAATATAGCGCGGCTGTGGGCGGCGCAGGAGATTATCGATAGTCTCGACCAGCGCCCCGATGGACGCGATCGGGCGGTTGCACTCGCGCACCGGCTTAACCTGATCACGCCGGTCAGCGGTGCGGTGGTGCTCGAAACGAAGCAGGATTATGCCGAAAACGGTTTGCCCGTGCCCGATGCCGATGCCGTGCCGACGGTGCCGGAGCCGGAAGTCTGGGCGCTGGCACTGCTGCTCGCCCTCGCCGCCGCCTGGATGCTGCTGCGCAGGCGCCGGGAACTGGCGGCGTGATTCCGGCGCGCATCGCTACTCTGCTGGTGCTGGCGGCATGCTGGCACGGCGTCTGGCTGCTCGGCGGGCGCGCCGAGGGCTTCGGCATGGCGACCGCCCTTGCTCTTGTCGCCGCGCTCGGCATGTTTGCTGTTCGTGCCCGCCATCATGTGGCGCCCGCTCGCCTGATCACTGTCCTCATCGGCTGCGCGGCGGGCGCGGCGAGCGGGATTGCACTTATCGAAATGGGTGCCATGATCGCAGCAATAGCCTTCTGCGTGCTGCCGCGTCCACGCTGGCCCGCCATCGGCTTGGCGCTACTCGCTTTGCCGGTGCTGCCGACGCTCGACATCCTGCTGGCCTATCCGCTGCGCCGCGTCTCGGCGATCCTAACCACTTGGCTGCTGCGCCTGAACGGCATCGGCGTCCGGCTCGATGGCGTTGCGCTCGAATGGCACGGCCAGCAATTGCTGTTCGACGGGCCGTGCAGCGGCGTGCGCATGCTCTGGGCGACGATGGTTCTGGCGTGCCTCTACGCGGTGATCCGATCCGCACCACCGCTCCGCTTCGTCGCAATCATTGCGGGCGCGCTCGTGCTGGCCATAATTGGCAACGCTCTGCGCGCCTCAAGCCTATTTTATCTGGAGAGCGGCTTCCTGCCGATCGAAGTCGATCCGATGCTGCACGAAGGGATTGGGCTGGCCGCATTTGCCATGCTGATCCTCGCCACATTGTTTCTCAGCCACAGCCGGAGGAATTTCATATGATTCGCCATCTTGCCGTCATCGCCGCGGCGGCACTAACCGCGGCTGTTCCGCTGCTCCCGCAAACAAAAGGCGCGCCGATCGAATCGCGCCCGTGGCCAACCAGTTTCGAAGGGCGCAAACTGACGCCCATCGCGCCTGGCCCCGGCGATGCGCTGCTGGCGCGCGGTTTCCCAGGCAGGGTCGCGCGGTTCAGCGACGGGCGGCGTCAGATCGTGCTGCGGCAGGTGGCCCGGCCCACCCGCCTGCTCCATCCGCCACGCGACTGCTTTGCCGCGTTGGGCTATCGTATCGAGCCGCTGCCGATGCAGAGCATTGCGGGGGGACGCGCTTCCTGCTTCGCCGCCGTGCGCGGCCAGACACAACTGAACGTGTGCGAACGGATCGCGGACGCGGCGGGAAACAGCTATCCCGACGTCCCAAGTTGGTTTTGGCCCGCCATGCTCGGCACCGGCCGCGGCCCATGGCTCGCGGCCATGACGGTCGAGCGAAGCGGTTGACGGACCCCACCCGAAAGCGCCAGCAATGTATGCGATGACCCAAGATGTTCTCGTGGTCGATGACGACCCGCATATCAGAGACCTTTTGGTCTTCGCGCTCAGCAAGGCCGGGATGCACGCGCGCGAAGCGGATGACGGAGAAGCAGCGCTTTTGGCGATCGCGGCGCAGATGCCCGATTTGATGATCCTCGATATCAATATGCCGCGAATGGACGGGCTCGATCTGTGCCGCGCCCTGCGCGGGGGTGGCGGACCGGCGGCGGACCTGCCAATCCTGTTCCTGTCTTCCCGCGATGACGAGATCGACCGCATCGTCGGCATTGAGATTGGCGGAGATGATTATGTCGTCAAACCTTTCTCTCCGCGAGAGGTGGTGGCACGCGTCGGAGCAATCCTGAAACGCGGTGTGCCTGCCCCGGCGCCGACACCGCAGCCGGTGCTGCGCCACGGCCGCCTGACGCTGGACACTGATGGCTGGGAGGCGCGGATCGAGCAGAACCGTGTTGCGACAACCGCGCGCGAATTTCAGCTACTTGTTCTGCTCGCCACCATGCCTGGTAAGGTCTTCAGTCGCGACGTGATCATCGATCGGCTCTACGGCTACGGCCACGCCATCACAGACCGGACAATAGACAGCCATATCCGCAACCTGCGCGCCAAATTCGCCGATGCGGGGCTGGAGGACCTGATCGAAACGCGCAGCGGCATCGGTTACCGTCTCGGCACGTGCGTCTGATTGCCAATATCAAAGCTCTGGCCAAGCGCCATTGGCCCGCGCTTTCTATTCGCACCATTTTGCTCGGCACGTTCGTCTTCGTCGCAGCGCTTCCCGGTTTTGGCGCGGTCTTTCTGCGCGTCTATGAAAATACGCTGGTGCAGCAAACCGAAGCCGAGCTGATTGCGCAGGGCGCGGTGCTGGCGGCTGCTTACCGCGTCAGCTGGGGAGAAGCCACGCGCAAGTCTGGCCGGTTGCAGCCCGAAATGCCGCAGATCGATCTCCGCGTCGATCCGGTGCTGCCGCAAATGCCATCGTCGGCGCCAGCGCCGCCAGCAAAAGCCCAGGCGTTTGCAATCGGCCGCGAGCTGACGCCGATCATTGCTGATGCCAGCATGGTCACGCTCTCGGCGACCCGGATCATGGATGGAAACGCTGTGGTGGTGGCGGGCGGTGGAGATCGAGGACGCAGTTTTGCAGCTTTGCCCGAAGTCCGCCGAGCGCTCACCGGGCGGCCGGTCACGGTGCTACGTCAGCGGTTTACCCATCCCTATGGGTTGCGTTCGCCGCTCGAGTGGCTGAGCCGCGCCACCAACATTCGGGTCCATCATGTGCGACCCGTAATTGCGGGCGGCAAGGTGGTCGGGCTTGTCATGCTGTCACGCTCGCCGCGCGGATTGTTTCTCGGCATCTATCAGGATCGCGGTAAGATATTGTTTGGCGTGGCGATCATTTTTCTGGCGCTGGTAGTGCTAGCCGGTATCCTTTCTCGCGGTATCGCTCGCCCGATCCGGCAGCTTACGCGCGCCAGCAATAACGTGGCGCGCGGGCGCGTGATCATTCCCGAGCCGGTCGCTACGGCGGCAATCGAAATCCGCGAACTATACGCCAATTTCGCCGTGATGGCCGATCGCATCGAGGTGCGCACGCGCTACCTGCGCGATTTCGCCGCCGCCGTCAGTCATGAATTCAAGACGCCTATCACTGGCATCCGAGGCGCTCTCGAACTCCTCACCGAGCATGACATGGACGAGACCGAACGTCGGCATTTCCTTAACAATGCCAGTATGGACGTCGACCGCTTGGCCCGCCTTGTCCAGCGCATGCTTGATTTGGCCCGCGCAGACATGGCGAGCGCTAGCAGCGACCAGCGATGCGACGCCGTTGCAGTCGCCCGCCAGTTGGCGCGTGAACGGCCCCAAGTCACCGTGCAGGCGTGCGTCGAGGTCGCCTCGGTGCAGGCGGCGCCCGAAACGCTAGCCACGGTGCTAGGCATTTTGACGGACAACAGCCTGAAGGCGGAGGCTTCATCGATCACGATCACCATCAATGAAGTGCCGGACGGAATTTCGATCCTTTGCATCGATGACGGCAGCGGCATTGCGCCGGGCAACCGCGCACGAATATTCGAACCCTTTTTCACTACTGGTCGGAAGCAAGGCGGCACCGGATTGGGCCTGCCGATAGCTCGGTCTTTGCTTGAGGCGAATGGAGCCTCCCTCGCGCACCTTCAATCGGACTTGGGAACACGCTTTGATATCATTCTTCTGAAAGTCTGAGGGTGGAGTGGGAAGTGATTTTTTGTGCCAGCCGAACTCATAGCTCAGCATTTTCTATGGCAGGTATCGGGATAGAGCGATCGTTGACGTAATGACTGATATTGGGCGTATTCTGTTGAAAAACGCGAGCCCGTCAGGATGATCCTCAGACGCCAAACGGATCGAACGGCACCACCAGTAGATAGCGCCTCGGCGGTAGACGCCGTTCATGATGAGACGTCCAGACGAGGGCTATTGCACAGCGCGCTGCACATACGGTTGCACAATGGATGGGAATCTAGTCGGGAATCAAAATGCATCGTCATCCTGCCATGTTGAAGAGGCTAGGATTTCTGCGATTTTGCAATTTATGTTGGATGAAATTGGTCGGGACGATAGGATTCGAACCTACGACCCCCACACCCCCAGTGTGGTGCGCTACCAGACTGCGCTACGTCCCGACCGAGCGGCGGCCTATATGCCGGTGGCCGGATCAGCGCAAGCCCGGTGCGTCTGCTTGCTGTCTGCGCATCGCCGTTGCGCGCGGGGCTGAGGGATGATAATCGCCCGCCCAATTCGAAACGCGCGGCCTGCCCGTGCGCGGCCAAGCTTCATCTCAGGCGCGCCGGTCCAACGCCCGGCCGCCACCATCCAGTCCCTCGAGGAAATTCGATGTCTTCCATGCTCATCAACGCCCAGACGTCCGCCGGCGGCGGCACCGCGGCGATCATGCAGTTCCTGCCGCTCGTTCTGATCTTCATCGTGTTTTACTGGTTCCTCATCCGGCCGCAGCAAAAGCGTGCCAAGGAACATGCCGCCAAGGTATCGGCCGTGGAGCGCGGCGACGAGGTGGTTACCGGCGGCGGACTGCTGGGCCGTGTGGTGCGCGTGGCCGAAGATCATGTGGAGGTGGAATTGGCCAAGGGCGTCACCGTGCGCGCGGTCAAATCGACCATCTCGGACGTGGTGCCCAAGGGCACCGTCCGCCTGCAAAAATCCGCCAACGACTGATCGTCCGCGCGTCTGCGCTCTGCGCGCATCCGCGGCTCCAGCATTACAGGCTCTTCCTTTCCATGCTCGAATTCACGCCCATCAGACGGATATTCCTCACCCTCGTGCTCGTGGTGGGCGTGCTGCTGGCGCTGCCCAGCATGCTGCCGCAGAAGACGCTCGACGCGTTGCCCGATTTCCTGCCCAAGCAGACGATCAACTTCGGGCTCGATCTGGCCGGTGGCAGCCACATCCTGCTGGAGGCCAATCCGGCGCAGGTGCGCGCGCAGCAGCTGGAGAAGATGGAAGAGAATGTGCGCGCGGCGCTGCGCGGCGCCAAGGGCGTGGATTATGGCGAGATAAGCCGCAAGGGGGGCGCGCTCAGCTTTGTCGTGGCCGACCAGAACCAGGTCGATGCCGCGCGCGAGGCGGTGCAGGGGCTTACCAGCGGGGCCGGGCTGACCGGCCAGCGCGACTGGACGATCCGCGTGATCGACGGCACGCGCTTCGTGATGACGCCGTCCGACGCCGGCATCGCGCGCAACCTTGATGATGCGATGGACACCGCCACCGACGTGATCCGCCGCCGCATCGACGAACTGGGAACGCGCGAGCCCACGATCATCCGGCAGAGTACGGACCGGATTGTGGTGCAGGTGCCCGGCCTGGACGATCCCGCCGCGCTGAAAGCGCTGCTGGGGCAGACCGCCAAGCTGGAATTCAAGCTGCTCGACTATGGCGCGGATCAGGCCGATACCGATGCCGGCAAGGCGCGCATCGGCAGTCAGGTGTTCCCGATGGCCGAGGGCGGCGGCAACATCGCGGTACGGCGGCTGGGCGGCATCGGCGGCGACAGCCTGACCGGCGCGCAGCAGACCTATGATCAGGACAACCAGCCCGTCGTCTCGATCCAGTTCGACACGCCGGGCGGCAAGCGCTTCGCCACGCTGACGCAGCAGAATGTGAACAAGCAGTTCGCCATCATTCTGGATGACAAGGTGCTGAGCGCGCCGGTGATACAGGAACCGATCCTCGGCGGTGCGTCGCAGATTTCTGGCAGTTTCACGGTGGAGAGCGCCAACAACCTGGCGATCGCGCTGCGTTCGGGCGCGCTGCCGGTGGACCTCACCATCGTCGAAGAGCGCACGGTCGGCCCGGATCTGGGCGAGGACAGCAAGACATCGGGCGCGATCGCAGCTACCGTGGCTACCGTCGCGGTGCTGGCGTTCATGCTGGTGACCTACGGCCGCTTCGGTGTTTACGCCAACGCCGCGCTGATCATCAACCTGCTGCTGATCTTGGGCATCATGAGCCTGTTCGGCGCCACGCTGACGCTGCCGGGCATCGCGGGCTTTGTGCTGACGGTGGGATCGGCGGTAGATGCCAATGTGCTCATCAACGAACGGATCCGCGAGGAACAGCGCCGCGGGCGACGTGTGATCCAGGCGATCGAGGTGGGCTACAAGGAAGCCAGCCGCGCGATCTTTGATGCGAACATCACCAACGTGATTGCCGCGGTGCTGCTGTTCCTGTTTGGCAGCGGGCCGATCCGCGGCTTCGCGGTGGTGCTGATGATCGGCATCGCCACATCGGTGTTCACCGCTGTCACCATCACCCGTATGTGGGTGGCCGGCTGGGTCCGTCGCAACCGGCCCACCGAACTGCATATCTGAGGAGGCGGGACCCATGAAACTGCTCAAGCTCGTCCCTGACGACACCAATATCGATTTCATGAAGTGGCGCAAGGTGGCCATCGGCATCTCCGCGCTGCTGATGATCCTGTCGATCGTGCTGGTGGCCACGCGCGGTCTGAACTTCGGCGTGGATTTCGTCGGCGGCCAGATGATCCGCGTCACCTTTACCCAGAGCGCCGAGGCGCCGGTGTCCGAGCTGCGCAATTCGGTCGACAAGCTGGGCTATGGATCGCCGACGATCCAGCGCTTCGGCCAGCCCAATGAGGTATCGATCCGCATGCGCCTGCCGCGCGAGGCGGCGGGCAAGACCGACACCGCGGCGTCGATGACCAACGCGGTCGTGGCATCGATCAAGAAGGATTATCCCGGTGCGCGCGTGGACGGCGTGGACAGCGTGTCCGGCAAGGTATCGGACGAGCTGTTCAGCAAGGGTGCCATCGCCCTGTTCGCCGCCATGGTGGCCATCGCCATCTACATCTGGGTGCGCTTCGAATGGCAGTTCGGCGTGGGCGCGCTGGCCGCGCTGGCGCATGATGTGACGCTGACGTTCGGCTTCTTCGCGCTGACGCAGCTGGAGTTCGATCTCAACATCATCGCCGCGCTGCTGACGATCATCGGCTATTCGCTCAACGATACGATCGTGGTGTACGACCGGATTCGCGAGAATCTGAAGAAATATCGCAAGATGGAGATCGGCGAGCTGCTCAATCTCTCGGTCAACGAGACCTTGTCCAGAACGGTGATGACCAGCCTGACCATGGTCATCGTGCTGGTCGCCATGCTGCTGCTCGGCCCGCAGACGATCTTCGGCTTCACCGCGGCAATGACGCTCGGCATCGTGGTCGGTACCTACAGTTCGATATACTGGGGCGCGCCGATCCTGGTGTGGCTCAAAGTGGGGCCGGACAGCTTCGTGCCCGCCGATGCCAAACCTGGCGCGCCGGGCAAGGACCGCGAGGGCTACACCAGCTAGGCCATGGTCAAGCTGACGCGCGAGCAGGGCGAGGGACCGCAGGTAACCGGTTTTTCCGGACACGGCTTCAAGGTGCGCGACGTGGTGTTTCCCAACGGCGTGATCCTGACCCCGGACGAAGCGCACGACTGGTCGCCGCCGCCGCTGGACGCGCTCAGCGCTGGCGATCTGCGCATCGCGAACGATAGCGATCCGCTGGCCACCGATCCGGTGCCGGAATTCCTGCTGCTAGGCACCGGCGACACGCTGGTGCAGCCGCCCGCGCGCTTCCGGCGGGAGATCGAGGCGCTGGGTATCGGAATCGAAGCGATGGACAGCCGCGCCGCCGCCCGCACCCTGGCCGTGCTGCGCGCCGAGGAACGCTGGATCGTGGCGGCGCTCTATCCGCTGGGCTGAGCGCCAGAAAAGCGCGGTGTTTCAATATCAGGGCGCGGGTTGGCAGCCCAGAACAGCGCGGAAAAACGCCTCCAGCTCCGCGCCGTTGCGCTCCCATGCAAACCGGTCCACCATCGGCCGCACATCGGTGCGCGCGGGGGGAGCCGCCAGTATCGCCCGCACCGCCTCGGCAATCGCGCCCGGCTCCTGCGCCACCACCCGGCCCGCCACATCGCTCGTGACCAGTTCGCGCGCGCCGCCTGCGGCGCTCACCACCACCGGCGTGCCGCAGGCCAGCGCCTCGACCCACGCGTTGGCCAGCCCCTCGCTATCCGATGGCGAGACCAGCACGTCGGCAGCCGACAGCCACGCGGGCAGATCGTCATGCGCCACCGCGCCGACAAAGCGCACGCGGTCCGCCACGCCGTGCTTCTCGGCCAGCGCGCGATAGGCGGCCGCGCGCTCGCCCTTGCCGATGAGGAGCAGCGTGACGCCGGGCAGGGCCGCCAGCGCCGCGATCACCAAGTCCTGCCGCTTGCGGTCGATCAGCGCGCCCAGCGTGGCGATGACCGGGCCGTCCAGCCCCAGCCGCGCGCGCAGCGGCGTGGCATCGACGGGGCAGAACCGGGCCTGATCGCAGCCGGTGTAATGCACGGTAATTTGCTCAACCTCCATGCCGAGCGCGGCCATGTCCGCCTTCAGCGCACCGCATACCGCCAACAGGCCCGCCGCATCGCCCGCCGCCTGCAACACCGCGCCGCGCGAACCCGGCCGGACACCCCAGTGATGGATGTCCGATCCGCGCGCCTTGACGGTATAGGGCAGGGCCAGCGCCTGCGCGATGATGCGGGCGGCAGGTCCGTCCGGGTAAAAAAACTCGGCATCGATCAGATCGAACGGCGTCTCGGCATGCAGACGCCGCGCCAGCGGCAGAACCGCGCGCGCGATTGCCGCCGGATTGCGGTCCGGCAGGCGCGGCAGCAGCGTGAAGCGCGGCCGGTGTACGTCCAGCCCGCGCTGCTGCTCCCGCCGCGCCAGCTTCCGCAGCGCACGGTAGCGCGGGTGCAGCGAAAGCGGGAAGGGCGGCAGGCCGACCGGATTGACCACGGTGACCCGCACATCGTCCCGCGCCGCCAGCGCCGCCGTCTGCCGTTCCACGAACACCCCGAAATTGGGCATGGCCGCGTTCGGGAACAGCGTGGCGAGGGTGAGGATGTTGAGCGGACGGTTCATCGGATTTCAATATTTCCTTGGGGCATGGCTGGTGCAAGGCGCCGCAGGCATCGCGGCGATCCGGGGCCGCCGCGGATCGGCACGGCGCACGCGCGGTACGCCTCCTTGCCGCACAAGACCCTCACAAGACCCTCTCACAGGGGCCCCTCACAAGGCCCCCTCACAGGGCCCGCACGAGTCGGGTGGCAACCGCGATCCACGCCGGGTCGGCCACCACCTGCTGGCGCGCGCCCGCGCCCAGCGGCAGCAGGTGCAGCTTGCCGTGCTCGCGCCCAATCAGGCGGCCGAACAGGAAGCGGCCGGCAGGGCGGGGGATCAGGACATCGCGGTTGAGCGCGCGGGCATAATCGGCAGCGGCCAGCGTTTCGGTCCAGATTTCATCGCCCGCGCGATAATCGCCGATCCCGGTTTCCACCACGATCGCCTGCGCTCCGCCTGTGGGCTGCGGCGCGGACAGGCTGGCCCCGCCGGTCAAGGCGCGCGCGCCATCGGCGGTCAGCCGGGCAGCCACCGGGATATCGACCCGGTCCGGCAGTTCCACCAGCGCGCTGCTCTCCACGTTCAGCGCGGCGGCGATGCGGTTCAGCCAGTCCAGCGACAGCGTGCGCGTGCCGGTTTCTAGACGGCCGATGGTCTGCGCGGTGGTTGCCGGATCACAGGCCTTGGCGACATCGTCCAGCGTCAGCCCTCTGGCCTTGCGCACGTCGCGGATACGGTGAAGCATCATCGGTATCTCCTAACCCATAAGGTTTTTGCACTGTCCTACAGCTTCCCGGCTGTGGCAAGAACTTTTGTGAACCATATAGGAGAATAATTTTGGGCAAAACCGGCCAAATACGGCATAGCGATCCCCGCCCGCTGGTCGAACGCGGCATCGCTGGCGTGCGCCAGCTCGCCAACGGTCGGCCGGCCCGCAGCGTGACGGTGAACCAGGCCGAATCTCCGCTCGGCTGGCTCCATGCGCGGGGACATCTGAGCGACCGGCAGTATGATGCGGGCGAGAAGCTGCGCGGTGATTACGAGCGGGCGTCGCTGGGGCCGCACATCACCATGGGCTGGAACCCGGAGCCGCGCGGCAAGGGGCGGCGCGGACCGGCCGAACATTGCGATCCCACCGAAAGGCAATTGGCCGCCAAACAACGTTTCGACGGCGCGATTGCGGCGCTTGGCGGCGATCTGGCGGACATCGCCTGGCGCGTGATCTGCGATGGGCAGGGCGTTCCCGTGGCCGAGCGCGGTCTGGGCTGGCCCGCGCGATCGGGCAAACTGGTGCTGCGGATCGCGCTGGACCGGCTGGCCGGCTTTTATCGGTTGCCGGGGTGAGGGGGGGTGATTTGGCACCAGGAGAGGGCACCTCACTTTGCCGCCCTGGACAGTGTGAAGCGTGTGAAGCTAGCCGTCCAGCGCTTCGGCCTCGGCCGCCAGTTCCAGCCAGCGTTCCTCGGCCCTGTCCTTCTCGGCGCGTTTGACATCCAGCGCATGGGTCAGCCGCTCGAATAGCGCGCTATCGCGGGTGTAAAGATCGGGATCGGACAGCGCTGTCTCGCCCGCCGCGATGTCGGCTTCCATGGTTTCGATCAGGTCTGGCAGCCGTTCCAGATCGCGCTGGTCCTTGTAGGTCAGCTTGCGCGCCCTGCCGGCGGGAGCAGACGGCGGCGGCGCGCTGCGGCTCGCAGCCTTGGCCGCGGCGGCTGGAACGCGGCGCTTGGCCTCCCAGTCGGCGTAGCCGCCGGCGACGATGTCGACATCGCCCGATCCATTAAGGCCCAGCGTCAGGTTGACCGTGCGGTCCAGGAAGTCGCGGTCATGGCTGACCAGCAGCACGGTGCCCTCATAGTCGCCGATCACCTCCTGCAGCAGGTCGAGTGTCTCCAGATCGAGGTCGTTGGTCGGCTCGTCCAGCACCAGCAGATTGGATGCCCGGGCAAACTCGCGCGCCAGCAACAACCGGCTCTTCTCGCCGCCCGACAGGATGCCAACCTTGGTATCGATCATCGCCGGATCGAACAGGAAGTCCTTGAGATAGCCCTGCACATGCTTGCGGGACCCGCGCACGTCGATCCAGTCGCTGCCGTCGGCCAGTACGTCGCGTACCCGCTTGTCGGGCTGCATCAGGCTGCGCTGCTGATCGATGACGACGCCGGTCAGCGTCTGCGACAGCGTAACCTTGCCCTCGTCGGGTGCCAGCTCTCCGGTAAGCAGCTTGATGAGCGTGGTCTTGCCCGCGCCGTTGCGTCCGACGATGCCGATCCGGTCCCCGCGCTGGACGCGCAGGCTGAAGTCGCGGATGATCGGCCGTCCATCGAAGGTCTTGGTGATGTGATCCGCCACAATTACCGATTTGGTTCGACTGTCATCGGTGACGATGGCCAGCTTGGCCGGGCCGGTCGGCCCCAGCATCGCGGCACGCTGCGCGCGCATCTCGTAGAGCTTGGACAGCCGGCCCTGGTTGCGCTTGCGCCGCGCGGTGACGCCGCGCTCCAGCCAGTGCGCCTCCAGCTTCAGCCTGGCGTCGAGCTTGTCCGCCGCACGGGCATCCTCGGCGGCGATCTGCTCCATCCACGTTTCGTAGCCGCCGAATCCCACGTCCTTGCGCCGCAGCGCTCCACGGTCGAGCCACAGCGTCGCGCGGGTCAGGCGCGTCAGGAAGGTCCGGTCATGGCTGATGACGAGGAAGGCGCCGCGATAGCGACCCAGCCATTCCTCCAGCCATTCGATCGCCCCAAGGTCGAGATGGTTGGTGGGCTCGTCGAGCAGCAGCACGTCGGGATCGCTGCCCAGCGCGCGGCACAGGGCGGCGCGGCGCCGTTCGCCTCCGCTGGCGGTGGCCGCATCGATGCCAAGATCGATGCCAAGCTGATCGGCAATGGCAAGGACGGCATATTCCTGCGGCCCATCGTCTCCGTGCAACGCAAAGTCCATGAGCGTACCGAACGGGCCGAAGTCGGGGTTCTGCTCCAGGAAAACGACACGCGTGCCGGGCACGATCTTGCGCTGCCCCTTGTCCGCTTCGATGCGGTCGTCGAGCATCTTGAGCAAGGTGGTCTTGCCTGCGCCGTTGCGCCCGATCAGCGCAAGCCGATCGCGCGGACCGATGTGGATGTCGAGATCGTGGAACAGCCAGCCGGCGCCTTGCACCAGGCCAAGGCCTTCATAGGAAAGAATGGGAGGATCGGCCATATTGTGGTGCGCCCTAGTGACAAGTGCCCGCGCCATCAAGAACGCCGTGCCGGGCGGACGCGTGGTGAAGCGTGGCGCACGTCGTCGTCCGGGCATCACTGGTGGCATTACTGGTGGCATCGCCGCTGGCAATTCACCGCGGGCGGCGCGATAGCACGGGCATGACCCCGAGAGAACATCTGGACACCGCGCGCATCCCTGGCGGCGACGAGCTGAAACTGTACCGGCGGGGCGAGGATCACATCATCGTGCTCGATCGCAACGAGCTGATGAACAGCCGGATGAGCGGGAGCGAGGAGGCGCTGGCGACGTTGGCGGCCGCACGGTTGCGAGGCCGAGCGGCGCAGCGCTGGCTGATCGGGGGATATGGCATGGGTTTCACCTTGCGCGCGGCGCTCAGCGCGGCCGGGCCCGATGCGCAGATCGATGTGATAGAACTGGTCCCCCAGATCCTGGAATGGGCGCGCGGACCGATGGCCGCTCTGACTGCGGGCTGTCTGGACGATCGCAGGGTGACCGCGCGGATCGGCGATGTCGCGGCGACCATCTCTGCCGCGCGGGGCGTGTACGACGCGGTCCTGCTGGATGTGGACAACGGGCCGGACGGTCTGGTCCGGGCCGAAAACGATGGGCTTTACGGCGTGGCGGGGATCGCGGCGGCCAAGGCCGCGCTCAAACCCGGCGGCGTGGTCGCCTACTGGTCGGCCGCGCCGGACCGTGCGTTTGCCAGGCGACTGCGCAGCGGCGGCATGGCTATGGAGGAGCGCAGCGTGCGGGCGCGATCCAACGGCAAAGGGCCGCGCCACACGATCTGGATTGGCGGCCGAGGATAGGCCCCAGATAGCGGCCCTGCGCAGCCCGGCTGGCCAAGCGGGTGTGGCCGGGCCAGGCGGCGCGATATCTGGTGAACTGTCCTTAACCATTATCGCCCATGATCCTGACCCATGCGCGAAAAACCAAAATTCGGCCCGGAGCCCAGCACCCGTACCGGCGTTTTCCTTGTCTGGGCCATGCTGCTCATGACGGTCTACGGCATTACCGGTCTGGCTGGCATCGAACTGACCATGCACAGCGGCCGCATCGCCGCGGTGTGGTTGCCCAACGCCATGATGCTGGCGATTGTGCTGAGGGTCAGCAAAACGCGCGTGGCGCCGCTTCTGGGCGTCGGTTTCCTGACCAACCTGACGGTCAACTATATCGTGGGCGACACCGGCGCGACGGCCTTTGCTCTGGCGGTCGGCAAT
>JBBSUT010000041.1:0-17255 GCA_038234155.1 Sphingomonadales bacterium | reverse complement strand
TTGACGTTGGACTGGCCAAAGCTGCCAAAGCTGCTGAGAACCGAGAGAAACGGAGTCAACGTCACCTCCAGCTGCGTGGCGGTGAAGCCGCGCGCGTCGGTGATGATCTCGATATAGACATCGTCGGTCAGATATTTTCCCGCGGCAAGCGACGTGCCGCGCCCGGTGGTTTCGTCACCGCCCAGAATGCGCAACCGGTCGATCCCGGTGGCCGATTGCAGTTGACCAAGCGGATTGAACCCGCCGCCGCCGCTGCCGCGCAGGCTGTTGAGCGAGGAGGCGAGCTGCACCGCCTGGATGGCCGACAGATTGGCCACCGAGCTTCCGAAAAGAATGCGGCTGATGATCTCGTCCTGCGGCAGGCTTGGGGTGGATGTGAAGGCGATCTGCGGGTTCTGTGCGCGGCCGGTCACGTTCAGGATCGCTGTTACCCCGTCGACATCGGCCGAGGCGGCGATTCTGATCGTGGGGTTGGTCAGCGCGCCCCCGCTAAACGTGATCAGACCATCGGTCAGCTCAAAGCTGTTGCCGGCAAAACCATAGGTGCCGCGCACGAGCGAGACGTTGCCAGCGATGACGGGGTTGGCGCTGGTTCCGGAGACCCTGAGATCGGTCGACCATTCGGATTCCAGACCCATGCCGGAGATGTATATCTGGTCGTCCGCCTTGATGTTGACTGCCAGATCGAACACCGTCGGCAGCCCGGTTCCCGGCTCGGCGTCGCCGGTGATCCTCTGGCGCCCAAGCGGGGGCTGGCGCCGCACACCGGTCAGCACCGGCACCTGAGCGCCGCCCTGACGAATGACCTTGTAGCGCGTTTCCGGCAGCGTGATCGTGCCGGCGATGCGCGCGTTTGATCCGGGCTGGTTGGTGATGCGGATATTCCCGGTGGCGGTGGAAGAAATATTGTCGCTGCGCGCCAGCCGCGCATTATCGAGCGTCAACCGAAGATCGAGCGGGAAGCCTTTGTCTGCGCTGAGGCTGATATAGCCCGAACCCTGCACGCTGCCGTTGCCAGCCACAGCGCGCAGCGTATCGAGCTCGAACCGATCGTTGGTAAATTTTCCGGCAATGCGCATCTGGCTAAGCCGCGTACCATATACTTCGTTTTCATAAACCAGATCGTTGGCGCGCACGACGCCCGTCAGCTGCGGGCTTTGTACGCGGCCGGAGAAATCGGCGGCCAGTCCGATGGTGCCGGAAAGCGTTTGATTGGGCACGGCAGCAAAGCTCAATAGCGTGTTGGCGGGGCCGTTGTAGCGGATGCCACCACCCAGCGGCGCGGCGAGCACGCGGGTGGTCCAGCTGCCGCTGCCGGGCGGCAGGGGATTGAGCGTGGCAACCATGCGGCCGATGACGGTGCTACCCTGACGCATGACCGCGCGCGCATCGCCGCCTCCCGGCAGCAGTTTGCCGACGAAATTGATGTCAATGGGGGTGGAAACGGCGGACAGGCTGGTACGTGTGAAGCGCGCGATGCTGAGCCGGGCATCGGCCTGCGGGAAGCTGCCATCGGACGGTTGGTTAAAATCCAGACTGCCGTTGGCCTTGCCGTTCAGCCCCAGACCAGGCGAAATCGCATTGGCGATTGACAGATCGACATTGTTGAGACGGCTTTGGAGCTTCAGCCCCTTGCCATAATTGCCTGCCAGCTGCAGCGATCCGCTGGACAGCAGCAGCGTGACCGGTTGAAGCGTATAATTGCCGTTTCCGGGAACGATCCGCGCCGGCCGGCTGGTCTTGAAATCGATGCCGTTCGCGCGGCCATCCAGCGCCACGCGCCACAGATCGGGCGCCAAATCGGCGTTGGCGGCAATGCGGAAGGGCACGCTGTTGCGCCCCTCGGCGTAGAGTTTGGCCTGCCCTTTGCCGCCCTGATAATTCACCTTGGCGCGCGCCGCGTTGATGCTGAGCCCGCCGTAATTTGTGTTGGCAAATTGCACGTCGGCGACCACCGAGGGCTGGGCATAGAGCGTGACGGTGGCGTCGATGATTGCCCGGCCAATTGCCACATTATATTTGCCCGGCAGACGCGCGTTGTTGGCGCGCGCGCTGATCACCGCCTGCTGCACTCCGGAAACCGATGCCAGCTGCACTATGCCGTTCAGGCCCGATCCGTTGGCGTTGAGCCGCCCGGCAAAAGGGCCCGCCGCGGTCTGCTGCACGCGGCCATCGAACGCGATGCCCGCAAAATTGGCGCGCGCAATGTCGATGGTGAGCGCATTGCCGGTAAGCACGTTCAGGTCCGCGTCGAACCGCCCATAATCGGTATCGCCCTTGGCCAACACGGCATAGCCCGCGCCGCCGCCTTTCACCCGCGCCTGGAAATTGGCCAGACCGATACCAAAGCCCGGCCGCGCGGCGGTCAGCACGGCGGTGGGATTGGTCAACGTTCCAGTCAGCTGCAGGCCGAGCGGTCCGTATTTTCGCGATACGCCCTGGCCAGCAAAATTGATCTGGCCATCGGGCGCATAACTACCCGATCCGCCGGTGAGGCGGAAGGCGGGGGAAGCGACGTTGAGATTGCGTACACGCGCCACCCCGTCGCTGCCGAAGGTAAAATCGGTCGACACCAGTGTATCACCGCCGAGGAAGTCCCGGGCACTTTCGTTGAAGATCTGGGTCGACCGGACGCGCACCTTTCCGCCGAGCGTGAAGCTGCCCTGATTATTCGCCTTCAGATCGGCCTGCGTGTTGATGTTGAATACACCCACGCTTTCGATACGGTAGTTGTTAAGCTGCCCCTGTAACGCGCCGGTATAGAGGCCAGTATCCAGATTGGCGACGATCAGCGCCTCGGCCTGCAGCCGGTCCGATCGGATGCGCATGTTATCACTCAGGATGCGCGGGCCATCGATCGCCAGATCGCCGTCAAGCCGCACGTTGGTGAGCAGTTCGCCGGCGGCGGCGTTCAGCCCGGTGATCCGTGCGGCGCTGGCGCTGACGGGCACCAAAATACGGTCAGCATTCACGCGGGCCGCGCCTTGGGCTGACAGTCGTTCGATCACGATATCGTTGAAGCCCAGCGCTGCGGCGTTCAGCTTGTAGGCCACCGCAGGCGTGCGGAAATCGCCGTTCAGCACCAGATTGGCGCGAATGCCGCGGCCGGTGAGATTGGCCGCCAGCGTGGAGGGTTTGTTGAGCAGAAAATCCAGCGTGAAGGCATCGAATGCGTTCTTGCCCAGATCGATCACGCCATCGGTCTTCAGCGCAAAATTGTCGGAGGAGACCGTTCCGGTCAGATCGTAGCGGCTGTTGTCGACCTTGGTGGTCAGATCGATCGTGGCCAGCGGGGAAAGCAGCGCCTTGGTTGGCCCCGTCATCAGCAGGCCCGGATTGGTGTCGCCGCGCACGCGGAACGTGCCGTTGCGCGCGGCCAGGGCGACCTGCGCAATACGATCGCCGCCTACATTGGCGAGCAGCTTGCCGTCCCAGCGCTGCCAATCGCCGCGGCCGCTCAGCTGCGCGCGGATTGGCTGCTTCACATTGGTGTAGCTTGCGACCAGACCATCAGCAGGAGCGCTGAGGTTCAGTGCGATGTCCAGCTTGTTGGCTTCTGGCACGGCATCCAGCTTGACGTAGACCATATCGCCGCCGGCCAATCCGTCGCGGCGCAGCGTCTTGGCGTTCAGCGCCAGCTTGGCCACCCGGTTCTGGATATTCACGCTGCCCGCCAGCGCCGCGATGCTGCGCCGTCCGGCCACCGGTTCTTCCAGAACAAGCTGCTCGATCTCCAGTCGGTCGACGTCGATATCGAAGCCGGGCAGCAGCGGCGCGTTCTTGTCCTCGGACGGGATCAGCTCGGGCAGACGGCGCAGATGAACGAGCGGCGAATAGAGCGTGCGCACATCCAGCAAATTGCTGGTGGCGAACTTGAACGGGCGCCAGTCGACCTGCACCTCGGGCGAGGTGGCGAAGACGCCCTTGGGATCGGAAAGCGTCAGCCCGACAAGCGTCATGTCGCCGTAGATCGAGCCGTCGATCCGATCGATATTGATGTCCAGACCGGATGCCAGTTCCAGATTGTTGATCTGCTTGACGGCGAACTTCTTGCCAGGACCGGTGTTGATCCCGATGACGATGATGGCCAGCAGTAAAAGCAGCACGGCGAGCAGGATGCCCAGCCATTTCAGGACCGTCAGCGCCGCATCGCGGCCGCGATGCGTGCGGGCATCGGGGTCTGGTGCCGCCATTGCGTTATGCGCGGCACCATCGCCCGATTCTGGCGCGGCACCGTCCGGATCGATCCCGTTGGTATCCATCATGTCGTCGGCCATCAGAAAGCCTGCCCGATGGAGACGTAAACCGAGACCAAGCTTTCGCCCTTCTGACGGTTCAGCGGGGTGGCCACGTCCAGACGGAAGGGGCCGAAATTGGTGTAGAAGCGCCCGCCGATGCCGATGCCGTAGCGCAGATCGCTCCCTTTCGGCAACACGCTGTCATAGACCTGTCCCGCATCGACAAACGCCACAATGCCGTAATTTCCAAAGCGATAGCGCCCCTCGATCGCCGCCTCGTTGAGGCTGCGCCCGCCGATCGGTCGACCAGATGGATCGCGGGGGCCCAGCTCCTGATAACCAAAACCGCGCACCGATCCGCCGCCGCCCGCATAGAAGCGCCGCGAGGGAGCCAGATCGTTGCGGTCGATCCCAGCGATGGAACCGGCGCGCACGCGGCCAGCCAGCACGAAGCTCTCGCCAATCGGATAATAGGCGCTGCCCTCGATCAGTGTTCGGGCATAGGTGCGGGTGCCGTTATTGAGCGACACCTCGGGTGAAACGCGCGCGGTGATGCGATAGCCCTTGGTGGGGTTCAGCAGGTCGTCCGACTGATCGAACGTGACTTGGCCCGGCAGCGCGGTGATGAAATAAAGCTGATTTTCGCGCGCGCCCAGCGGCTCGTTATACCCATCTTCGTAGGAACCGACGAGTTCGAAACCGTAGCTGTACGTTAGTGGCTTCTGCCAGATCGGCGTCGAATCGTACGAAACGCGCCCGGCCAGGCGGCCAGTGAGCGCTTTATAGGCCTTGAAGTCGCTGCGCAGGCCGTTGAGTGTCAGCTGTACCGTTCGATCACGCTTGCCCGCGTTCGATCGGCGAAAGGTGACACCCGCGCCCTGTTCCTGCGTGCCCGCCACCGCGCTGGTAATCAGTGCGCCTTCGGGCGGGAACAGGTTGCGATGCTGCCAGCTGCCCTCGACACGGATGCCCTGACCGGTGCCATAGCCGGCGCTGCCCGCGATGGTGCGCGGCGGACCGGCGTCCTGCGTAACCTTGAGATTGACATATTGCGTGCCGTCCGGCGCAATCTCACCCGTCTGCTCGGGCTCCACGGTGACGGTGTTGAATAGCCCCGTCGCCACCAGCGCCTGACGCAGATCGTCGGTCAATCGGCTGTCGTAAAGCTCGCCGCGATCGAAGCGGGACAGCAGCGCCACATGCTCGGCATTGAACGCCAAGTCGCCGATGGTGGTGAACCCGCCGAAGCTGGAGCGCGGCCCGGTGGTGACTGGCAGCACATAGTCAGCGGTCTGGGGCACCGGATCGAGCAGGATGTCACGCTGGCCCAGCTTGAAAAAAGGATAGCCTTTCTGCGGCAGAACAACGGCGAGATTGGCCTCGGCCGCCAGCACGCGCGTGGCTACGATCGCATCACCGGTCTTGATTGCGAAATTGCGGCTGAGCAGGTCGTCGGGCGTCACCGGCGGGGCCTGCAGGTCGATCGCCGCGAACCGGTAGCGCTGGCCGGGCGTTACGTTGAGCACGGCGGTGACGCGGCCCTGGCCGTCATCCGGCCGCTCGATCGTGCCGTTCACAGCCGCATCATAATAGCCTTCGCTCTCCAGAATGCGCACGATCAAGTCCTGATCGCTGGTCAGCCGCGCCTGCACCTGCGCGGCATTGGCCGCCGATCCGTCTCCATCTTCCAGCGCCGAGAGTTCCTTGAACAACCCGGACAGAGCAACATCGTCATCAATCTGTTCCTGCGCGGCGCCGAGCCCGTCGATGCGATAGGCATATTTGATCTCGACCGTCTTGTTGTCGGCCTGTTCGCCCTCGATCGTGACCGGGGTCACGTCGAAATCGGCCAGAGCGGGCAGCGGTTCGGCGAGCGCGGGATCGGTGATCGCGGCGTCTGCGAGCGATTCCTCCGCATCACCGTCCTGCGCCGCGGCCAGCGATTCGGCGCCTTCGCCGGTGTCAGCCTGCGCCTGTTTGTCGGCCTCGGCTTCCAGCGCATCTTGCCGTGCCTGGAACGCGTCCATCGATTCCAGCGGTCCGTCCAGCGCTGGATCGAGACCGGGGATGACCTGCTGGAATTCCTCGTCCGAGATGATGGGATCATTCGGTCCCTGCGGCGGCGGGGTGATCACCGGCATCGGTTTGGCTGGCGCGGTCTGGCCAGAGGGGGGCTGGTCAGCGGGGGTCTTGCTGGAGGCGCTTTGGGCGGCGGCGGCGACGGGACGGCCTTCCTCCCCGGCACTGCGCTCGTGCTGGGCAAAAGCGGACGCGGGCAGACATGCGACTGTGCACAGCAGCGCACATTTAAGGGGGCGACTTGCGCCCTCGCCGTGATACACCGGCACCAACCTCACCCCAGATGCAATGAAGATTCGGCCCTAGCACGGCCTGCAGGCCGGGGCTAAGCAAAATAATACGGGGACTGATGCATGAAGGACACGATAGCGGCGCCCAGCGATCCGATTGACGGCGCGGCAACGGGTGCCGGGTACGAAGCGATCAGGCCGTGGCAGATGCCCCGGCAGGCCTGGTGGCAAGTGCTCAAGCGCTGTTTCGTCATGAACGGTTTCCACAACCTGCCGTTATTGGCGGCGGGCGTCGCATTTTATACATTCCTGTCGGTTACGCCGCTGCTGGCTTCCACCGTTCTGCTATATGGGCTTATAGGCAACGCCGGAACCGTAGAACGGTCGATGCAGACGGTCATCGAGATGGTGCCAGCGGATGCGGCGCGGTTGATTCAGGAGCAGCTGACCTCTGCGGTCGAGACCAGCGACGGAATTGCCGGCATTGCGCTTGCGGTCAGTCTGTTTCTGGCCATTTTCGGCGCATCGCGGGCATCCAAGGGTCTGATCGGCGCGCTCAATATTATCAACGGCGAGCGCGAATCGCGTTCCATCGTCAAATTTAACCTCACCTCGATCGGACTGACCGTGGCCGCCGTGTTCGTGGCGGTGGTCGGCATCGGTTCGGCCTCCGTGTTCGCCGTGCTGCAGACGATCAAGCTGGGCTTTGCCGACAGCGCGCTGGCTACGCTGATCAAGGTGCTGACCTGGGTATTTGCGCTCTCGCTCGGCAGTTTTGGCTTCGGGCTGATCAATCGCTTTGGTCCGGATCGCCGCGCGGCCAAGTGGCAATGGCTGACGCCCGGATCGCTGCTGTCGACCTTTCTGTGGATCGCGGTCAGCTTCGGCTTCAGCCTCTACGTCGCCTTCATCTCGGATTATAACGCGACCTACGGTTCGCTTTCGGGGATCGTGGTGTTCCTGATGTGGCTGTTCCTCAGTTGCTATGCGCTGCTGCTGGGCGCGCTCTTGAATGCGGAGGCCGAGCGGCAGACCACGATGGACACCACCATAGGGCGGGACCGCCCGGTGGGCGAGCGCGGCGCGAACATGGCGGACATCCATTTTTCCGAGGAACTCGATGCCCGGCTGCTGGAAAAGCGACGGCTGCGCCAGGCCAACAAGGCGGCGCGCAAGGCATCGCGCAGCGGCGCTGATCTGACCGAGGATGCGCAGCCCGACTGACCGATCAGGCCACGTCCGGACTGCGCTTTTCCGGTCCGAAAGCTTTGGGTGCGCGTTTTTCAGGCGCGGGCGTTTTGGGCTTGAACCGGCAAAGATCGGCCAGCCGGCACCGCCAGCATTCGGGGGTGCGCGCCTTGCAGACATAGCGGCCATGCAGGATCAGCCAGTGGTGGGCGTGTACCCGGAACGGGGCAGGCACCGCCTTGTCGAGCCCTTTTTCCACCGCCAGCACGGTCTTGCCCGGTGCCAGTCCGGTGCGGTTGCAGACGCGGAAGATGTGCGTATCGACCGCAAACGTCTCTGCTCCGAACGCGCTGTTCATCACCACGTTCGCGGTCTTGCGCCCCACGCCGGGCAGCGCGGTCAGCGCGTCGCGGTCCTCGGGCACCTGCCCGCCGTGATCCGCCACCAGCGTCTCTGACAAGGCGACGACATTCTTGGCCTTGTTGTTGTAGAGCCCGATGGTTTTGATGTGGCCTTTGAGCCCCTCGACGCCGAGATCGATCATCGCCTGCGGGGTTGTCACCTGCGCGAACAGCGCCCGCGTGGCCTTGTTGACGCCGACATCGGTCGATTGCGCGGACAATGTCACCGCCACCAGCAACTGATAATCGTTGCCATAAGCCAGTTCGGTCTCCGGATGCGGATTGTCCTCGGCGAGCCGCGAGAAGAAGGCAAAGACATCGGCTTTCTTCATCGGTGCGCCGTGCCCACTCCAGCGGAATTTTGACACATCACGCGGTCAGATTCCCAGCACATTGCGCATATCATACCGGCCTGCCCCGCGCCCGGTGAGCCACAGCGCACCGCGCAGCGCGCCCGTCGCGAAGATGGCCCTGTCCTCGGCAATATGCGCCAGTTCGATGCGTTCCTGCGGACCGGCGAAGATGACCCGGTGGTCGCCCGCCACCGTTCCGCCGCGCAGGGATGCGAAGCCAATCGCCCCGCTGGCACGCGGACCGGTGAGACCGGCGCGGCCCTGTTCGGTCACCGCGTCCAGATTGACGCGCCGCCCCTCGGCCGCCGCCTCGGCCAGCAGGTGTGCGGTGCCGGACGGCGCGTCCACTTTGTGGCGGTGGTGCATTTCCACGATCTCGATGTCCCAATCCTCGCCCAGCCGTTCGGCCGCATCGCGTACCAGCGCGGCGAGCATGGTGACGCCGAGCGAGGTGTTGCCGGTCTGGATGATCGCGATGTCCTTGGCCGCATCGTCGATCAGATAATGGTGCCGCTCCTGCAGCCCGGTCGTGCCGATCAGTAGCGGCGTGCGCGCCAACACGCACGCTTCCAGCGTGGCTTCCAATGCATCTGGCGAGGAGAAATCGACCAGCACGTCAGCAGCCTGGGCCAGCGCGCCAACGTCGCCGCCTTGGTCGATCCCACCGGCGCATTGCGCCGCAATGCCCGCGCCGATCGCCTCCACGATGGCGCGGCCCATGCGCCCCTCGCTGCCGATAATCCCGATACTGGTCATATGCTAATCCTTCAGGATGTGGCCGGCCCGGGCCTGTCCGGCGTACCCGGTGGCGTACTGGCGCGCAGGCTCTGCGTCTTGAGGCTGGGTTTTTCGGTCAGTCCGCCCGATTCCATGATCTGGCGGCGATACTGGTCGCGCTTGTCGTGGATCGAGGCGATCACCGGCCCCATCGGCACGCCGAGATCGACCAGCACGGCTTCGCTCAGTTGCAGCGAGGACTCCAGCGTTTCCGGCACGGCGTCGCTGGCACCCGCGCGGTAGAGCGCGGCGGCGTGATCGACATCGCGGGCACGTGCGATGATTGGTAGATCCGGCACCCAGCCGCGCACGCGCTTGACAATGCGGTTGGCCAGCACCGGCTCATCCATGGTGATGATGAGCGCGCGGGCGTGGCCCAGCTTCAATCGGTCCACCATCTCGGGCCGGGCGACGTCGCCGAAGATGATGGGATATCCCTCGCGCCGTCCCGCGGCCACGCAGTCGATATCCGAATCGACGCAAAGATAGGGCTGATCGTGGGTCTTCAGCATGTCGGCGACGAGCCGCCCGACGCGGCCAAAGCCGATGACGATGGTGCGCGGTTCGTCTTCGTGGAGCGCGTCCGGCTGATCGTGCTGCTTGAGCTCGATCCGGCGCGACATGTCGTGGCCGATGCGCGCCAGGATCGGTGTGATGGTCAGGCCGATGGCGGTCACGATCGTCCAGAACGCGGCGGTTTCCGGGCGGATGATGGCCGCCTCCGCCGCCGCGGTAAGTACGATCAGCGTGGTTTCGGACGGGCTGCTCATGAGCACGCCAGCCTCCGCCGCGGTGCCGGTGCGCGCGCCAGAGATCTTGAGGAGCGCGCCTGTCACCAGCGTCTTGACGATGACCACGCCCGCTACCGCAGTGAGCAGCGACGCCCAGTTTTCGGCCAATACGCGCAGATCGATCTGCATGCCCACGGTGATCAGGAACACGCCCAGCGCCAGGCCCTTGAACGGTTCGGTTATTACCTCGACCTCGCTGCGATATTCGGTCTCTGCAATCAGCAGCCCCGCGATGAGGGCACCGACGATAGGCGACAGGCCCACCGCGCTGGTGGCCAGACTGGCGGCAATTACGACCAGCAACGATGCCGCCAGGAACAGCTCCGGGCTCTTGGTGCGGGCGGCCTGGCCGAACAGTTTGGGCAGAACGAACCGGCCGAGCACCAGCATCGCCGCGATCACCGCTGCGCCCATCCAGATGGTGGTCATCAGCCCTTCCAGCCCCTCGCTGGCGGCATAGGGGGCCAGCGCGCCGAGCAGGAAGATGATCGGCACGATGGCCACATCCTCGAACAAAAGCATCGCCAGCGCCGACCGGCCGACCTGGCTCGTGGTGCCCGAAATCGGCAACACCAGCGCGGTCGAAGAGAGCGCGAGGGCAAGGCCGAGGCCCATGGCACCGGCGGTCGGCTGACCCATGGCAAACAGCGCCAGGCCGATGATCAGGCCGGACCCCAGCAACTCGGCCGCGCCGACGCCGAACACCAGTGCGCGCATGTCCCACAGCCGCCGGAAGCTGAGCTCCAGCCCGATGGAGAACAGCAGGAGGATGATGCCGAACTCGGCGAACGGCGCGATAGCCTCGCGGTCCGTGATGGTGACGTAGTACAGCCACGGCGCACGCTCGACGAGCGAACCGAGACCGCCGGGACCGACCAGGACGCCGACCAGGATGAAGCCGATGATCGGTGTGATGCGAATGCGTGCGAACAGCGGGATGACGATTCCCGCCGCCCCCAAGATGACCAGCGCGTTGCTGACCTGATCGCTCAATCCCCCGTGTATCATGGCCAGTGTTTAGCCCGCGACGCCCAAAGCGCAACGGCCGCAGCCGGGCGAAACGATCTCGGGAAAGGTGACAAGGGTGACGGCACGTATCGCGGAAATTCCGTTCAACCGTGCTCTGCGGCAGACGAGCCGTTGAAGCAAAGGCGGGAAGGGCGAACCGGTCATATGGCGCTTATAGCGCAGCGCCGCCCCTGTAGGACAGGCCTTTCAGGACCGGACCTGACGCATATTTTTGACCAGATACTCAGCCGCCGCCGGGGGTGTGCGGGCCGATCGGCTCACGGCGCGGGCGGCCGCGGCGTTCTTTGCCCACGCTCTTGTCCCATTCGATATGGTAGAGATCGAACCGCCGGTCGGTCAGGTTGCGCACCGTGCCCTCGCTGCGCGCCCACGCCAGATCGGCCAGGTTCACGTCGCTGATGGTCAGCGTCTCGACGTTTTCGGTGGCCTCCGCCGCGATACCGTCGCGCGCGAACGGGAAATCGCACGGCGTCAGGATGCAGCTTTGCGCATATTGGATGTCCATATTGTGGACGTTGGGCAGGTTGCCGACGTTGCCGCTCATCACGACATAGCACTGGTTCTCGATCGCGCGAGCCTGGCAGCAGTAGCGCACACGCAGATAGCCCTGGCGGCTATCGGTGCAGAAAGGCGTGAAGATGATCCGCGCGCCCTCGTCGACCAGACGCCGGGCCAGTTCGGGAAATTCGCTGTCGTAACAGATCAAGATGCCGATCGGGCCGCAATCGGTCTGGATCACGTCGATGCTGTCGCCGCCCTTGATGTTCCACCAGTAGCGCTCGTTGGGCGTGGGGTGGATCTTTTCCTGCTCGTGGATCGCGCCGTCACGCAGAAAAACATAGGCTACGTTCTGGATGTCACCATCCTCGGTGCGGGTAGGGTGCGATCCGCCAATGATATTGATGTTGTAGTTCATCGCCATGCGGGCGAATTCCTCACGGATCCGTGGCGTCCATTTGGACAATACCTCAATCGCTTCCTGCGGGCTGGTTTCCTTTTCCTCGCTGGACAGCAGCATCAGCGTGAACAGCTCGGGGAACACCACGAAATCGCTTTGATAATCGGCGGCGACATCGACGAAATATTCGATGTTGCGGATAAAATCGTCGAACCCCGTCACCGCGCGCGCCTGCAGCTGCACGGTGGCCAGTCGTACCTGCTCAACATCGCGGGGCACGCGAAATTTCTTGGGGCTATCGTGGTCCACATAGGGGTTCTTCCACGACATGTGCGCGGCGAACGCCTTGCTTTCCTTGTCTTCGGGCAGGTAATTTTTGAGCACGCCGATGGGCTCGAACCCATTGGCCATCTGGAAGCTGATGACCTGATCGCGCAGCTTTTTGGTGGCGATCTTTTCCAGATAATCTTCCGGGCTATCAGTCTTTTTCGCCCGCAGCGCGCGGGCATAGCCGGGCATGCGGCCGCCGAATACGATGCCGCGCAGTTCCAGCCTTTCGGCCAGCGTGCGGCGTTCTTCATACAGGCGCTTGCCGATGCGGGTGCCGCGCGTCTTGGGATCGACGCACATCTCATATCCGTACAGCCAGTCGCCGGCCGGATCGTGACGCGAGCCGAAGCCATTGCCGCTGATCTCCTCCCAGTCGTGCGGCTTCAGCGCGATCGATCCGGAAATGCGCGAGGAGGCGCAATAGCCAACCAGCTCCTCGTCCAGTATGGCAACAAAATTGCCGTCGCGGAAATTGTTGATCTGCCCGCGTAGCTCGCCGTGCGTATAGGGGGGCATGTCCTTGTACACGCGCCTGATCAGGTGCGCGATGGCGGGAATGTCGGAAATTTTGGCCTGCCGAACTTCGAGACGGGCCTTGGCGGAATTGGACATGCGGTTTCGTTTCCAAAAAAGCCGTCAGCTCTGAGCTTGTCGAAGGGTGCCTCTCAGGCGAGAAGCGTTCTTCGACAGGCTCAGGACTGCGGTATTATTTCATGATCGCCCCGATGGCGGCGGCGGCAGCGCTTACTGCCAGCTGCCCATCGCCGTTTCCAAATTGCTGCGCACAGCCTCGAAAAACTGCTCGGTGGTCATCCAGCTCTGATCGGGCCCGATCAGGATCGCGAGATCCTTGGTCATCTTGCCCTGCTCGACGGTCTCCACGCAGACCCGCTCCAGCGTTTCTGCAAAGCGCGTGACTTCGGGCGTTTCATCGAATTTGCCGCGATATTTCAGGCCGCCGGTCCAGGCGAAGATCGAGGCGATCGGGTTGGTAGAGGTAGCCTTGCCCTGCTCGTGCATGCGGAAATGACGGGTAACGGTGCCGTGCGCGGCCTCCGATTCCACCGTCTTGCCGTCCGGCGTCATCAGGATCGAGGTCATCAGGCCAAGCGAGCCGAAGCCCTGCGCCACCGTGTCAGACTGCACATCGCCATCGTAATTCTTGCATGCCCAGACGAACTTACCCGACCATTTCATCGCAGAGGCGACCATGTCGTCGATCAGACGGTGTTCGTAGGCGATACCGGCGGCCGCGAACTGATCCTTGAACCCCTCTTCGTCGAACACCTGCTGAAACAGGTCCTTGAAGCGGCCATCATATTTTTTGAGGATGGTGTTCTTGGTCGACAGATAGACCGGCCATTGGCGCTGCAGCCCGTAGTTCAGCGAGGCGCGCGCGAAATCGCGGATCGAATCGTCCAGATTGTACATCGCCATGGCGACGCCCGCAGAGGGGAACTGAAACACCTCCTCATCCTGCACGCTGCCGTCATCGCCTTCATAGACGAGGCGCAGTTTGCCGGGGCCAGGGATCAGCATGTCGGTGGCGCGGTACTGGTCACCGAAAGCATGGCGACCGATCACGATCGGATCGGTCCAGCCGGGCACGAGCCGCGGCACATTGTCGATCACGATCGGCTCGCGAAAAACCACCCCGCCCAGAATATTGCGGATGGTGCCGTTGGGGCTCTTCCACATTTTCTTGAGGTCGAATTCCTCGACGCGCTGCTCGTCCGGCGTGATGGTGGCACATTTCACGCCGACACCATGTTCCTTGATGGCGTTGGCCGAATCCACCGTGATCCTGTCGTCGGTCTCGTCGCGCTTCTGGATCGACAGATCGTAATATTTCAGTTCGACATCGAGATAGGGCAGGATCAGCTTTTCGCGAATCCACTGCCAGATGATCCGCGTCATTTCGTCGCCATCGAGTTCCACGACGGGGTTTTTGACTGTGATTTTCGCCATGAGCTGATGTCTTCCGCTGTCTTTGGGTACGGGCGCGGGTGGCGCCTCGCGTTTCGGGTTGTGGCGGGCTCTATTCAAGCCGCTGCCAAGTTTCAACCATTTGGGCGGCGGGTCGATCCATCGCAGGCGGAGCAAAGGGCCGCTTGCCGGTTGTAAGGGCCGTGCGCCGCGCCTAGGATTGCGGGTATGAACGAACGCAGATTGAACAACCGCGGCGACGGCGACGCCAAATGGTCCTTCCCACCGATCCATCCCGAGGGCCGCAAATTCGGATTGATCGCCGCGGGCATCACCGCGCTGTGTTTCCTGCTCCTGCCCGATATCTTCGGCTGGCTGATGGTGGGCATCACCGTCTGGACGGTCGCTTTCTTTCGCGATCCCGTGCGCGTCACCCCGCGCGACGAAAAGTTGGTGATCAGCCCGGCCGACGGCCTGGTAACGCTCATAGCGCAGGTGCCGCCGCCGCCCGAAATGCGCGGGCCGGACGGGCTGGGCGACGAGATGATGACCCGCGTATCGATCTTCATGAGCGTGTTCGACGTGCATGTGAACCGCGCGCCGATCGGCGGAACGGTGAAGCGGGTGGCGTATATATCGGGCAAATTCCTGAACGCCGATCTGGACAAGGCGAGCGAGGATAATGAACGCCAGCATGTGCTGATCGAGCGTGCGGACGGCGTGCGCATCGGCATGACGCAGATCGCCGGTCTCGTGGCGCGGCGCATCGTCACCTACATCAAGGACGGCGATATCCTCGCCGGTGGACAGCGCATCGGCCTAATCCGCTTCGGCAGCCGGGTCGACGTCTATCTGCCGGCGGGCACCACGCCGTGCATCGTCAAGGGCCAGCGCGCCATAGCCGGAGAGACGGTGATTGCCGAGCTTGGCAGCGCGCCGCTGATCGAGGGTATCGCGCAATGAATACTGGCTGGGAGGGGCGCTGATCATGGGCGGCGGCACGGCATTCACCAACGCCATTCCCTTGCGCGCGCTGATCCCCAACGCGGTGACGGCGCTGGCGCTGTGCACCGGCCTGTCGGGCGTCTGGTTCGCAATATCGGATCGTTGGGAGCTGGCTGTGGGCGCGATCATCGTGGCCGGTATCCTGGACGGTATGGACGGACGTATCGCGCGCCTGCTCAAGGGCCAGAGCCGATTCGGCGCGGAACTCGATTCGCTGTCGGACAATATTGCCTTTGGCGTATCGCCGGCGTTGATCTCCTATCTCTGGGCGTTGCAATATATGCCCAAGTTCGGCTGGACGATCGCGCTGTTCTACGCGCTGTGCTGCGCGCTGCGGCTCGCAAGGTTCAATGCGCGCATCGACATGGAGGCGCATCCTCGCAAGGAGATGGGGTTCCTGACCGGCGTTCCAGCACCTGCGGGCGCAGGTCTGGCGTTGCTGCCGATCTTCATTTGGCTGGCGTTCGATCTGGAGGAGGCACGCAGCTGGATCGTCATGGGTCCGTGGCTGCTGGCATCGGCCGGACTGATGGTATCGAGCTTACCGACCTATAGCTGGGGATCGCTGCGTTTGCGGCGGAATATCCGGTTCGAGGCGATCGCGCTGTTCGGGTTGATCGCCGCGGCACTGATCGGCGCGCCGTTCATTACGCTGGTATTGATTTGCGTGGTCTATCTGGCGCTGATGCCGTTTGCCTTTTTCAGCTACCGCAAGGCTATGCGGCGACGCGCAGGGGCGAGCGGCGCAGCGGCGTAACCGAAACGGGACGGCGCAGTTCGTACGAAAATGGGCGCGAACTGGGCACGCAGGGTATGGCCAGCGCCGGGTTCAAGAGGAACCGGATCTGAGACAAATGGGCCCGCACAGTGCGTCCGATAGCCCAGATGGCCAGAATGATTGCCGTAGCGAATAACGCGGCTGCGATTGTCGAGACCATGAGCCATACCCTTGTAATGCGTCTGCCGGGTGACAGACCTGTGGATAATCTGTGGACGGGGCATCCGGTTCCATGCATCGGTTCGATTAATCGGTTCCATTGCACGGCTTGCCGCTGCTGATCGCTTTGTTCCGCAAACGTTCTGCCCAGTCAAGCGGAAAGTTTCTGGTTTGTTCCAAAAACGCTGCTTGCGTTGCAGGCAGCGGAACGGTAAGCGACCGCCCATTCCACATGGAAAGCGCCCATCACCCGGTGCCGATCCTGGCCTTTCAGGCCGGGGCCCTCGGTTCTTTCGCTTTCCAGAGGTATAACCGGTAAGGAGAATGATTATGGCGGCTCCTGTCGTCACCATGCAGCAATTGATCGAGGCTGGCGCGCATTTCGGCCACCAGACCCACCGCTGGAACCCGCGGATGAAGCCGTATATCTTCGGCGACCGTAACGGTGTCCACATCATCGACCTTTCGCAGACCGTCCCGCTATTTGCGCGCGCGCTCGCCTTCGTCCAGCAGACCGTGTCCGCTGGCGGCAAGATCCTGTTCGTCGGCACCAAACGCCAGGCGCAGCAGCCTATCGCTGATACGGCGCGCGCTTCGGGCCAGCATTTCGTCAACCATCGCTGGCTGGGCGGCATGCTCACCAACTGGAAGACGGTGTCCGGTTCGATCAAGCGCCTGAAGACGCTTGAAGAGCAACTTTCGGGCGACACGTCGGGCCTGACGAAGAAGGAAGTCCTGCAGCTGACGCGTGAGCGTGACAAGCTGGAGCTTTCGCTCGGCGGCATCCGCGACATGAACGGCATCCCCGATGTCATGTTCGTGATCGACGCCAACAAGGAAGAGCTCGCCATCAAGGAAGCCAATGTTCTGGGCATCCCGGTGGTTGCGATCCTCGACACCAATGTCGATCCATCGAACATCGCCTTCCCGGTTCCGGCCAATGATGACGCCGCGCGCGCCATCCGTCTGTACTGCGAGGCGATTGCCGCCGCGGCGCAGGGCGGCAAGCAGGGCCAGATGGAACAGTCTGGCAATGATTTCGGCGCGATGACCGAGCCGCCGGCAGAACCTGC
>JBBSUT010000040.1:0-17287 GCA_038234155.1 Sphingomonadales bacterium | reverse complement strand
TCGTCGAACGCGATGGCGAGAGCGGTAACATTGCGCACCTCGTCATGGAAAACGGCGAACGGATCGCGGGCGAGTTGTTCATCGATTGCTCGGGCTTTGGCGGGCTCGTGATCGGCAAAACGCTGGGCGTGCCCTATCACGATTGGTCCCACTGGCTGCCGTGCGACCGAGCGGTGGCAGTGCCGTGCGAACGGCGCGCCGATCTGCCGCCCTATACCCGTTCCACCGCGCGCAAGGCCGGCTGGCAGTGGCGGATCCCGCTGCAGCATCGCATCGGCAACGGCCATGTCTATTGCAGCCGCTTCATCAGCGACGACGAGGCGGCGGCGCAACTGCTCGGCAGCCTGGACGGAGAACCTCTGGCCGACCCGCGCTTCCTCAAATTCACTACCGGGCACCGCGACCGGTTCTGGGAGCGTAATTGCGTGTCGATCGGACTGGCAGCCGGGTTCATGGAGCCGCTGGAATCCACCAGCATCTGGATGATCCAGACCGGCATCGCGCGCCTCCTCTCCAACTTCCCCGACCGGCGCTTCGCCGATGCCGAGCGCAGCCGGTACAACCGCCAGATGGTGGAGGAGAGCGCGTTTATCCGCGACTTCCTGATCCTGCACTATCACGTCACGCGCCGCGACGATTCGGATTTCTGGAACCATTGCCGCACGATGGACATCCCCGAACGCTTGGCCGAGAAACTGCGCATCTGGCGCAGCAATGGCCGTGCGTTCCGTGAGCATGAGGAATTGTTCAACGACACCAGCTGGTTCGCGGTAATGCAGGGCCAGGGGCTGCAGGCGGACCGTTACGACCCGCTGGCAGACATCCTGCCGTTCGACGAACTGCAATCGCGGCTGGACCATATCCGCACCGCCATGGCCAATTCGGCGGATTACATGCCCGCGCACGATGCGTATATTGCGGAGCATTGCGCGGCTTGATCCCGGTCCGCACCGACCAGAAGACCGCTCCTATGCAGACTTTCTCAGACCCCCGGCAGGCGCTGCATGCGCCCGTGCGCGAACTGCACAATGGCGCGTGGGTCGATTTTGCCGAAACGCCCGCGCGGCTGGAGTCGCTGGTGGCGGCGTGTGGCCCGGCGGCAGCGGCGCGCGACCATCAGCTGGCTCCGATCCTGAAAGTGCACACCCAAGATTATGTCGATTTCCTGCAAGTAGCACATGAACGCTGGCTGGCGGACGGGCGCAGCGGGGATGCGATCGGATATATTTTCCCCGTGGTCGGCCGCCGGGCGCTGCCGCTGGAGCGGATCGACGCGCAGATCGGCCGCTATGCGATGGATGCCTCCACCCCTATTGCCTCGGGAAGCTGGCAATCGGCCTATTGGTCCGCACAATCGGCGCTGACGGCGCTGGATGCCATTGCGGACGGGGCGCGCCACGCCGCCGCATTATGCCGCCCGCCCGGCCACCATGCCGGGGCGGACTATATGGGTGGCTATTGCTTCCTCAACAGCGCCGCCATTGCCGCGCGCGCCGCCGGTGCGCGCGGGCTGGGGCCCGTTGCGATCCTGGATGTCGACTATCATCACGGCAACGGCACGCAGGATATCTTTGATCACGACGCGTCTGTTTTCTTTGCCTCGATCCATGCCGATCCGCGGATGGATTACCCCTTCTACTGGGGTCATGCGGACGAATGCGGCACCGGCCTTGGCCATGGCAGCACGCTGAACCTGCCGCTGCCGCGCGGCACCGACTGGGCGGCCTATGCGCCCGCGCTGGACGAGGCCGTGACGAAAATCGCGAACTGGGGCGCACGGATGCTGGTCGTCTCCTTCGGCGCTGACACCTTTGCCGGCGATCCGATCTCGCACTTCAGGCTACAGCAGGCCGATTATACCGCGATGGGCCGGCGCATTGCCGCCTTGGCGCTGCCCACATTGATCGTGATGGAAGGCGGCTACGCAATCGACGCGCTAGGCGAGAACGTGGCCGCCTTCCTGTCCGGGTTCGCCTGAAAACCAGAAAACTGAGGGTCTAGCCTTCCATCGCTTCTAGCTCGCGACCGCGCGTTTCGGTGATGAACGCCTTCACCAGGAAAAAGCTGATCGCCGCGGACACGGTGTAGAAGCTGTACGTGACCGCCAGGCCCAGGCTGGATGCCATGACCGGGAAGCTCTGCGCGATCAGATAGTTGGCGAACCACTGGGCGAACCCGCAGATCGCCAGCGCGGAGCCGCGAATCTGGTTCGGGAACATCTCGCCCAGCATCACCCACATCACCGGGCCCCAGCTGACGTTGAAGAAGATCACGTACAGATTGGCCGCCACCAGTGCGATCATGCCGAGCTGCGGATTGAGCTGCAGGTTGCCGCCCGCATCCAGCGTGCCGTTGGCAAACGCATAGGTCATCAGGCCGAGCGAAATCGCCATGCCGGCGGATCCGATCAGCAAGAGCGGCTTGCGTCCGATCTTGTCGACCAGCGCCATGGTGACGAAGCAGGCCGCGATCGACACCGCGCCCGACAGGATGTTGCGCTGCAGGGCCACTTCCTCGCTCACGCCCGCCAGCTTCCACAGCGTCTCGCCATAGTAGAAGATCACGTTGATGCCGACGAGCTGCTGGAACACCGCCAGCACCAGCCCAGCCCAGACAATCTTGCGCACCTTGCCGGTGATCGGATCCAGGATATCGCGCAAGCTGGGCCGGTGATCGGCACTAAAGCTCTCGCGGATTTCCACGATCTTGGCATTGGCCACGGTGGCTCCGAACAGCCGCGTGAGAACGCCAAGCGCGCTGTCATGCCGCCCCTTGGACACCAGATAGCGCGGGCTTTCGGGAATGAAGATCAGCGCCACCAGGAACAGCGCCGCGGGCACCGCCTGCATCAGGTACATCCAGCGCCAGGCCGGAATACCGCCCCAAAATATGGCGGTCGAGCTGCCGGCCGATTGCGCCAGGAAATAGTTCACCACGAACGCGGCGGTTAGGCCGACGATGATCATGATCTGCTGCATCGTGGTCATCCGCCCGCGTATATTGGCGGGCGCCACTTCGGAAATATAGGCGGGCGAAAGCACGCTTGCCGCGCCGACGGCCATGCCCCCCATGATCCGCGCGGCCAGAAACAGTCCGTGGACATGGGCCATGCCCTGCACCAGCGCGCCGATCAGGAAAAGCAGCGCCGAAATCATCATGACGTTGCGGCGGCCCATCATATCGGCCAGCCGGCCGGCCAAGAACGCGCCGACGAAACAGCCGATCAGCAGCGATCCGACGGTGAAGCCCAAGCCGCTGTCGCTCAGATCGAATGCACTGCGCAGTCCGTCCTGCGTGCCGTTGACCGCTCCGCTATCATAACCGAACAGCAATCCGCCGATCGTCGCCACCGCCACAATCGCCCCGATCAGGCCCAGATTGGCGCGATCTTTTGCCCCTAGCTCCATCGACATCCTCTCTGTGCACCCACCGTAATTCGGTGATGTTAGCGCTAACTATGCTAGGAAGATCAGCCTTGGCAAGCAAATGTGTGTAGCGGCAGTATGCGCGGTCAGCCGGCCGGTTTTTTCAGCTGCAATCCGCTGCGCTTGCACGTTGCCACCAGCTCGCCGCGCTGGTTGTAGGCGCGGTGGGCAAAGGTGACGATGCCCTGCCCGGGACGCGACTTGCTGTCGCGCAGTTCCAGCACCTCGGTCTCGATCCGCAGCGTATCGCCCTGGAAACAGGGCTTGGGGAAGCGTACCTCGTCCCAGCCGAGGTTGGCCACCGCGGTGCCCAGCGTGGTGTCCCCCACGGAAATGCCGACCATCAGGCCGAGTACGAACACCGAATTGACCAGCGGCCTGCCAAATTCGCTGTCCTTCATATATTCCGCGTCCAGATGCAGCTGCGCCGGATTGTGCGTCATCGTGGTGAACAGGATATTGTCGGTTTCGGTCAGCGTGCGCCGGATCGCATGATCGAACCGCTGCCCCACTTCCAGTTCGTCAAACCACACACCCGCCATGCCGCAATCTCCCGGTAAATATCACTGCGTCGAGCGATGCCGCGAGCGCGCGCCGAATGCAACGGGCGCGGCTGTGGCCAGTGCTTTGACCAGTGCTTTGACCAGTGCTTCGACCCGCCGTACCAAATGTCAGGGTGTGGCCGCGTCCGCGCCGATTTCCTGCCGCAGCGGATCGAGCGAGACGGGCACATTCAGCATCTGCGCGCCGCCGCCCAGGGCAACATACAGCGCGGCGAAATTCTGCATTTCCTGGCGCTGCGCTGTCAGCAGCGTCTGGCGCGCGGTGAACAGGCTGCGTTCGGCGTCCAGTACCTCGAGGTAATTGGCCACGCCCTCGCGGTACCGCAGCCGCGCCAGATGGGCGAGCTGCCCGTTGGCGGCGACCGCGCGGCGCAGCACGGCCACCTGATCGGCAATATAGCGCTGCCCGGCCAGCGCGTCGGACACTTCGCGAAAGGCGTTTTGCACCGTCCGGTCGTAGTTCGCGACCGATTCCAGCCGCCGCGCGCGGGCCAGCCCCAGATCGGCCTCGCGCGCGCCCCAGTCAAAGATCGGCAGGCGCAGCGATGGGCCGAAGCTCCAGTTGAATGCATCACCGCCAAGCAGCCGGCCCAGGCTGGACGAGGCGAGACCGGCGTTGCCGGTGAGCGATATGGTGGGGAAAAAGGCGGCGCGCGCCGCGCCGATATTGGCCTCGTCCACCCGCAGCAGTTCCTCCGCCTGCACGATGTCCGGGCGCACCAGCAACAGCTGCGATGGCAGGCCGGGGTCCAGCGCAGCGGTCACGGTCTGCTGCTCCAGCGTCGTCCCCGCAGGCAGATCGGCCGGCAGCCGACCGCCAACCAGCACGGTCATCTGGTTGGTGAGGGTGGCCGCGCTCAGCTGCTGCACGGACACCTGCTGCTCGGCCTGCGTCAGCAGCGTCTCCGCCTGATAGAAATCGAGCGCGCTGGTGACGCCGGCGTCCAGCCGCAGCCTGGCAATGCGCAGTCCCTCCTGCCGACTGTCCACCGTGCGCCGGGCAAGCGCCAGCTGCTCCTGCGTCTCAACCAGCTGGAAATAGGCCGACGCCACGTCGCCGATCAGCGAGAGGTAGAAGCTGCGCTGCGCCGCGACGGTGGACAGATATTGCGCCCGCGCCGCCGCGCTCATATTGGACACGCGGCCCCAGAAATCGAGCTCGAACGCAGACACGCCGACGCCCACGGAATAGCGGTTGAACGTGAACCCGCCCGATCCGCCGCCGCTGGTGGTCCCGCTGCCGGTTCCTACCCCGGTTCCAGTACCGATACCCGTGCCCGTGCCCGTCGATCCGGCGCTGCCGATGCGCGTGCGGGTAAAGCCGGCATTGCCGTCCACGGCCGGCAAGCGCTGCGCCGCCCGGATGCGATATTGCGCCTGCGCCTGCTCGATCCGCGCGGTCGCCGCCAGAAGATCGCGGTTGTTGACCAGCGCCTGGGCGATCAGCGCGTCCAGCCGGGGATCGGCAAAATAATCCTGCCACGCCAGCGCGCTCGCCACCACGCCGCCATCGGGACGATAGGACGGATCATAGGCCGGTTCGGTCGATAGCGCGGGGCGCCCATGGTCGGGCGCAAAGTTGACGCAGGCCGACAGGGCCAGCGAAGCGGCGGCGGCCAGCGCGGCGCGGCGCATGATCGGGCCTATGGTTACCGGGCCTGTGGTGATGCGACCTGTGGTGATGGGGCCCGTGGTGATGCGGCCTGTGGTGATGGGGCCTGTGGTGATGGGGCGGCTGTTCATCGGGAAGCGGATCATGATGCAGGCTCCGGATCGGGCGCGCGAGGTCCTGCGGCGCGCGGCGCGTCGGCGTCCGCGGATTCGCCATCGGCGGCGGGGCCGTCTGCCATGGAACCGGACGCCTTGGGCTGCTTGCGGCTGAGATAGGTGCGCACCAGAAGATACAGCAGCGGAATGACGAAGATGCCAATGCCGGTCGCGGTGATCATGCCGCCCATCACGCCGGTGCCGACGGCGATGCGGCTGGCCGCGCCCGCGCCGCTGGCGAACACCAGCGGCATCATGCCCAGAATGAACGCGAGCGAGGTCATGATGATCGGGCGCAGGCGCAGCTTGGCCGCTTCCTTGACGGCCTCGATCTTGGACAGGCCGCGGTCTTCCTCCTCGATCGCGAACTCCACGATCAAAATCGCGTTCTTGGCGGCCAGACCGATGATGGTGATCAGGCCGACGTTGAAATAGACGTCCGCCGACAGGCCGCGCACGAGCGACAGCAACACCGCGCCGAGCACGCCCATCGGCACGATCAGCAGCACCGATACCGGGATCGCCCAGCTTTCGTACAAAACAGCCAAAAGCAGAAAGACGACGAGCATCGACAGGCCGAGCAGCGCACCGACCTGTCCGGCGGACTGTTTTTCCTCGTAGCTGATCCCGGTCCATTCGTAACCGATGCCGGTGGGCAGGTCTTTGGCCAGCTTTTCCATTTCCGCCAGCGCAGCGCCGGACGACTGGCCGGGCGCGGCCTCGCCCGACAAGGTCATGGCGGGATAGCCGTTGTAGCGCGCCAGGCTGGGCGGGCCGGACGTCCATTCGGATGTGGCAAAGGCGCTGAACGGCACCAGCCCGCCGTCCGGCGTCGGCACGCGGATCTGCAGCACGTCCGCTGGCGTCATGCGATATTTGGCATCGGCCTGCACGATCACGCGCAGCACGCGCCCGTCGCGGTTGAAATCATTGGCGTAGGAACTGCCGAAGTTGATCGCCAGCGCAGCGTTCACATCGGCGATCGACAGCCCCAGCGCGGTTGCCAGCGTCCGATCGACGTCCACCTTCAGCTGCGGACCGGCCGCCTGATCCTCGGGCCGCAGATTGTTGAGAATATCGTTCTGCGACGCGGCGGCGAGCAGCTGGCCCATCGCCCCCTGCAGCGTTTCGCGGCCGACCCCGGTGCGATCCTCCAGCTTCAGCGTGAACCCGCTGGCATTGCCGAGCGATCGGATCGCGGGCGGCTGGATCACAAACACGGTGGCCGTCTGGATCTTTGAAAATGCACCCATCGCCTTTTGCAGCATGGAGGCGGCGTCGCTGCCATCAGCGGTGCGCTCTTCCCACGGCTTCATGCTGGCAAACATCAGCGCATTGTTCTGCCCCTGCCCGAAAAAGCTGAAGCCGCGCACAACGACGAGGTTCTGTACCTCGGGCTGCTCCAGCCAGTATTTCTGTACCGGTGCGATCGCCTCATCCAGCCGGTTGCGCGTGCTGCCGGGCGGGCCCTGCACCACGGTCACCAGATAGCCCTGATCCTCGGTCGGCAGAAACGCCGTGGGCAGCCGCAGGAACAGGAAGACGGCCAGCGCCCCCAGCAGCACGAACACCGCCAGCCCACGCATCGGCGCGGCCAGGATCCTGGTGTTGGCCCGGTCATATTGACCGGTAGCCTTGGCGAACCAGCGGTTGAACCGCGCGAAGAAACCGGTGAGCAACCCGGCTGCCCTGGCCAGCAGACCCTTGGCGCCGCCCTGGTTTTCCTGTTCGGCCAGCGGGCTGTCATCGCTGTTGACGTGGTCCTTTTCGATCGGCTTCAGGAAAACGGCGCACAGGGCCGGTGTCAGCGTCAATGCCATCAGCGCCGAGAACAGGATCGAGATGGCCAGCGTGACCGAAAACTGCCGGTAGATGCCGCCGGTCGATCCGGGGAAGAACGCCATCGGCACGAACACGGCGACGAGCACCAGTGTGATGCCGATGATCGCGCCCGAAATCTGGTCCATCGCCTTGCGCGTTGCCTCCAGCGGGGGCAGGCCTTCCTCGCGCATGATCCGCTCGACATTCTCGATCACCACGATCGCATCATCAACCAGAATGCCGATCGCCAGCACCATGCCGAACAGGCTGAGCACGTTGATCGAGAAACCGAACAGCCACAGCCCGAGGCACGCGCCGGCCAGCGCGATCGGCACCACCAGTGTGGGAATAACCGTGGCGCGCCAGTTTTGCAAAAACAGGAACATGACCAGGAAGACGAGCAGCATCGCCTCGATCAGCGTCTTGACCACCTCGTCCACCGATGCCTGCACAAACGGTGTGGTGTCATAGGGGATCGAATAGCTGACGCCCTGCGGCAGGCTGGACTTCAGCTCCTCCATCCGCTGCTTGACGCCCGCCGCCGCGTTCAGCGCGTTCGCGCCGGTGGCCAGCTGCACCGCCATGCCGGCCATCGGCCTGCCGTTCAGCGAGGTGGTGGTGTTATAGCTTTGCGCGCCGATCTCGATCCGCGCGACATCGCCCAGCCGCACCGTCGCGCCGTTGGCGGTGGCGCGCAGGATGATATCCTCGAACTGCTGCACCGTGGTGAAGCGGTCCTGCGTCACGATCGTCGCCTCGATCTGCTGATCGGACAAGGTCGGCAGCGCGCCGAGCGATCCGCCCGCGGTCTGGTTGTTCTGCGCGCGCACGGCGCCCAGCACATCCGTCGGCGTCAGGCCAAAGCCCGCCAGCCGCTCGGGATCGAGCCAGATGCGCATGGCATATTCTGATCCGAACAGGCGGATATCGCCGACGCCCTGCACGCGGCGCAGCTCGTCGACCACCTGCAGCGACGCGACATTGCCCAGATCGACGGCGTTGTAGCGGTTCCCCTGGCTGGTCAGCGCCACGATCATCAGGAAGCCGCTGTCCGCCTGGCGTACGGTGATGCCCTGCTGGCGCACCGTTTCGGGCAGCCGCGCCTCGACCGTGGAGAGGCGGTTCTGCACCTCCGTCTGCGCAATATCGATATCGGTGCCGGCCTCGAACGTCAGCGTGATCGAGGCGGAGCCGTTCGACTGGCTGGAGCTGGCCATGTAAAGATAGCCCTCCACGCCGTTCAGCTGCTGCTCGATCACCTGGGTGACGTTCTGCTCCAGCGTCTGTGCATCGGCACCCGGATAGGCTACCGCGATCGTCAGCGAAGGCGGACTGACCTGCGGATATTGCTCGATCGGCAGCGCGCGCAGTGCGATGATGCCCGCCAGCAGGATGCCAAGCGCGATGACCCAGGCGAACACCGGTCGATCGATGAAATAGCGTGACATCCGCGTCGGATCAGTTCGCCTCTGGGGTGCGCACCGGCGCAGGCTTGCCGCGTATTGCGGGCCTGGCAGCGTTGGCGCTTGGAGCGGCGCCGGGCTGCGCCCTGCCTGTCCCCAGCACCTGCCGCGTATCGCGCACGGTCACCGGCGCACCGTCGCGCAGCTTTTGCAGGTTGCTCACGATCACCCTGTCGCCGGGCTGCAGCCCCTCCTCGACAATCCAGTCGGTGCCGGTCAGCGGGCCGAGCGTCACGCGGCGGCTTTCGGCCTGACCCTTGGGCCCCACAACGAACACGGTCGATCCCTTCTCGCCCACCTGCACCGCGCGCTGCGGCACGATGATACCGCCCTGCCGCGTGCCGGCCATGATCCGCGCGCGCACAAAATCGCCCGGCAGCAGCAGCCGCTGCGGATTGGCGATCTCGCCGCGCAGCGTCACCGTGCTGGTCGCCTGATCGACCGAATAGTCGAGGAAATTGATCTGCCCCTGCACCGGATAGCGGGTGCCGTCCTCGAACGTCACCTCGAACGCGATGCGGCCGTTGGCGCTCAGATCGACGCTGCCGTCGGCGATGCCGCGGCGGATCTTGAGCAGATCGGCGGACGACTGGGTCAGCGTGACATAGACCGGATTAAGCTGTTCGATCCGGGTCAGCAGCGTGCCGTCCTGCTGGCTGACGAGCGCGCCCTGCGTCACCTGGGCGCGGCCCACACGGCCCGAAATGGGCGCGCGCACACTGGCGTAACTCAGCTGCAATTGCGCGGCTTCAACCTGCGCCTTGGCCTCGCTCACGGCCGCCTCCGCCTCGCGCGCGGCGGCGATTGCTGCGTCATATTCCTGCTTGCTGATCGCCTGCTCGCTCACCAGCGGCCGGTAACGGCGCACGACGGCGCTGGCGTTGGCCGCCGTGGCGCGCAGACGCTGCAGATTGGCGCGCGCCTGATCTTTCCCGGTCTGCAGCTCGCGCGGATCGATGCGGAACAGCGGCGCGCCTTCGGCGATGTCGCTGCCTTCCTCGTACAGCCGTGCCTGGACGATGCCGGTCACGCGGGCGCGTACCTCGGCCACGCGCACGGGCTCGATCCGGCCCGGCAGCTCGACGATATTGGGCACGCTGCCCGCCTGCACCGTGATCGCGTCGACCGGGGTGGGCGGCGGCGCGGCGTCCTTTTGCTCGCCGCCCGAGCAGGCAGCCAGCACCAGCGCGGCACCAAGCAAGGCGGTTGAGAGATATTTCGTCGAGAGCATGCCGCCGCCGTTCCTTCGCAGTTGCAGCACGATTATGGGGTCGGTGGCGGGCCACCGCAAGCATGCTGACCGCTTTACGTCAGTTTTTTATCGAAACGCAAATTTAAGGCTATCGGCGGCGCGGCCTCAGCCGCCGGTCACCGACATATGCCGCGCCAACGCCGGATCGGCCCCCCTGGCAATGTGGAAATAATGCCGCTCGGGCTTGGTCTTCATCGCCCGGTCGAGCGCCGCGTCGAGCGATGCTTCGGGCGTTTCGCCGCGCACGGCGGCACGCAGATCGGTCAGTTCGCCATGGCCCAGACACGGGAACAGTTCGCCCTTGGCCGTCACGCGCACCCGGTTGCAACTGGCGCAGAAATTATGGCTGATCGGGCTGATGAAGCCGATCCGCCCACCGGTCTCGGCCACGTCCCAGTAGCGCGCGGGGCCACCGCTGACATAGTTCGAGGGCTCCAGCGTGAACCGCTCCTCCAGGTCGCGCCGCACGGTTTCGAGCGACAGGAACTGGTCCGAGCGCTCGGCCGCGATATCGCCCAGCGGCATCACCTCGATAAAGGTGATGTCCATGCCCTTGCCATGCGCCCAGGCGGTGAGATCGGGAATCTCCTCCCGATTGGTATCGGCCAGCGCGACGGTGTTGAGCTTGATCTTGATGCCCGCGTCCAGCGCCGCGTCGATGCCCCCGAGCACGCGATCCAGCATGTCGCGGTTGGTAAGCGCGGCAAATTTGGCCGGTTCGCGCGTGTCCAGCGAGACGTTGAGCCGCTTCACCCCCGCCGCCGCGATCCGCTCCGCATTCCGCGCGAGATTGGTGGCATTGGTGGTCATGGTGAGCTCGTCGAGGCCGCTTCCCAGCCGCGTACCAAGTTCCTCGATCAGCGGCAGCGTGACCGCGCGCACCAACGGCTCGCCGCCGGTCAGCCGGATCTTGTTGACGCCGCGCGCAATGAAGGCGTCGGCCACCTGCACCAGTTCGTCCAGATCGAGCAGCTCGCGCCGGGGCAGGAATTGCATCGCCTCGCCCATGCAATAATTGCAGCGCAGATCGCAGCGGTCGGTCACCGACATGCGCAGGTAACGGATCGTGCGTCCGAATTCGTCGATCAGGTTTCCACAGGCCATTATTCGGCCTCTATCCTCACCGGCACGCCCTTGGAAGCGGGGGTTTTCGATTGCACGTCGTGATACCACAGCGGAACGAGCGGATTGAGCTCGGGGAAATAACCCGCCAGGCAACCGTCGGGAACCTCATACGGCGTCACGGTCAGCCCCGGCACCCGGCGATCCTCGCCGTCGTCGGCATCGCCGATCAGCGTCACGCGCTGGCCCGCGATGAGCCCCGCCTGCTCCATCTCCCCGGGATTGATCAGCACGACATGACGCGTGCCCTCGATCCCGCGAAAGCGATCTGAATAGCCGTAGATGGTGGTGTTGAACTGGTCGTTGGAGCGCAGCGTGATCAGGCGAAATCGCCCCTCCTTGTCGTCGACGCCGGTGGCCGACAGCATGGCCGGGGTGGTGAACTGCGCCTTGCCGCTCTCGGTCTTCCAGATGCGTTCTCGCGCGCTGTTGCCGCGATAAAATCCGCCAGCTTCGTGCATGCGCACGTTCATGTCGTAAAATTCGGCGCTGTAGGTCTCTGCAATCAGATCGCGCACCAGGCCGTAATCCGCCGTCCATGCGTCCCACCGCAGCCTGGGGTTGGGCTCCAGCACCGCCTTGGCGATCCCGGCGATAATCGCGAGTTCGGACAGCAGATCGCCGCTCGCAGGCGGGCGCTTGCCGAGCGAGGCATAGACATGGCTGAACGTGTCTTCCATCGTCACATATTGCGCGCCGCTCGCCTGCATGTCCTGCTCCGACCGGGCGATGCACGGCAGCAGATAGGCGCTCTTACCGTTGACCAGATGGCTGCGGTTGAGCTTGGTCGCGATCTGGACCGTCAGCGCCATCTCCTGCCAGGCTTGCTCCATCTTCACGATATCGGGAATGGCGCGCACAAAGTTGCCGCCCAACGAGACAAAGGCTTTGACCGACCCGTCGACAATGCCCTCGCACGCCTCAACCGTGTTCATCCCGTCCTCGCGCGGCGGTTCGAAACCGAACTGCTCGGCAATTTTGTCGAGCGGCACCAGGGCGGTTTTCTCGGCGATTCCCACGGTCCGCTGGCCCTGCACATTGCTGTGCCCGCGCACCGGGCTCATGCCCGCGCCCTGCCGCCCGATATTGCCGCGCAGCAGCAGGAAGTTGGTGAGGAGCGCGATATTCTCGAACCCGTGGACATGCTGGGTCAGCCCCATGCCGTAAATGCCGATGACGGCCTTGGCATCCATATAGACCCGCGCGGCGTCCATCAGCGCGGTGCGCGGCAGCCCGCTATTGGTCTCGATCTCGTCCCAGCTGACCGCGGCGCATTTCGCCTTGAATTCCTCGAACCCGTGGGTGTGCTGGGCGATGAAATCCTCGTCGATGACGCCGCTGCCGGTGTTTTTCCGCCGCGACCGGTCACATTCCAGGATGAATTTGCACATCCCCAGGATTGCCGCGATGTCGCCGCCGGCCTTCACCTGATGATATTGATAGCTGATCCTGGTCGATTTGCCGCTCAGCATCTGCACCGGGTTTTGCGGGCTGATAAATTCCTCCAGCCCCTTTTCCTTCAGAGGATTGAAGGTCACGATCTTGCAGCCGCGCTTCACCGCCGCCTGCAGCGGATGCAGGAAACGCGGGCTGTTCGATCCGGTGTTCTGGCCGAAAAAGAAGATCGCGTCGCAATGTTCGAAATCATCCAGCGTGCAGGTGCCCACCGGCGCGCCGATCACCTTGGTCAGCGCGACCGACGTCGTCTCGTGGCACATGTTCGAACTGTCCGGCAGATTGTTGTTGCCATAAGCCCGCGCAAACAGCGCGTAGAGATAGCTCGTTTCCAGGCTGGCGCGGCCGGACGCGTAGAAGATCACCGATTTGGGATCGAGCGTCTTGAGATGCGCGCCGATGCCGCGGAACGCCTCATCCCAGCTGACCGGGACATAATGATCGGTGTCGGGATCATATTTCATCGGGTGCGTCAGCCGCCCCTCGATCTCCAGATCATAATCCTTCCAGCGCCGCAGCTCCGACACGCTGTGCGCCCCGAAAAATTCGGGCGTGCAGCGCTTCGACGTCAGCTCCCACATCGTCGCCTTGGCACCGTTTTCGCAAAATTCGAACGGATGCGGCCTGGCTGGCTTGGCCCAGGCGCAACTGGTGCACATGTGCCCGCCGGTCTTGTTCTGGCGCTGCAGCGTCTCGAGCATGCCGGGCGAGGGTTTCTCGGTGCCGAGAATTTGCGCGATACCCTTGAGACTGCCCCAGCCTCCCGCCGGGCCGTCATAATGCGGCATAGCATCATTGCGCTTGTTTGCGGGTTCGCGCGTGTCGCTCATCTCGGGCTCTCCATGGGGTCGCTTGGACAAGCGATGAGCGGGCAATGTGATCCACAATCACAGGCAGCACAAGCCATCCGGCCTTGGAAGCCGGAGCAAACCGGCGCTATCATGCGGGCATGAGCCAGCAGCGATCCTTTGCCGCGCAGGAAATGTGCTTCGATGGGGGCGACGATGGTGCCCGCGCGCGCGCGGTGCCGGTGGAAGCGCCGGTGGCGATCGAGGTCAACGGACTGGGTTATGCGGTGATGCTGGCCACGCCGGCCGACCTCACCGTTTTTGCCACCGGCTTTGCCCTGTCCGAGGGGCTGGCGGTGCGCGCCGCCGATATTCGCTGCGATATCGCCAAGGTCGAAGGCGGCTGGATCGCGCGCCTCCGCGTGCCGCCGGAGCGCGCCATTGTCATCGAGGAACGCCAGCGCGCGCGGATGTCGGAGAGCAGTTGCGGGCTGTGCGGGCTGGAGAATATCGCAGCGGTGCACCGCGTGCTGCCCGAATTGCCCGATGGCCCGAAAGTGACGCGAGATGCGATCGCGAGGGCACTAGAGAGCTTACGCGACTGGCAGCCGCTCAACCGCGCAACCGGCGCGGTCCACGCCGCCGCCTTTGCCAATTTCGATGGCATAATCCTGAAAGCCTTCGAGGATGTCGGCCGCCACAATGCCATGGATAAACTGGTCGGCGCACTGGCGCTGGACGGGATCGATCCGGCGGGCGGCATGGTGCTTCTATCGTCGCGCTGCAGCTATGAGATCGTGGAGAAATGCGCGCGCGCGGGCGCCGGGCTGCTGGTCACGATCAGCGCGCCCACCAGCCTGGCCGTCGAGCGCGCCATGCTCGCAAAGCTGACGCTGGTGGCGCTGGCGCGGCGCGATTCGATGCTGGTGATGAACGATCCCCATGAGCGGCTGACGTGATGCTGTCCCTCTCATGAAATTGCTGGGCGCGGTGCTGGCAGGCGGGCGGTCAAGCCGCTTCGGATCGGACAAGGCCGAGGTAATGTTCGATGGTATGCGCCTGCTTGATCACGCCGTCGCCGCGCTTGGCAAGCAATGTGATGCGGTGATGGTCATCGGCCGCGAGGATGCGCGATATGAGTGCGCGCCCGATTTGCCAGTCTCTGACCTTGGCCCGCTTGGCGGTCTTGCCGGGGCGCTGGCAGAGGTCGAACGGAAAGGCTTCGATGCGGCGCTGACCTGTTCTGTCGATAATCTCGTGCTGCCGGATGATCTGACCACCCTGCTGGGGCCCGGTCCCGCGGTCATTGCCGAACAGCCGACGGTCGGTCTCTGGCCGGCTGGCCTGCTGAAGCCTCTGCTTGCTTTTATCGATACCAATTCGAAACGTTCGCTGCGCGGTTTCGCGGCGCATGTCGGCGCACGCATGGCGGTGTCGCCGGTGCCCATCCCCAACATCAACCGCCCAGCCGATCTGGCTGATCTGGCTGATCTGGCTGATCTGCAAAAATAACATTATTTATCGCCACCAGATCATAAAAACCGGTGGCGTTGGCGAACCGATCCGCCCCCTAAGCATTGGCCGAAGAGAACCCCCGTCTCGACCACGTAAAGGGCCGCCCATGCAAAGCACCACACTCACCATCAACGGGCAGGAGCATCGGCTCGATGCCGATCCGCGCACGACCTTGCTCGATGCCCTGCGCAACCATCTGGACCTTACCGGCTCGAAGAAAGGCTGCGATCACGGACAGTGCGGGGCCTGCACCGTTATCGTGAACGGCCGCCGCATCAACAGCTGCCTGACGCTTGCCTGCATGCACGATGGTGACGAGATTATCACGATCGAGGGGCTGGGCCAGCCGGGCAATCTGTCTGCGCTGCAATCCGCCTTCGTGGCGCACGATGGCTATCAGTGCGGCTATTGCACGCCCGGCCAGATATGCTCCGCCACCGCCATGCTGCAGGAGGCGAAGGATGGCTGGCCGAGCAACGTCACCGGCGACCTGGAGCGCGGCGCGGCGCTGACCGACGAGGAGATCAGCGAGCGGATGAGCGGCAATATCTGCCGCTGCGCCGCCTATCCCAATATCGTCGATGCGATCCGCGAAGTCGCCGCCGGTTCGGGCGCGAACATGGGAGAGCCGGCATGAAGCCGTTCGATTATGCGCGCGCTGGCGACACCGCCGAGGCTGTGCGCGAGGCTTCCGGCCAGGGCCGCGCGTTCATCGCGGGCGGCACCAATTTGCTCGATCTGATGAAGCTGGAGGTGATGGCGCCGGACAAGCTGGTCGACATCAACCGGCTCGATCTCAAGCAGATCACCGCGGCCCGCGAGGGCGGGCTGCGCATCGGCGCGCTCGTCACCAACAGCGATTGCGCGGCCGACGCGCGTATCCGGCGCGACTATCCGCTCCTCTCGCGCGCCATATTGGCGGGTGCCAGCGGCCAGCTGCGCAACAAGGCAACCACCGGCGGCAATCTGTGTCAGCGGACCCGCTGCTATTATTTCTATGACACCGCCATGCCCTGCAACAAGCGCGAGCCCGGATCGGGCTGCCGCGCAATCGGCGGCGCAACGCGGCTGCACGCGATTTTCGGCGCATCGGACCAGTGTATCGCGACCTATCCCGGCGACATGGCGGCGGCGATGAGCGCGCTGGGCGCTGCGGTCGAGATCGAAGGCGCGGACGGGACCACCCGTAGCGTGCCGGTGCGCGATTTCCATCGTCTGCCTGGCGATACGCCGCATATCGACAATGTGCTGGAAGATGGCGAACTGATCACCGCCGTTACCTTGCCCGCGCCGACCGGCGGCCGCCAAATCTATCGCAAGGTGCGCGACCGCGCCTCCTATGCCTTTGCGCTGGTCTCGGTCGCCGCCGATATCCGCATGGACGGCGGCACGATCGCGTCGGCAGCGCTCGCATTCGGCGGCGTGGCGCACAAGCCATGGCACAAGGCCGAGCTCGACGCTCTGCTGACCGGCGCGGCGCCGTCCGATGCGCTGTTCGACAAGGCCGCCGATCTGCTGCTTGCCGACGCGGCTGGCCAAGGCGGCAATGATTTCAAGATTCCGCTTCTGCGCCGCACGCTGAAGGCCGTGCTGCGCGAAGCCACCCGGACCGGAGATGCCGCATGACCCGCCACCTGATCATGGACGCGCCCGCCACGCAGCGGGTCCTCGACGAACTGCCCCAATCGCGCAATGGAACGGCGCTGACCGGCACACCGATGGACCGTCCCGACGGCCCGAAGAAAGTCACCGGCACCGCCACTTACGCGCATGAATGGAATCTGCCGGGCACCGTCCACGGCGTGCTGGTGCGCGCCGCCGTGCCCAAGGGAAAGGTAACCGCGATCGACAAGGACGCCGTCATGGCGCTGCCCGGCGTGCTGGGCGTGTTCAACGATGCGCGCTTCCTGCGCAATCCGGCGCAGGGGACTGCCGACGAAGCGCCGATCCAGGGCCCGGACGAGATCGCCTATCTCGGCCAGCCGATCGCGCTGGTGGTCGCCGAAAGTTTTGAACAGGCGCGCCACGGTGCCCACAGGCTGCAGATGACCTACGATGCGGCGGCGGACGGCGTGTTCGATCCCGAAGCCACCAACGTCCCGCACGAACATCCCGA
>JBBSUT010000039.1:0-17941 GCA_038234155.1 Sphingomonadales bacterium | reverse complement strand
TTGGGAGGGAGCGTTTGGGATCAAAAACCAACGGTGCGGTGCATTGGTTCCGGCCCGGACGCCCGTCCGTCAATCCTTGCCGGCCAGATCCTTGGCCGCCTTGAGCAGCGCTTTGTCGACATCCGGGAAGCCATCCGGAAGGGCGGCGTCCAGCCGATCGGCCACGGCGGTCAGCGCGGCGATCCGCGCCGCTTTCTTGTTGTTCCCGTCGATCGCCGTCCAGGGTGCCCAGCGCGTGCCCGTCCGCAGGAACATGGCGTGCGCCGCCTCCAGATAAGCGGCGCGCTGCTCGCGGTTGCGAAAATCCTCCATCGTGATTTTCCAGCGCTTGTACGGCACCTCCAGCCGATCGCGGAAGCGCGCATCCTGCTGGTCCTGCGTCACATGGACGAACAGCTTGATCAGCACCGTGCCAAGATCGGTCTGGCTCGCCTCGAACTCGTTGATCTCGTCATAGGCGCGGGTCCATTCGGCTTCGCTGGCGAACCCTTCGACCCGCTCCACCAGTACGCGGCCATACCAGCTGCGGTCGAAAATTGCGAGATCGCGCGCACCGGGCAGCTTCTGCCAGAAACGCCACAGGAAATGCCGCTCCTTTTCCGGCGGCGTTGGCGCGCTGATCGGGTAGACCTGAAAATAGCGCGGATCGAGCCCGGCGGTGAGTCGCTTGACGATCCCGCCCTTGCCCGACGCGTCCCAACCTTCGAGCAGCAGGATGACCGGCCGGCGATGCACGATCATGCGCGCTTGCAGCCGGGCCAACCGATCCTGCAGCGCCTTCAGATCGTCATGATAATCGCCGTCATATTTGGCGCCGGATTCATATTTGGAGAGTTCGATCGTCATAGTATCTCCCGTAGTCCTGAGCCGGTCGAAGAGCGCTTCTCGCCCGAGAGCCGCCCTTCGACAAGCTCAGGACTTACGGTTTTGGGTTAGCAGACAATGCTTAACCGTGCGTGCGCTCACCCCGCGTCAGGTGCCACCACCTTGTCCGTATCCTTCGCCTCGCTTTTGGGCGGTTCGATCAGCCTAACATGCACGTCGCGCAACTGGCGCTGATCGACCGGGGACGGCGCGCCCATCATCAGGTCCTGCGCGCGCTGATTGAGCGGAAAGGCGATCACCTCGCGGATATTGGGCTCGTCGGCGAGCAGCATGACGATGCGGTCGATGCCCGGGGCGGAGCCGCCATGCGGCGGCGCGCCCAGCTTGAACGCCTCGATCATGCCCGAAAAATTGGCGTCGACATCGGCTTTTGAATAACCGGCCAGCTCGAACGCCTTGTACATGATGTCCGGCCGGTGGTTCCGGATCGCCCCGCTCGACAACTCGTATCCGTTGCAGACAATGTCATATTGCCAGGCCAGAATGTCGAGCGGGTCCTTGGTCTCCAGCGCCTCCATCTCGCCCTGCGGCATGGAAAAGGGGTTGTGGCTGAAGTCGACCTTCTTCCGGTCCTCGTCATATTCGAACATCGGAAAGTCGACGATCCAGCAGAATTTGAAGCAGCCCTGCTCGATCAGTTCGAGCAACTCGCCAACCCGCGTGCGCGCGGCGCCGGCCAGTTTGGCCGCCTCCTTCTCCTTGCCCGCGGCGAAGAACAGTCCGTCATTCTGGCCCAGTCCCAGCTCGTCATAGAGCTTGGCCATGTTCTCGGGGCCATGGTTCTTGGCTATCGGGCCGCCAAATTCGCCGCCCTTGCGCGTGACATAGCCGAGACCGGCAAAGCCCTCGCGCCGAGCCCAGTCGTTCATCTCGTCGAAAAACTTGCGGCTCTTCTCATGCGTATCCGGCGCGGGGATCACGCGCACGCGCCCGCCGCCGCCGACGATCTTTTCGAACAGGCCGAAGCCGGATGTCTTGAAATGATGCGTCACGTCGCTGACGAGCAGCGGGTTGCGCAGATCGGGCTTGTCGCTGCCATATTTCAGCATGGCTTCAGCATAGGGGATACGCGGAAATTCCCCCGAAGGCGTCACCGTCTTGCCGCCCGAAAATTCCTCGAACACGCCGGCCAGCACGGGTTCGAGCGCCTGGAATACGTCTTCCTGCGTGACAAAGCTCATCTCGAAATCGAGCTGGTAGAATTCCGGGCTGCGGTCGGCGCGCAGATCCTCGTCGCGGAAACACGGCGCGATCTGGAAATAACGGTCGAACCCGGCGACCATCAGCAGCTGCTTGAACATCTGCGGGGCCTGCGGCAGCGCGTAGAACCGGCCGGGATGCAGACGGCTGGGCACCAGATAATCGCGCGCGCCCTCAGGGCTTGACGCGCCCAGGATCGGCGTCTGAAACTCGAAAAAACCCTGATCCTGCATGCGGCGGCGCAGACTGGAGATGACCTGGCTGCGCAGCATGATATTGGCATGCACCCGCTCGCGCCGCAGATCGACAAAGCGATATTTCAGACGGATATCCTCGGGATATTCCTGCTCGCCCGCCACCGGCATCGGCAGTTCATTGGCCGATGACTGAACGGTGACGCCGCGCGCATAGACCTCGATCGCCCCGGTTGGCAGATTGCTGTTTACCGTGCCTTCGGCGCGCGCCTTCACGTCGCCGTCGATCGTCACCACGCTTTCCACGCGCAGGCCGTCGAGTATCTTGAGCGCCGGGCTGTCTTCATCGACCACAATCTGCGTCATTCCGTAATGATCGCGCAAGTCGACAAACAGCACGCCGCCATGATCGCGCTTGCGATGGATCCAGCCGGAGAGGCGCACGCTGCTCCCGACATCGGACGGCTGGAGCTGCGAGCAATTATGGGTGCGATAGGCGTGCATCGGATTTCACTTCATCTCGGGGAAACTATGCGCGGCTAACACAGGGGCGCGGCTTTCTTGTCAAGTCTCGTTCCCCGGCGCAGGCCCGGGTCCGGCATCCCACCCCGACTGACGGACCCCGGGCTGCACCGGGCAGCAGCTGGGGCAAAACTGTCTGACCATATGTTCCAGACACTAGGAACCAACCGCCAACCTGTGTAAGCCTGCATGCCACATGAAAATCCATCCCCTGATCACCCAGTCCACCCCGCTCGCCGAGCTTTGCGCGCGCTTGTCCACCGCCGATTTTGTCGCCGTGGACACCGAGTTCATGCGCGAAAACACCTATTATCCGCTGCTCTGCCTGGTGCAGATCGCAGACGACAAGGAGGCCGCGGCGATCGATCCGCTGGCACCGGGTATCGACATGCAGCCGTTGTGGGATCTGCTGGTGGACAATGAGGATGTGCTCAAGATCTTCCACGCCGGCGGGCAGGATGTGGAGATCGTTTTTAACCATGCCGGCGACACGCCCCATCCTATGTTCGACACGCAGGTAGCCGCCATGGCACTGGGTCAGGGAGAACAGATCGGTTATTCCAATCTGGTCGCGCTGTGGCTGGGCCATACGCTGGACAAGGGCGCGCGCTTTACCGACTGGAGCAGGCGTCCGCTCGACACGCGGCAGATCGATTACGCCATCGGCGACGTCACCCATCTTTCGGAAATCTTTCCCATGATGCTGGAGAAGCTGAAGGAAACCAACCGCGGCGCCTGGCTCAATGGCGAAATGGAACGGCTGGGCGATCCGGCCAATTATGAGAATATCCCGGAGGAAAGCTGGAAGCGCGTGAAGATCCAGTCGCGCAAGGCCGATGTGCTGGGCCGCCTCAAGGCACTGGCTGCCTGGCGCGAGCGCGAGGCGCAGGACAAGGATCTGCCGCGCGGGCGCATCATGAAGGACGAGACGCTAGCCGATATCGCCGGCCATCCCCCGCACGAGCAGCAGGAACTGGCCAAGAAGCGCGGACTCTCCGCCGCATGGGGCCAGAATGATATTGGACGACGCATGATGAAGGCGCTGCAGGCGGCCCAGCCGCTCGGTGACGATGATCTGCCCGATCGCAAGAATCGGCAGGGCACGGGCAAGGACGGCGCGCTGGTCGCGGACCTCTTGAAATTGCTGCTGAAGATCCGCTCGCGCGACATAAATGTGGCGTCCCGCCTGATCGCCAAAGCCAGTGATCTCGAGCGGCTGGCCGCGGGCGAGCGCGAGGATATGCCTATGCTGGAAGGCTGGCGGTTCGAGGAATTCGGCCGTGATGCGCTCGATCTGGTCGAGGGCCGCATGGCCTTTGCCGTGCTCGACGGAAAGCTGACCATGACGCACACGGCCAAGGGCGACTGATGCGCCCGGTTCTGGCCTGCCTTGCACCGCTGACCCTTGGAGCCTGCGCCATGACCACGCCGCAGGACCAGGTCCGCCTGCCGGGCGACACCACCAGCCAGCTGCCGATCGCCGATGCCGGCGGCTTCGGCTGCGCGGCGGCGGCCGCAGCGGCGCTGATTGGCCAGATGCCGAGCCAGGCGCTTGGCACCCGCGCGCTGGAGCTGACCGGCGCGCAGACGCTGCGCTGGATCATGGCGGACAGCGCGGTGACGCTGGATGACCGGCCGGAGCGGCTGAACATATATATTAACGCGGCCTACCGCGTGGAGCGCATCACCTGCGGTTGACGATCACGCTCCGATCGCCGCCGGCTCGAGCCCCATATAGCTTGCCAGCTGCCCCAGCCGCTTCTCCACCGTTTCCGAAATCAGCGCTTCGGATTGCGTTTCCAATATGATCCGGCCGTTGTCCAAAGACAGACGGCTCGCCTGCAAGGGTTCGGCCAGGCCGCCGCTGATGCGCTGGGCCAGCCGCATGGCGAGACCCCAGCCCACCGCGCGGCGCATCGCCTTTTCATCGGCCAGCGCGCCGCCGCCGGGATAGCGGCCGTTGCCGCCGCCAAAGCTGGTGTACAGCGCCTGCCCCAGCATTTCTCGTCCCGCCCCGTCGATGCCGACCCAGTTACCGTGGAGCCCGGCCTCCAGCCCGCGTTCGGCGCGAAAATCCGGATTGGCGCGCCAGGCGACATCGCCCAGATTGCAGGCCGCGCGGCGCAGGCGCTGCCAGCCTGCGCCATCATCGGCAAACAGCGGCGCGATCCAGCCGTCGACCAGCCGCCCATGCAAGGGAAATCGCCCTTCCGCCTGCCCCATGTCCGCGGTCGCGGCCAGCAGCGGATCGATCGCCCGCAATTCGGGCGAGAGCGCGTCGAAATTGATCCCCTCGCGCACACCAAAGCCCGATATGATGACGCAGCTGGGCCGCAGCCGCTCGACCGAGAGCGCCAGCAGACGGCTGGCCTCGTGCATGTAGGCCACGCGGCTGGAGCCGACCCCGGGCGTCTTGCCGATGGCGCCGTCCTCCATCGCGGCCACCCGGTCGGCCAGCCGCAGCGCGCGGGCGGGCGGCATCTGGTAACCGTGCACGACCCGCAGCGGCCAATCGTCCGCGTCCATGTCGATCCGCGCCAGCGATCGCCAGCTGCCGCCGACCAGATAGAGCGGCTGCGGCTTGTCCTGAATCTCCAGCCCGCTGCGATCGAGATATTTGTCGAAGCGCCGGGCCAGCGCGCCCGCGCCCCGGTCCAGGATCGGCTTGGCGCGCAGCACGCCGAGCGGTAGCGACACGCCCTGCTTCACCATATTTTTGCCCAGCCGGGCGATCTCCAGGCTCCCGCCACCCAGATCGCCCACCCAGCCTTTTGCGCCGGGGAAGGCCGCGAGCACGCCCATGCCGGCAAAATAGGCTTCTTCCTCGCCGGTCAGTACGCGCGGATCGAAGCCGCGCGCCCGTGCGCCGGCCAGAAATTCCGCGCCATTGGCAGCGTCGCGCACCGCAGCGGTGGCGATCGCCTCCACCCGGTCGACCGCGAACGCACGGCAGAGCAGCGCGAAACGGGTGAGCGCCCGCAGCGCCCGGTTGCCCGCTTCCCGCCCGATCCGCCCGGTCTCGGCCAGATCGAGACCCAGGCCGGCCATCACCTTTTCATTGAAGATGAGCGAAGGCACACGCGGATGCCCCTCATGCACCACCAGACGCACCGAGTTGGAACCGATATCCACCACCGCCGTGCGAATATGGAGCGGCAGGGGTTCAGTGAGGGTGATGGCGCACGTCCGTCACACGCTTTTGCGCCGCGTCCGGTTCAGCCGCAGCTTGGGCACCGATTTCGATTTCTTCAGCGATTTGCCCCGGCCAGACATCGAGGGATTGGTCATGAAATACTGGTGCAGGTTGAAGCGCTTGCCCTGCGGTTCGACGCGGTAATAATCGCCCGTGCCATCCATCCACCAGCTCTGTTGGTTGTCGATCAGATTGGCGAGCATGACCTGGTCCAAGATCTGGTCGTGGACCGTCGGATTGGTGATCGGCATCATATATTCCACCCGCCGATCGAGGTTGCGCGGCATCCAGTCGGCCGAGCTGATATAGAGTTTTGCTCCATCATTGGGCAACGCGCGGCCATTGGCGAAAGCCCAGATACGGCTGTGCTCCAGGAACCGCCCGAGCACCGATTTCACGCGAATATTGCGGGACAATCCGGTGATGCCCGGGCGCAGGCAGCAAATGCCGCGGATGATCAGATCGATCTCAACGCCCGCCGCGCTGGCCGCATATAATTTGTCGATCATCTGCGGATCGACCAGCGAATTCATCTTGGCCCAGATCGCCGCCGGCTTGCCGGCACGCGCGTTCGCCATTTCTGCGTCGATCAGCGCCTCAATGTCCTCCCGCATGCTGACGGGCGAGATCGATATGCGCGACAGTTCGCCCGGCTCGACATAGCCGGTGATGTAATTGAACAGCTGGGCGGCATCGTGGCCGGCCTTCGGATCGGCGGTAAAATAGCTCAGATCGGTGTAGATCTTGGCCGTGACGGGGTGATAATTGCCGGTGCCGTAATGGCAGTAGGTGCGATAGCCGCCCTCCTCCTTGCGCACGATCATGGTCACCTTGGCGTGGGTCTTCCACTCGATGAAGCCGTAGACCACCTGCACGCCGGCGCGCTCCAGTTGCGCAGCCCAGGCCAGGTTCTGCTCCTCGTCGAAGCGGGCCTTCAACTCCACCACGGCGGTGACCGACTTGCCCGATTCGGCCGCATCGATCAGCGCGCGGATGATGCGCGACTGGCGGCCGGCGCGGTACAGCGCCAGCTTGATCGCCACCACGTCCGGATCGGCCGCCGCCTGTTCGATCATGGCGACCACCACGTCGAAGCTTTCATAGGGGTGGTGCACCACGATGTCCTTGGCCTGGATCGCGGCAAAACAGTCCCCGTCATATTCGCGGATGCGCTCGGGGAAACGCGGGGTGAAGGCGGGGAATTTCAGGTCCGGCCGGTCCTCTGCGCAGAGCAGCTCAAGATCGCTGATCCCGATGAAACCGTGGACCAGCGCGCGCGACGAACCGGCCACCAGCAGATCCTCGCGAATCGCGGCGGACACACCGTCCGGCAGACTTTCGTTCAGCTCCAGCCGGATGACCTGGCCCTTGCGCCTTCGCTTGATCGCGCTTTTGAAATAGCGGACCAGATCCTCTGCCTCCTCCTCCACTTCGATATCGCTGTCGCGCACGATGCGGAATGTGCCCGATCCGTTGAGCAGATAACCCGGAAACAATCGCTCCACGAACGACAACACCACCGATTCGATCGTGACATACCGCGCCTCGGGGCCCGGAATGCGCAGGAAGCGGGGCAGCACGGCAGGCAGCATCAACAGCTCGCGGATCGACCGCTTGTCCTTGCTACGCTCAAGATCGAGCACCAGGCTGAGGCCCAGATTGGGGATGAAGGGAAACGGGTGCGCCGGATCGAGCGCCTGCGGCGTCAGCAGCGGAAATATCTCATTGTCGAAATGGCGACGCAGCCAGGCGGTCGCCTCCTCGTCCAGCGATGCGGGCGCGACGACGACAACGCCCTGCTGCTCCAGCGCATCACTCAGGAACGCCCATGCCTGCTGCTGGCTCTCCATCAACCGGTCGCTCTGGGCATAGATGGCTTCCAGCTGCTGGGCCGCGGTCAACCCGTCGGGCGATCGCAGCTCCACGCCCTGGGCCACCTGTCCCACCAGGCCGGCCACGCGGACCATGAAGAATTCGTCCAGATTGCTGCCCGATATGGACAGAAAGCGCAGCCGTTCGAGCAGCGGATGGTTGGGGTTGCACGCCTCTTCCAGCACGCGCTCATTGAAGCTGAGCCAGCTGAGTTCGCGGTTGATATAGCGGTCCGCCCCCTCGGGCGGCGGCGCGGCACCTGCCCTGGCCCGTCGTGCATTGCCGTCGCCGTCGGCCATCAGATATCCAGTTCGTTCTGGTGATCGAACAGGGTGCGCGCCAGCTTCATGCCAACGGGCCCGCCCTGCTCCAGCGCGCGCGCATTGGCTTCATGCGCGAACCGCTCGGTTGCTGCATAGCTCCTGTCGATCCGCTTGACGACATAGGCAAGCGTCTCGTCCGTTGCTGCGGTGCCCAGCCGCGCCAGATGCAGACGCAGCAAGGCCTCGAGCAGCGCATCGTCCGGCTCACCCAGCTCAACCAGCTGCATCGCGGCGAGGCGCGATCGCAGGTCCGGCAGCGCGGTGCCCCAGTCGCCCGGCGGCGTGCGCGCGGTCAAGAGCAGCGGCTTGCCCGCAGTCCTGGCGGCGTTCCAGGCGTGGAACAGCGCTTCGTCCTCCAGCCGATCGGCATCGTCAATCGCGGTGCCGCCATGGCTGCGTTCGAAATGCCCTGCCATCAGCGTCTTGCCCGATCGGGGCGGCCCCGCCAGGATCGCGCCGCCGTGCGGCCAGTAGCTGTGATTGTCGATCAGGCCGGCCACGCCTTCGTTGGCGGGCGTGACAATCAGATCACCGCCGCCAATAGCCGACCAGTCGAGGGGGAGCGCAATCTGCCGCATGGCGCCCGGGGCCCTAGCGGCTGATCCGAAGCGCGCCGCCGGCATCGGAGACGGTGAAGCCACGCGCCGCCAGCGCGGCGCGCAGCGCGTCGCGGTCCCCGGCAAATGTAACGCGCATGACCGACGTGCCCCCCAGCGCCAGGCTGGAGGTGGTAGCCGCCTGCACACCGCTGGCCGAACGCACCGCCGATTCGGCCGAGGTGACCGCCGCGGCATCGGGCGTGGCGAACTGCACGGTAAAGCTCTGGATCTGCGGCGGCGCCGGCTTTTCGGTGTCCGGTCCCGCGATTGTCGGCGCGATCGAAGGCACGTAGGCGTCGGGCAATCCCGTCGGTCCGCTGCGCGATTCAGTTGGCGTCTCGACGGTTATCAGTTCGCTCTCGTCGATCGGTACCTGCAGGATCAGCGACTGGTCCGGCGCCAGCTGACCGGAGGACAGGGCCCGTTCGTAGATGGCGTTGATCCGCCGGACGCCCTCATCCATCATCTTTGCAATACCCTCGGGCCGCGATGTGCGCAGTGCGAACTGATCGAGATACATGTTGTCCGGGCCATAGCGCGCCGTGAACGTGGCGTGCACCGGGCCGCCGGGCCACTGCCGCTCCACCCTCACCACCGGAATGAGGATATCGGCTGCGCCGAACTGATCGAGGATCATGCGCCACCATATTCGTCCGCGCCGATCGATCTGACCCGCCGTCAGCACCAGCGAATCGCCGCCGCCGCCGTTGGGGCGGATATAATCGATCGCGCTCTCGGCGGTGCGATAGCGTGCCCAGGCGCGCTGCCAGTCGGTGCGCTGTTCGAACACCATCGGCGCGCCGGCATTGATCGTCATCGGCACGATCAGCAGCGGCGCGGAGCGGGTGACGTTGCCGCTTACCCCCAGTATCTGGCCCGCGCGCGCGCGATCGAACACCACGCCCAACCGCGCCACATATCGCCGCGGCCCGATCTGCTCCTCCTCCACCACGATGGCGGAGACCATATCGTCCAGCCGCGCATCGGGCAGGCTGGATTTCTGGCCGCCATGAGTGCGCGCCCACAGCTTGGTCCAGGCCAGACGCTGCGCCGCCATCCAGCCGTTGCGGCGCGCATCCTCGGCATCCTTGCCGGTGACGTTGACTTCCACACCGCCGACTTCAAAATCGCCGGTCGATGCGATCGGCGGCACGCCGCGCTCCGGTCCCTCGATCTGCGCGTAAACCAGCGCGGACGAACCGGCCAGAACCAGCGCGGCAGCGATCTTCCAGCGAGTGGGCATCCATCTGGCAGGGGGCGCGCGCGGTGTCATCGGGGCTCTTTTGGCGACAGAAGCATGGAATTCCAAGCGCGATCTGGTTAGGCCGGAGGGATAACCCCCGGGACCCCCCGGTACTCCAAGGATGCCGCGTTGGAAAAAAAGCCTGAAGACGACCGTTCCCCGAGCTCCCCCTATAGCTACGCGCAATCGGGCGTATCGATCGCGGCGGGCAATGCGCTGGTCAAAGCCATCGCCCCATTGGCGCGCGCCACCGCCCGGCCCGGGGCGGATGCGGATCTCGGCGGGTTCGGCGGCTTTTTCGATCCCAGGGCGGCTGGCTTCAAGGACCCGCTGCTGGTCGCGGCGAACGATGGTGTGGGCACCAAGGTCAAACTGGCCATCGACCACGACCGGCATGATGAGATCGGCATCGATCTGGTCGCGATGTGTGTCAATGATCTGATCGTTCAGGGCGCCGAGCCGCTGTTCTTTCTTGATTATTTCGCCACCGGAAAGCTGGAGAACGGCATCGCCGAGCGTGTGGTCGCGGGTATCGCACACGGCTGCAGACAGGCCGGCTGCGCGCTGATCGGCGGGGAAACGGCGGAGATGCCCGGCATGTATGCGCCCGGCGATTACGATCTGGCAGGCTTTTCGGTGGGCGCGGTCGAACGCGGCGATCAGCTGACCGGCGAAGCGATCTCGCCCGGAGACCTGATCCTGGGGCTGGGCAGCTCGGGCGTGCACAGCAACGGTTTCTCGCTGGTGCGCAGGCTGGCGGCGGACAAGGGATGGGCGATGGACGCGCCCGCGCCGTTCGACGGATCGCGCAGCCTGCTCGACGCGCTGATTGCGCCGACGCGAATTTATGTAAACGCGCTGCTGCCGCTGCTGCGCGAAGGCCGGATCAACGGGCTGGCCCATATCACCGGCGGCGGATTGCTGGAGAATATCCCGCGCGTCCTGCCCGAGGGCTGCCGCGCGCTGATCGACGCCGGGGCGTGGGACCAGCCGGGGCTGATGGCGTTCCTGCAACGCCAGGGCAGCATCGCACCGGACGAGATGGCGCGCACCTTCAACTGCGGCATCGGCATGGCGGTCATCGTGCGCGAGGATCAGGCGCGCCGGGTGAGCCAGTCGCTGGAGAAAGCAGGCGAAACCGTCCATGCCATCGGCCGCATCGCCGCCGGCCAGCGCGGCTGCCGGATCGGGGCCTCGCGCGGCGATTGGGGTGCAGCCGCCGACTGGGAAGCGCGGCATGATGCATGACAAAGATGGATAAGGCCAAGGTCGCCGTTCTGCTGTCGGGCCGGGGCTCCAACATGGCTGCCCTGCTTTATGCCGCCAAGGCGAGCGACTGCCCGTATCAAATCGTCCTAGTCGCCTCGAACGATCCGGGGGCGCCCGGCCTGCGCCTCGCCCAGGCCGAGGGCATCGCCACCTTTGCGCGCCCGCACAAAGGCATGGAGCGCGCCGAGCATGACGCGATCATGGACGAAGCCGTGCGCGCGGCAGGCGCGGATTATATCGCGCTTGCCGGCTATATGCGCATCCTGAGCGAAGGCTTTGTCCGCCGTTGGCAAGGCCGCATGCTCAACATGCACCCCTCGCTCCTGCCCAAATACAAGGGTCTGCACACGCATGAGCGCGCGCTGGCCGCTGGCGACAGCCACGGCGGCTGCTCGGTACATCTTGTCACCACCGAACTCGATGACGGGCCGATCCTCGCGCAGACACCGGTCGCGATCGTGACGGGCGACGATCAGGACAGCCTGTCCGCGCGCGTATTGATCGCCGAGCATCAGCTCTATCCGCGCACGCTGGCCGCCTATGTCGGGCGCTTTGCCGATCCCGAATGGATCATCGCCAGAGTCAGCGAACTGGCACTGGCGCTGCCCGAGGCGCATGCCCGCGAATCGCACGGTGCGCCCGGCTGGCGCGTGGGCAATGGCGCGGCTGGGAAATTCTTTGCCTATGTCTCTGTGCACCATCACGGCGAGAATGCGATTGCGCTGCTCGCCAGGACCAGCGGGCCCGAAGAAATGGCGGCGCTGATCGACGCCGAACCGACGTTATACTATCGCCCGGCCTATTATGGCGCGAGCGGCTGGATCGCGCTCCGGCTCGATCGGCCCGATGTCGACTGGACGCATGTGCGCGGCTGGCTGGAAAAAAGCTGGCGCGCGGCGGCGCCCAGGCGGCTCACCAGACTGATGGACGCCGCGGATTCATTCTGAGGTCTTCGAAGCATTGCCGCGGCAGCGCTTCGAGCAATATTTCACCTCGTCCCAGACGTCCTTCCACTTTTTGCGCCAGCTGAAGGGACGGCCGCAACTGGGACATATCTTGGTCGGCAAATTCGCCTTTTCGACGCGCTTGCCCACCAAGATCGATCCGCCCCCTCAAATCATACCCTCTGCGTCAGCCAACAATCTCTGCGTCGGTGAAGAAGAACTTGATCTCGTTGGCAGCGTTTTCTTCGCTGTCGGACCCGTGGACCGTGTTCGCCTCGATGCTTTCGGCATGGTTCTTGCGGATGGTGCCGGCCTCGGCATCGGCAGGGTTGGTGGCGCCCATCACATCGCGGTTGCGCTTCACGGCATCTTCGCCCTCAAGCACCTGCACGACGACCGGACCGCTCATCATGAAATCGACCAGCTCGCCGTAGAACGGGCGCTCGGCATGCACGGCGTAGAAGCCCTTGGCCTGTTCCTCGGTCATCCGGATGCGCTTGGACGCAACGATGCGCAGCCCGGCATCTTCCAGCATCTTGGTGACCGCGCCGGTGATATTGCGGCGGGTGGCATCGGGCTTGAGAATCGAAAAGGTGCGGGTAACCGCCATGATGAGCTCCTGAAGATCTGAAGGGGATGTATTCGGTTGAGCGCGCCCCTAGCGCCAGCGCGGGTTGAGGGCAAGACATTGGGCGTGCCGGTGGGATCGGTGGGATTGGTGCGTATTGGCGGGATCGGTGCGCTATGCCGCGCGGGTCCAGCGGCCGCCGTCCTGTTTCCAATAATGGCATTGCCAGCCCTCTTTGGCGCTGAGCGCCTTCCACGTCGCGCGGGCGGCTTCCACCTTGTCCGGCTCGAACAGGAAAAAAATCCGGTCATACCCGTCCACGGCGCCGCGCCAGTCACCGTCGGCGATCGCGCAATAATGCGCGCCGTTGCCGCCGGTAGCGTCCGGGCCGAGCAGGATCGGCTGGCGTGCCTCGTCGCATTGCCCCGCCTCGCCGTGTGCCAGAAAACTTTCCGGCCCCGCGTTCCACAACGCCTCAGACAACGCGGCGCGGGTTCCGGCATCGCCGTGCGCGATGTGCATGCGGTGGCCGGCAGCGAGCGACTTCTGCGCCAGCACCGGCAGGATAGTGGCGGCCGGATCGCGCGTAAGCTGGTAAAAATCGACTTGCGGCATGGTCCGGTTCTAATGCCATGGCGGCTGCGGGGAAAGCCGCAAATAAAACCCCCTCCCCGGGCGCGGGAGGGGGCAAAGCACGTCAGCCCTCGCAGTTATCGGCCACGAACCGGTCTATCAGGCGCACGCCAAAACCGGTCGCGCCCTTGGCGGCGGTGGCGCTGTCCTTGTCCGCCCAGGCCATGCCTGCAATGTCGAGATGCGCCCATTTCACGCCGTCCTTGATGAAGCGCTGCAGAAACTGCGCGGCCGTGATCGCACCGGCCGGGCGCGGGCCGACGTTCTTCATATCGGCGATCGGGCTGTCGATCAGCTTGTCGTAAGCCGCGCCGAGCGGCAGCCGCCACAGCTTGTCACCGGACGCCGTGCCCGCCGCCAGCAGCTTGTCGGCAAGCCCGTCGTCGTTGGAGAACAGCCCCGCCTGTTCATGGCCGAGCGCGATCAGCATGGCGCCGGTGAGCGTGGCCAGATCGACGATCATCGCCGGATCATAGGTTTTCTGCGCCCAGTGCAGCGCATCGCACAGGACCAGCCGCCCCTCTGCGTCGGTGTTGATGACCTCGATCGTCTGGCCGCTCATCGATGTGACAATATCGCCCGGCCGCTGCGCGCGGCCGTCGGGCATATTTTCGACCAGCCCGCAGATGCCGACCACATTCGCCTTGGCCTTGCGCCCGGCGATCGCGGTCATGGCGCCGGCCACGGCGCCGGCCCCCCCCATATCCCACTTCATGTCTTCCATGCCGGCAGGGGGCTTGAGCGAAATGCCGCCCGTATCAAAGGTCACGCCCTTGCCCACAAATACCATCGGCTTTTCGCCCTCGGCCCCGCCCATATACTCCAGCGCGAGCAACCGTGCCGGCTTTTCCGAGCCCAGGCTGACGCCCAGCAACGCGTTCATGCCGAGCTTTTCCATCTCCGGCTCGTCCAGCACGCGCACGGTTACGCCGAGCGGCTCCAGCCTGGCGCGCGCGCGGTCCACAAAACTTTCGGGGTAGAGGATGTTGGCGGGCTCCGACACCAGCTCGCGGGTGAAGGCGACGCCTTCCGCTATCGCGTCCAGCCTGGTCCAGCGATCGCCGGATGCGCCATCGGCTCCGACGAGCGTGAGCGTGGTCAGGCTGGGCTTTTCATGATCCTTCATCGTGGTGCGATAGGTATCAATCCGCCAGCTTCGCAGCTTGGCGCCATAGGCCATATCGGCCGCCGCATTGGCGGGCAGGTCGTCCGCCAGAAGCGCCGCGTGCCGCGCGCCGCTGGTGAGCAGCTGCGCACAAATCGCGCCGCCCGCCGCGTCGAACCCATCGGTGCCCGTGCCGACCAGCAGCACGCGCATCGTCTTGCCGCCTTCCTCCGCATAGGTGGTGAAGCTCTGGCCCGCCTTGCCCTCGAACCGGGCGGATTTCGCGGCCTCGGCGATCATCGCGGCCTGCGACAGGGGGAGCGCGGACGCGGCCAGTGCGTCCTTGGCCACGGGGATGACCAGCACGTCCGCATCGGCGGGGCGGTCGGCGGAAAAACGGATATCGATCAAGCTGTCGGTCCTTCATGTTTTTTTGAATAGCGCTGTGGGTGGAGACGGATGGGCACCGACCCCGGTTCCACCTGACGCATTGCGGGATCGAACGCGCTGGTGCAAGAGACGCCGCAATATGCGCGGCTTTGCGCGATAAGGGTTCATGCCATGCGATCGGACAAGACGGGACATCACGCCGCCGCCTGCGGTCTCGTCATGGCCATCGGTCTGCTGGCCGCCCCCGCCGCTGCGCAGGATGGCAGTGCGCAAGCGGGCGGTCCGCAGGAAAAAGCCGGAGCCCCCGGCACGTTTGACGAGCCCGACCGGCCGATCCCCGGGGTCGTCACGCCGCCGGAGGAAAAACCCGCCCCCCGCCCGCTGCCCACCGCCGCGCCGGGCGATGAAGTCGGTTTCGCCGCCGATCAGCTGACGTATGACAGCGCCGCGGACGTCGTCACCGCCAGCGGCAATGTGGAGCTGGCGCGCGGCGGGTACCGCGTGTTCTCCGATGCGCTGCGCTGGGATCGGGCCAGCGGCGCGGTGGTGGCCAGCGGATCGGTGCGCGCGGTCAGCCCCAACGGCGACATCGCCTATGGCGACACCGTGACCCTGTCCGACAGCCTGCGCGACGGCGCGATCGACAATCTTCTGCTCGTGCTGAACGAGGGCGGGCGTCTGGCCGCGGTGCGCGGTGTCCGCATGGCCAACGGCGTGGTCGAACTGCAGCGCGCGTCCTATTCCCCGTGCGCCGTGATGGACAGCAAGGGCTGCCCCAAAGACCCGACCTGGCAGGTGAACGCCGTGCGCGTTACCTATGATCCCAATCGCCGCCGCGTCAGCTATTCTGGCGCGCGTATCGAACTGTTCGGCGTGGCGCTGATCCCGCTGCCCGGCCTCTCCCACCCGCTCGGCGACGGATCGGAGGGCGGACTGCTGGTGCCCGACGTGGGGTATGACAACAACAACGGCGCCAAGCTGACGCTGCCCTATTATCTGCCGCTCGGCCCAAACCGCGACATCACCATCACGCCCACGATCTATTCCGGCGTGCTGCCCATGCTGAGCGGCACCTACCGCGAGCTGAGCGCGCTTGGCGCATTTCAGGTGACCGGTTACGGCACCTACAGTCGGCAGCAGTCGATCGTCGGCGCCAACCAGTCCCAGCAGCAGTTCCGCGGCTATATTGAGGCAAGCGGTGAATTTCGCCCGACCGAAAACTGGACGCTGAGCGGATCGATCCGCCGCGCCAGCGATCGCACCTTCCTGCGCCGCTATTATATCAGCCGCGACGACCGTCTGCGCTCCACCCTGCGGGCCGAGCGAATCGATGAGAACAGCTATTTCCGGCTGGCCGGCTGGGCCGTGCAGACGCTGCGCGCCGATGCCGATCAGGGCATGGTGCCGCTGGCGCTGCCGGAGATCGATTATCGCCGCAGGATCGCGGACCCGCTGCTGGGTGGACATATCATGGTGCAGGCCAACAGCCTGGCGATCGGCCGCACCAACGGGCAGGACACGCAGCGCGCCTTTGCCTTGGCGCGGTGGGACAAGCGGCTGGTCAGCGGACTGGGACAGCTCGTCAGCTTCACGCTGCTCGGGCGCGGCGATGTCTACAACAGCAGCGATAACGCGCTGACCAGCACCGTCAGCTATCGCGGGCTGCCGGGATTTCAGGGCCGCTTCATAGCCACCGCCGCGGCCGAGGCCAGCTGGCCATTCATCGGGCGGGGTTTCGGCGGAACGCAGATCATCACTCCGCGCCTCCAGCTGGTCGGCACGCCGCCGGTGCGCAATCTGGCCGTGCCGAACGAAGATTCGCGCGCGGTGGAACTGGAGGACACCACATTGTTCGCGCTCAACCGCTTCCCCGGTTACGACCGGTACGAGGATGGCGCGCGCATTGTCTACGGGGTTGATTATTCGCTGCTGGTAAACAATCTTTCGGTGCAGGCCAACATCGGCCAGAGCTACCGGCTGTCGAACAGCGAGGTGATCTTTCGTGACGGTACCGGACTTTCGGGCAAGATATCCGACATCGTGGGCCGCACCGACGTGCGCTACCGTAATTTTGTGCGGCTGACGCACCGCTATCGGCTCGACAAGGACAGCCTGGCCATCCGCCGCAACGAACTGGATGCCGTGGTGGGATCGACCAAAACTTTTGCCGAAATCGGCTATCTGCGGCTCAATCGCAATATCGCCAGCACGTTCGAGGATCTGCGCGACCGCGAGGAGCTGCGCGTGGCCGCCCGGGTGGCGTTTGCGCGCTATTGGTCGGTGTTCGGATCGGCCATCGTCGATCTGACCGACGCGGTGGAGGACCCGCTGGCCGGACGCGACGGTTTCCAGCCGATCCGTCATCGTCTGGGCGTGGCCTATGACGACGAATGTATCAGCATCGGCCTGACCTGGCGGCGCGATTACGAGGCAGTGGGCGATGCCCAGCGCGGCAACAGCTTCCTATTCCGACTGGCTTTTCGCAATCTGGGCGTTTAAGGCCCCGGCGTTTAAGGGGGCGCCTGATCAAACGGGTAACGGATGGCTTTCATCCACGGTTCAGCGCGCCAGCGATAGCGCCCATTGCCTACAACCCTTCAACAGTATGGAAACGACTGGCTGATCCTATGAAAGCATTGAAGCTTCTTTGTACGAGTGCCGCCTTGGGCATGATGGTTCCGAACGCCGCGCCCGCGCAGACCGTTCAGGATGAGTCGCTCCCCAATGTCGGGCTGGATCTGCCCGACGGTCTGACGCTGTTTGGCAACAACGATCCTAACGTCCGCCGCGCCACCGCCGTGATCAACGGCGCGATCATCACCGGCACCGACGTCGATCAGCGCATGGCGCTCATCGTGGCGGCGAACGGCAAGGACATTCCGGCCGAGGAAAAAGAACGTCTGCGCCTGCAGGTGCTGCGCAACCTGATCGACGAAACGCTGCAGATCCAGGAAGCGGGCGCCAACGATATCACCATCACCGCGGATGATATCGCGCAGAC
>JBBSUT010000038.1:0-18779 GCA_038234155.1 Sphingomonadales bacterium | reverse complement strand
GTAGTTCGAGGCTGAAACAGCCTGTTCAGGCCACCTGCCGTGCTTCATCGAATTCTCCCTTGGCTGCTTCCATCAGCCGCCCTTCCAATGTCTTCAGGCGCTGCGCACCGGTAATCTTTCCGCTCAGCAAGTCGGTGACGTAGAACGTATCCACCGCGCGCTCGCCATAGGTCATGATGTGGGCGCTGCGGATCGTGGCCTTGGACCGGAACAGCGCCTGCGCCAGGCTGTTCAGCAGCGCCGGACGATCGCGCGCGTTGACTTCAACCACGGTGAACCGGTTCGACGCATCGTTGTCGCTCACCACGAAAGGTGCCACGTCGAACGCGTCGGCGCGGGCGAACGGCAGCGGCCGCTGCTCCAGCCGGTCGATCATGCGCGTGCGGCTGGTCAATGCCTCGACGATGGCGGACCTCAGCCGTTCGATCTGGACATCGTCGCGGAATGGACGGCCCTGAGGATCCTGTACCAGAAAATTGTCGATCGCCATGCCGTCGGTGGTGGTGTGGACACGCGCTTCGATCACCGAGGCACCGGCCAGATGGATCGCACCGACAATGCGGTAGAACAGGCCAGGATGATCGGCGGCATAAACCGATACCAGCGTAGCGCCGCGTGTCGCATAGAAACAGGCGTCGATGGACAGTGGCTCATCGCCCGCGGCCAGCAGATCGCGCGCGTTGCGCATTACGATATCGTCCGGCTCGGCGATCCAGTAGGCATCCGGAAAACGTCTGGCCAGCCTGGAAAACTCCCTGGCCGGAAGACCCAGCGCATCGCGCAGTGCGTCCTTGCTCTGCTCGATGCGTTCGGCCCGGCCCTGTTCCTTGTGGCCCAGCCGCAGCACCTCTTCGGCCGCAGTATACAGATCGCCCAGCAACTGGCGTTTCCAGCTGTTCCACACGCCCGGGCCGACGGCGCGGATATCAACGATCGTCAGCAGGATCAGCAGCTTCAGCCGCTCCACCGACTGCACCTGATCGGTGAAATCTGCGATGGTTTTATAATCTGCCAAATCGCGCTTGAATGCGGTCGCGCTCATCAACAGATGTTGACGTACCAGCCAGCGCACCAGCTCGGTCTCCGCTTCGTCCAGCCCCAGCCGCGGGCAAAGCTTGCGCGCGATCTCCCCACCCAGAATACTGTGATCTCCGCCGCGCCCCTTGGCGATATCGTGCAGCAGGGTGGCCGCGTAGAGCACGCGGCGATGCTTGAGCTTGGGCAGCATCTCGGTTGCCATCGGATGATCCTCCGCCAGCTTGCCACTCTCGATGTCGGACAGCAGGCCGATGGCGCGAATAGTATGCTCATCCACCGTGTAGTGATGGTACATGTCAAACTGCATCTGCGCCACCACGCGCCCGAATTCCGGCACAAACCGGCCGAACACCGTGGCTTCGTTCATCCAGCGCAGCACCTTGGCGGGATCGCGCGGAGAGCTGAGCACCTGCATGAACAGATCATTTGCCCGCGCATCCTTGCGGATCTTTTGATCGATACTCTTCGCGTCACGCCGCGCCGCGCGCATCGCCAGAGGATGGATTTCGTAACCGAACCGGTCAGCCAGCCAGAACATTTCGATCAGCCGTACCGGATCGCTACGGAAGAAACCGTCCTCGGGAATGGCAATACGGTCCTGATCAAGCTGGAAACCATTCAGCTTCTTCAGCGCCTTGGGGCGGCGGGTGAACCGGTGATGCAGCTTGCGGGCCTGCGCCTCCTCCAGATGGCTGAGGAACAGCCCGGTGAGATCCCCGACCGTCTTGGCGTTGGTGAAATAGAATTTCATAAACCGTTCAACCGAAGAGCTGCCCGGCCTGTCGGAATAGCCCATGCGCTCGGCCACTTCGCGCTGCAGATCGAAGGTCAGCCGGTCCTCGGCGCGGCCCGTGATCGCGTGCAGATGGCAGCGGACGGCCCAAAGGAAACTTTCTGCGCGGCGGAACTTGCGATATTCGGTGCGCGTGAACAGCCCTTCGGCCACCAGCTCGGCCGCGCGGGGCACGCGGTACATATATTTGCCGATCCAGTAGAGCGTCTGAAGATCGCGCAGCCCTCCCTTGCCTTCCTTCACATTCGGCTCGACCACATAGCGGCTGTCGCCCATCCGGCGGTGGCGCGCGTCGCGTTCCTCGATCTTCTGTTGGATGAAGCGCGGCACGGTGCCAGCCACCACGTCGTTCCAGAACCGGTTCGCCGCCTCATCGTAAAGTGGCCGGTCGCCCCACACGAACCGCGCTTCCAGCAGCGACGTGCGGATGGTGATGTCCTCGCGCGCCAGCTTGACCATTTCATCCAGTGAACGGCTGGAATGGCCCACTTTCAGGCCCAGGTCCCACAGCAGATACAGTACGGCCTCAACCACCTGCTCGGTCCAGCCGGTGCGTTTCCACGGTGTGACGAATGCCAGATCGACATCGCTGTGCGGTGCCATTTCCCCGCGCCCATAGCCGCCGACGGCGTGCAGCGACAATCGCTCACCGTTGGAACGATTGCCTGCGGAATAGAGATGGCCGGTGACGTAATCGTAGATCAGCCGGATGATCTGATCGATCAGATGCGCCTGCTCGGCGGCGCGGGCATGGCCTTCGGTCGGTTCTGCCATCAGCCGCCGGGCGATTTCGGCGCGCCCGTCCGCGAGCGCAACCTGCAGCAAATCGCGCACGCCGCCGCGCGCCTGCCGGCCGCCAAATTCGGTGATCAGACCATCGATCCGGCCGGATAACGCCCGCCGATCGATGATCGCGCGCTGGCCTTCAAATTTGTCGCGAAGCCCCTTCATGCCAGCGATATGGGGTCTAAGCGGTACGAACTCAAACGTTCACGCTGTTCCCGCTGCCACTTTCTCGTTGAAATCGGCGCGCAATGTTTTGCGGTCGATCTTCTGCGTGCCCAGCCGCGGCAGCGGGGCGTTGGCCTGCCAAAGATAATGCGGCACCTTGAACCTGGCCAGACGCTCCTCAAGGAACGGGCGCAGGCGATCCGGCGTGAGCCCCGAACCGCCGCGGGGCAGATACACCATGCCCACCACCTCGCCGTAGCGCTCGTCCGCGATGCCGAACACCGACAGCTCGATCATATCATCGTGCTCGTAGGCGGCAGCTTCCACCTCGGTGCAGGCGATATTCTCGCCGCCGCGGATAATGATATCCTTCTTGCGGTCGACGATGAACAGATAGCCGTCGGGATCGATATAGCCAATGTCGCCGGTGCGGAAATACAGATCATCAGTGAATGCTTCGCGTGTCGCCTCGTCGTTGTTCCAGTAGCCGTCGAAATTGGCTAACGAGCGGATGCAGATTTCCCCGCGCTCGCCCAGCGCCAGCCTGGCACCCTGATCGTCCAGAATCGCCAGATCGACGAGCGGCGGCGTAGGCGTGCCGGTGCTGTCCGGTTTGGCAAGATAATTGTCAGCGAAATTGGTGCATCCGACGCCGTTGGTTTCGGTGAGCCCATAGCCCATACCCGGGCCGCCTTGCGTCATTGCCTCGTCGATTTTGTTGACATGTTCGGCCGGTCGCGGGGCGCCGCCGGCCGCCATGATCGTGCAGCTCGACAGATCGTAATCGCCGCGCCGTGGATGGGTTGCCAGTTCATAGCTCATCAGCGGCACACCGGTGAAATAGGTGATCTTCTCACGCTCGATCAGGCGCATCGCCTCTTCGGGGTCCCATTTGCGCATCAGCACCAGCTTGCGGCCCATCGCGAAGCCCTGCAGCAGCATCGGCACTTCGGCTGTCACGTGGAACAGCGGCACGTTCATCAGCGTGGCCGGTGCATGTTTGGGCGCCTGGCCGCGCGCGGTGGCGATCTGCAGCAGGACCATGGTGTTGCCGACATAATTCATCGTGCCCTGCACCACCGCGCGGTGCGTGGACCAGGCACCCTTCGAGCGCCCAGTGGAGCCGGAGGTAAACAGGATCGTGGCGATATCATCTCCGGTCAGCACCGGCAGCGGCGTTGCGGCCGCCGCTCCGCCGACGATCGCGGCAAAGGCTTCCAGCGGGGGCAGGGCATTATCGTAGACGAACAGCTCAGCGCCGCCCAGATCATGCCCCTCCAGCCGGGCCGCGCGCTTGGCATCGGCCAGCACCAGCTTGCACTCGACCAGTTCGATGGCCTCGGCAAACTCGCGGCCCTGCCACCAGCCGTTGAGCAGCGTCGCCACGCCGCCGGCCATCAGAATAGCCATGTAGGCGATCACCCAGTTGGCCGAATTGCGCGCGCCGATCCCGACCCGGTCGCCCACGGCGATGCCCTTGTTCGCAATCAGTCCCCCGGCCAGCGTGCGCGCGGCGGCATGGGCCTGCCCGAATGTAAGGCGCCGGTCGTCATCGATCAGGAATTCGGCATCTTTATGCTGGTTACAGAAATGGGCGATGTAGAGCGCCAGCGTTTCGGGGGCCTTGACGATACACGGCAGCGGGATGCCGTCCTTCACGAAATCCTGCGTCTCGAGCAGTTCACCCGGAAGGGACAGCGCTCTGATGGCGGCGTCGATCTGGCGGTCCAATTCGGTGGGCATCGGGCAATCTCTCCTGTTGGCCTGTCCGGCTTTGCCTCTATATGAAGCCGAATTGCGTGAGGGAAAAGGGCCGATGCTATCCATGCTCGCCGAGGCCGGCACATATTTGCACTACAGCGACCTCGGATTGGATCCGGTCGTACTCTCACTCGGCTGGTTTCAGCTGCGCTGGTACTCGCTGGCGTATCTCGCCGGAATCCTGTTGGGCTACTGGTATCTGACGCGGCTGGTGGATGCACCCGGTGCGCCAATGGCCCGCCGCCATGCCGACGATATGATCTTCTACGCCACGCTGGGCATCATCCTGGGCGGGCGGATCGGCTATGTGCTGTTCTACGATCCCGCGCTGTTGAACCATCCGCTGGATGTGCTCAAAGTGTGGGAAGGCGGCATGTCGCTGCACGGCGGAGCACTGGGTACCATCATCGCGATCTTTTTCTTTTCGCGCGCGCACAAACTCCAGTTTCTGCGTATTTGCGATTATGTCGCCTGCTGCATCCCGTTCGGCCTGTTCTTCGGGCGGCTGGCCAACTTCGTGAACGGGGAATTGTGGGGCCGGGTGACCGACGTGCCCTGGGCGATTATTTTCCCCACCGGCGACGGCCTGCCCCGCCATCCCAGCCAGCTGTACGAGGCCGGGCTGGAGGGCATCCTGCTGTTTGTGATCCTGTTCTATTTCTTCTGGCGCACCCGGGCGCGGTACAAACCAGGCTTCCTGATGGGCGTCACCGCGATCGTCTACGGTGCCTCACGCTTTACCGTGGAATTCTTCCGCCAGCCCGACCGGCAACTGCAATGGCTGGCCGACCAGACCGGATTCAGCATGGGGCAGTGGCTCACCCTGCCGATGATCCTGCTCGGCCTGTTCCTGGTGCTAACCGCCAACCGTCGCCGCCAGCGAGTGGAGCCCGTCGCGGGTCAGGAAAGCGTTGCCTGAAAACAAGGATGCTGAAGCGGATGTCCATGCAGCCCTGGAACCCTCCGCCCTCCTGAAGCTGCAGATAGCGGCGTCCGGTCCGGTCAGCGTTGCGGCGTTCATGCAGCGCTCCAACGCAATGTATTACGCCGCCGGTGACCCCTTTGGCGTGGCGGGTGATTTCACCACCGCGCCTGAAATCAGTCAGATGTTCGGCGAACTCATCGGCCTGTGGCTGGCTGACCAATGGGTGCGGGCGGGCAGACCTGCGGCGGCAACCTATGTCGAGCTGGGCCCCGGCCGGGGGACGCTGGCGGCAGATTGCCTGCGCTCGGCTGCGACGTTCGGGCTGAAACCGTCGGTCGATCTTTTGGAAAACAGCGCGGCACTGCGGAAGCTGCAGGCCAGCCAGCTTCCGCAGGCGCGTTTCCATGCGGTGGTCGATACATTGCCAACGGCCGGTCCGCTGCTGATCGTCGCCAATGAGTTCTTCGACGCGTTGCCCGTTCACCAGTTGGTCTCCACCGCCGATGGCTGGCGGGAGCGAATGATCGCGGTCGGCGACGACGGGGGCTTCCACGCCGTTCCCGGGCATCGGCCGGTTGATGCTGTAGTGCCAGACCTGGTTCGCGGTGCGCCGGAAGGCAGCATCGTGGAGCAATGCCGGGAGGGCGCGGCCATCCTGCTGGCGCTTGTCCGGCGCATCGCAGCGCAGGGCGGTGTTATGCTCATCATCGACTATGGCCATGACAGGTGCGGGATCGGCGAGACTTTGCAGGCCGTGCGGGGCCACATGCCAGCGGCGCTGTTCGGCGCGCTGGGCTCGGCCGATTTAAGCGCGCATGTCGACTTTCAGGAGCTGGCAAACATCGGCCGGGCCGCCGACATGGCCGTTCACGGGCCGGTACCTCAGGGCGCATGGCTGCAAGCGCTGGGGATCGACGCGCGTGCGGACACGTTGGCGCAGGCGACGCCGGACCGACGGACCATGATCCAGGCCGCGCGGGACCGGCTGACCGCGCCCGAACATATGGGCAATCTGTTCAAGGTGCTGGCAATAGGCGCACCCGGCTGGCCGATTCCGGCCGGTTTCTAGAAGTCCGCCCGCCCGGACTGGAGCGGCCGGGCGTTCAGCCAGCGATCCAGCGCGCCACGGCTTGAGCTACCTCGTTGGCGGCAGCGTTCAGCGCTTCGCCGGCCGGGCCGGGCGCGATCTCGGCGATCGGCCGCGTTGCGGTAAAGCGCCGCGTCTGCACCAGATTGCCGGGCAGCTGTCGCACCGCATCATAGGTCACGATCGCTTCGCTCGTTGGCTCATCGACGCCAAATCGCACCAGCTCGCCGGTCAGGAAATCCTCGGACTGGCCGCCGGCATCGCTCTCGTTCAGCACCAGCCGTCCTCGGGCGGAAATGGTCTCAGCCAACAGCATCTGGAACAGTCGTGCCGGCTTGTCGGCCCAGTTGGCGTCGGTCAAATAGGTGACCGTGCCGGTAGCGCTGGTAACCGGGATGCGCGTGACGTTGATGGTGGCCGGAACGCTGGGAACCTGCACGATCAGCGCATTCGCCTGATTGCCAGTACGCGCAGTACCTGAGGGCACGGCCTGATCGGGCGTGAGCGCCAGCAAGAACGGCGGAGCCTTGGGTCCAAAGCTGATGCAGCCCGAAAGGAGAATGGCCGGCGCGAGGACGGCTAGGCTAAGTGCTTTCATGGGCATCCTCATTTCGATTTCTTATAGTCCGGCAGCGGCTGAGAGGTGAGAAGCGAGCTGGCCCCTCCATTTTCCACCTTTTCGGTCACGGCCTTGAGTGACTTGGTGGTTGCCCGCAGATCGCGCACCAACAGGTTCACCTCCGGCAGGGTCTGTTCAGAGAAGTTGGTTACACCTGGCTGCGCGGCCTTGGCGGTGGCCTCCAGCGCGGCCAAGCTCTCGCGCGCGGATTCCATGGTCTTGCGCAGTTCGGCGGCCAGTTGCTGGCCATCGCTGTTCACCAGCTTGTCGGTGCTGTCGGCCAGATTGCCGATCTTTTGCGCAGCATCGCCGGCTTGCACCATCGCCAACCGGGCTTCCTTGATTGCCGCGCTAAGTTCGGGCGCCTGCTTGGCAAAGGTGCCGGTGATCGATTCCACATTGTCGAGCAGCTGCGCGAAGCTTTCCTGATTGTCCTCGGACAACAATTCGGTCAGCCGTTCTGTTAGCGTCGAAATGCGTTCGAGCAGGAGCGGCGCGTTGTTCAGTAGTTCGCCCAGGGCACCCGGCTTGGTCGGTATCACCGGCACTCCCTCGGGGCCGTCCTCCACGATCGGGGGCGCGCCCTTGGCCGCGCCGCTTAGCTGGATTTCGGACACGCCCGTAAAACCAATGCTGCTGACCGTGGCCACCGTGCCCTGCAGAATCGGCACCTTGTCGTCGACAGAGATACGCACGCGCACGAATTCGGGATCGTTCTCCCACAGGGTGATCCCCTTCACTTGGCCAATCGGCACACCCGAATAGGCGACGCCCGATCCTGTCGCCAGGCCGCTGACCGAACTCTTGAAGAAAATGTCATATTCCTTGCGGTCGCCGTCGCCAAAGCGCGCGAGCCAGACAATGAGCACCACCGCCGCGGTAATCAGCAGCAGCGTTACCGCGCCGACAAGTACATGATTGGATTTGGTTTCCATTGCTCGAGCCTTATGCCTTGCCGTCCGAGGCGCTGTCCATCGCCTTGTTCCGTTCGTTATCCGCGACATTCTTCTTCGCGCCCAGAGCAGCGCGACCGCGCGGCCCCGTGAAATATTCCGTAATCCAGTCGTGATCGAGCTGGATCAGTTCGTCGATCGTACCGGTGGCGATCACGTGCCTGTCGGCCAGCACCGCCACCCGGTCGCAGATTGCGTGCAGCGTATCGAGATCGTGGGTAATCAGGAATACGGTGAAGCCCAGCGTATCTTGCAGGTTCCGCGTCAGCTCATCAAATTTGGCCGCGCCGATGGGATCGAGCCCGGCTGTCGGTTCATCCAGGAACAACAGGTCAGGATCCATCGCCAGCGCGCGGGCAAGCCCGGCGCGCTTCTTCATGCCACCCGACAGTTCCGAGGGGAATTTGTTCGCGGACTCGGGCGGCAGGCCGACCAGATTGATCTTGTAGCGCGCCAGTTCGTCCAGCAGGCGCGGCGTAAAATCAGGGTAGAATTCGCGCAGTGGCACCTGCACATTCTCAGCCACCGTCAGCGTGGAAAACAGCGCGCCGCCCTGGAACAGTACACCCCAGCGCTTGCGCACATCCTGCGCCTCGGTGCCTTCTTCCTGCACGTCGCTTTCATCTTCGCTCAGCATATTGTGGCCGAAAACCTTGATTGATCCCTCGTCAGGCTGCTGCAGCCCGATGATCGAGCGCATCAGCACCGATTTGCCGGTGCCTGATCCACCGACAACGCCAAGGATTTCGCCGCGGCACACATCGAGGTCCAGATCCTCGTGGATCACCTGCTCACCGAAGCTGTTTTTCAGGTCGCGAACGCTGATGACGATATCCGGGATACGGGAGACCTTGCGTGTCATACCCAGCCCAGCGCGCTGAAGAACACGGCAAAAAAGGCATCGAGCACGATCACCACGAAGATTGCCTGCACCACCGCGGCGGTGGTCTTGAGGCCCACCTGTTCGGCGTCGTTCTCCACCTGCAACCCTTGATAGCAGCCCGATATCGCGACGATCGCCCCGAAAACTGGTGCCTTGATCAACGCAATGTACAGATCGGTGATCGGCGTCACCTCGCGCAGTCGCGAGACGAAAGTGGCCGGCGGAATATCCAACGCCAACCAGCACAGCAGTCCGCCGCCCACGATCGCGATGATCGAAGCGTAGACCGTCAGCAACGGCATCATGAGAACGGTTGCAATCACACGGGGCAGTACGAGCGCCTCTGTCGGAGAGACGCCGATGGTGCGCATCGCGTCGATTTCCTCCGTCAGCTTCATCGTGCCGATTTGCGCGGCAAAGGCGCTGCCAGACCGGCCGGCAACCATGATCGCGGTCATCAGCACGCCCAGTTCGCGCAATGTGAGGCGGCCGACCAGGTTGATGGTGAAGATCTCGGCACCGAAAGCGCGCAGCTGCACCGCGCCCTGCTGCGCGATCACCACGCCGATCAGGAAGCTCATGAGCCCCACGATACCCAGCGCGCGCACGCCGACCACGTCGAAGCGCTGGATCAGCGCGTTCCAGCGGATGCGGCGCGGGTGGGCGAGCAGACGGCCCATCGACAATACGGTCTGGCCGAAGAAGCCGATCAGCCCCATGAAACTGGAGATACCGACGATCGTCGCCTCGCCCAGCTCGGCCAGCATGGCGCGAAATGGAGGCCCATGGGGCCGTTCCACCGCCACCGGTTCGTCGGCCCGTCGCACTTCCTCGATCAGGCGGTTGGCATCGTCATCACCGCCCACGATGTTGGCTTCGGCGTCGCGCGCGGTCCGCACCAACAGCCAGGCGCCGACCGTATCGAGATGCTCGATATCCGAGATGTCGAGCACCGACACGTCGCCCACGTCGCGCAGCCGGCGGGAGATGTCGCCGATCTGCGTGATCGACAGGCTGCCGTTGAAGGCGAGCGTCCGCCCGCCTTCGCCGTCCCGTTCCTCAAAGTCCGCGCGCAAGCTCATCGCCGCGCAAATGGACGATTAACGCCGTCCGCACAAGCGACAAACCGTGTCTACACCGCGTCCAGCGCCTGCGCGAAGTCGGCGATCAGATCGTCCGCGTCCTCCACACCGATCGAGATGCGTACCAGATTGTCGGTGATGCCAAGCGCCGCCTTGCGATCGTCCGAGACCGAGATGTGGGTCATCGCGGCCGGATGACTGGCCAGCGTTTCGGTGCCGCCCAGGCTGACGGCCAGCTTGGCGATCTTCAGATTGTCGAGGAAACGGAAGCTCTCCGCCTCGCCGCCCTTGATGAACACCGAGAAGGTCGATCCCGCGCCCAGGCAATGGCGCTCGTAGATATCCTGCTGGCGCGCATCTTCGATCATGCCGAGATAGCCCAGCCCCTCCACCTTGGGGTGCGATTTCAGGAAGGTGCAGACCTTGGCCGCATTCTCGCCCGCGCGGCTCATGCGCAGTTCCACCGTCTCCAGGCTGCGCAGCAGCATCCAGGCGGTGTTGGGGTCGCTGATCGTGCCGATGGTGTTGCGCATCGCGCGAATCGGATCGAGCCAGCGCTTTTCGCCCAGCGCAGCGCCGGCCACCAGATCGCTGTGCCCGCCGACGTATTTGGTCAGCGAGTAGATGACGATGTCCGCGCCGTGATCGAGCGGGCGCTGCCACAGCGGCCCCAGGAACGTGTTGTCGATGGCCACGGGCGGCATATCGTCGCCCGTGCCGAACACCGCGTCGCGTGCGGCGGCCACGGCTTCGATGTCGACCAGCGCGTTGGTGGGATTGGCCGGGCTTTCCAGATAGACCAGCGCCACCTTTGATCCCCTCTCATCGGCGATGTCCTTGGCCTTTTGCAGCATCGACTGGATGACCTCCGGCATCGCGCCGGCGGGGAAGTCGAGGAAGGTGATGCCGAACTTGGACAGGATCTTGGCGATCAGCGTCTCGGTCGCCGCGTAGAGCGGGCCGCTGTGCACGATCACGTCGTTCTGCTTGACCAGCGCCAGCATGGTGGTGGCGATGGCCGACATGCCGCTGGAGAAGACCAGCGCGTCCTCGGCCTCTTCCCATACGCTCAGGCGATCCTCCACGATCTCCTGGTTGGGGTTGTTGAAGCGCGAATAGACCAGCCCTTCGGCGCCGCCGGGACGCTTCCCGGTGATGCCCTCGAAATGGCGTTTGCCTGCGGCCGCGCTCTCGAACGCAAAGGTGGAGGTGAGGAAGATCGGTGCCTTCAGCGATCCTTCGGACAGCTTGGGATCGAAGCCATGGCCCATCATCAGCGTGGAGGGCTTCAGGCGGCGGCCGCCGATCTCCTTGACTTCGGGCTTGGGGCGGCGGCGCGGGGTCATCGCGCCGAGCGGGGGGGTGTCGTTCTGGTCGCTCATCTGAGGCGAACTCCTTGGGTCATGGTGCCGCTAGCTCGCGGCTATGGACCGCGCTGTAGAGACAGGACGGACGCGAGACAACGCCAGCTCTTCGCCGCGCCAGCTTCACACGCTTCACACTGTCCAGGAGCGGAAAAGCTACGGGGCCCCCGTCCGGCGGCCTTGCCTGGCAGAACGCGGTCTTTCGGGAAAGGCGGCATGGAGCAAACATGGCGGTACATGAGCAGGCGAAATCCTACATTACCAGTATTTTACACCTTCAGCGCGCCAGCCCGATCAGCGACATCTGCCGGCCATAATCGGGCTCACCCCGGTGCGCGGCGCGGCGATAGCTGAAATAGCGGGCCTCCAGCCGATAGGTGTCGCGGCCCAGACAGGCCACGCGCGTCACCCCCGCCGCCGCCAGCCGCGCAGCGACATATCCTTCCAGATCGAACTGGTGACGATCGTCCCTGCCGCCGGCGAAAAACACATCGTTCGCGCCATCGGCCTCCACGAAACGGGCGTGGAACGCCGCGTCGACCTCATAACTCGCCTGCGCAATACACGGACCCACGGCGGCGCTGATGCGCGCACGGTCCGCGCCCAGCGCCTCCATTGCCGCGATCGTGGTATCGGTCACCCCGGCCAGCGCGCCCTTCCACCCGGCGTGCGCCGCACCGATCACGCCGGCGCGTTCGTCCGCCAGCAGCACCGGCGCGCAATCGGCGGTGAGGATGCCGAGCAGCAGCCCCGGCACGGCGGTGACCATCGCATCCGCCTGCGGCCGTTCGCCCGCCGACAACGGTCCCGCCAGCGTCGCCACATCGGACCCGTGCACCTGATAAACGGTTTGCAGCGGCGCATCGGCGATGACGGCCTGCGCGGCGAGCCTGCGGTTCTCGCTCACCGCCAGCGGGTCGTCGCGCGATCCGATGCCCACGTTGAGATCGCCGTACAGGCCGCTGGATGCGCCGCCCGTGCGGCCGAGAAAGCCGTGCGGAACCGGGGCCAGCGCATCGCAGGTTTCGATATCGATCATCCGCGCACCCCTACACCGTTCGCCCACGGCCTGGAAGAACGGTGGCCGCCATTATCTTTCGCTTACCGTCCCAGGCTCTTGAGCACCTGCTCGCTGGTATCCTTGGACAGACCGGGCGCGTCGGCAATCCGCTCCAGTTCGGCGCGCATGAGGCCCGAGCGTTTTTCCTCGAACCGGCGCCAGCGGCCGAGCGTCGGCACGAAGCGCGCGGAGAGCTGGGCGTTCTGGCCGTCCAGCGTCAGGATGAGATCGGCCAGCATGCGGTATCCCTCGCCCGACGCATCGTGGAAACGCGCCTGGTTGGCCGAAAAGCTGCCGTAGAGCGCGCGCACGCGGTTGGGGTTTTTCAGCGTGAAGTCGGGGTGCCGGCCGAGCGCCTTGACCGCGTCCAGCGTGTCACCGCGCAGGCTGAGCGCCTGCAGGCCAAACCACTTGTCCAGCACCAGCGCATCGTCGCGGTAGCGCTGGTAAAAGATATCGAGCGCGGCCTCGCGCTGGTCCGACGTACCGTGCGACAGCGTCGCCAGCGCGGACAGGCGCTGGGTCATGTTATCGGCGCATTCGAACTGCTGGAAGGCGAGTTCCGCAGCGGCATTTTCATCGGCGGCGGCGAGATAGGATAACGCCACCGACTGCAGCCGCCGGGCGGCGCGCGCGTCCGGTTCGAGCGAGAAGGGGACGGCGGAGCAGGCGTCATAATGCGCCTGCCAGCGATCCTTGAGCTTGACCGCGATCGACCGCCGCAGCTTCGCGCGCTCGTTATGGATCGCGGCGGGATCGATCACCAGCATCTGCTCGCCCAGAAAGCTTTCGGCGGGCGGCAGGACCATGTCGGCGAGGAACGCGCGGTCGATACCATCTTCGTCGAGCGAAGCGGCGATCGAGTCGACGATCAGCTGCTCGTTTCCGCCATTGTCCGCCTCGGCATTGCCGGAAACCGCGCCGACCAGATGGTCGATCATCAGCTGCTGCATCGCCTCGAAGCGCGAAAACGGATCGTCGTCATGCGCCGAAAGAAATGCCAGATCGACCGGGTCGCGGCGGTTTTCGAGGATGATCGGCGCGGAAAAGCCGCGGTTGATCGACAGCACGGGAGCCTCTGCGAACCCTTCGAAACGCACCGTCTTTTCCGGCGCGTCGAGCAGCACCAGCGCCTCGCGCAGGTTCTGGCCCGTGGCACGGTCGAACAGCGCGATGCGCAGCGGGATCACCATCGCGCTGGGTTCCGGAGCATCGGTGCCCGCGCCCTTGGTCTGGGACAGGATCAGCGTGGCGGTATCGCCCTCGTGCAGCAGATCGGCGGCAACATGCGGGGTGCCCGGCTCGCTGTACCAGCGGCGGAACTGTTTCAGATCGACCGCGCCGCCCTCCTCGATCGCGGCGACGAAATCCTCGCAGGTCGCGGCCTCGCCGTCGTGGCGGTCGAAATAGAGGTCGGTGCCCTGGCGAAACCGCTCCGCGCCGATCATGGTCAGCATCATGCGGATAACCTCGGCGCCCTTGTTGTAGACGGTCGCGGTGTAGAAATTCGAGATTTCCATATAACTGTCGGGCCGGATCGGATGGGCCAGCGGGCCGCCGTCCTCGGGGAACTGCGCGGCGCGCAGGATGCGCACATCGTCGATCCGCTTGACCGGCTCGCTGCCCATGTCCGAACTGAACTGCTGGTCGCGCAGCACGGTGAAACCTTCCTTCAGGCTGAGCTGGAACCAGTCCCGGCAGGTGACGCGGTTGCCCGACCAGTTGTGGAAATATTCATGCGCGACCACGCCCTCGATGCCGTCGTAATCATTGTCGGTCGCGGTGTCGGGATCGGCCAGTATGTAGCGCGTGTTGAAGATGTTGAGGCCCTTGTTCTCCATCGCGCCCATGTTGAAATCGCTGACGGCGACGATGTTGAAAATGTCGAGATCATATTCCCGGCCGTAGGTCTCCTCGTCCCATTTCATGGCGTTCTTGAGCGCGGTCATGGCGTGATGCGTGCGTTCCAGATCGCCGCGCCCTTCCGATTTGGCGCGCACGAAGATGCCGAGCGCCACCTCGCGGCCGCTTATGGTGATAAAGCGGTCGCGGTTGACGACCAGATCACCGGCGACCAGCGCGAACAGATAGCTGGGCTTCAGATGCGGATCGTTCCACACGGCGTAATGGCGGCCATCCCCGGTTTGGCCTTCGTCCACCAGATCGCCGTTGGACAGCAATACCGGGAATGTCTTCGCATCGCCTTCCATGCGCACGGTGTAGCGCGACAGGACGTCCGGCCGGTCCGGGTGGAAGGTGATGCGGCGAAAACCCTCGGCCTCGCACTGGGTGCAGAGCATGCCGCCCGAGGCGAACAGCCCCATCAGCTGCGTGTTTTCAGACGGGTTCAGCTGGGTGGTGATCGACACATGGTGCGCGTCGGCGGGCAAGGGCAGCACCAGATCGCCGTCCTCCATCTGCCAGTCGTTGACCTTTTCGCCGTCGACCAGCACCTCGCCCGGCACAATCCCGTCGCCCTTGAGACGCAGCGGTTCGCGGTCCGTACCCGCCCGTTTGCCCGCCGGATTGCGCGTTACGGCCAGCCGGGAATGGACGGTGGTTGACTCCAGTCCCAGATCGAAATCGAGCATGATGTCCGGCACCAGCCAGGCCGGCGGGCTATAGTCCTCCCGCCGGATGATGGTGGGGGCCTGGGCGAAAGTTTTCTGTACGTCTGCCATGGAGGGGAGACGTACCGGGGAAGCCGCCGGTTCCCAAGTCCAAAACATCGCGGTAGGTCCACACCCATGCCCAGACCCCTTTCCAGCCCCGCCTCCCGCCCCGGTTCCATATCCGCCTCCAGATCTGGGCACATGCTCATCTTCGGCCTCGGCTACACCGCGGTACGGCTGGCAGCGCGGCTGCGCGCCGAGGGCTGGCGGATCGACGCCACCGGCAGCAACGGCAATCTGGATTTTGACGACGCGGACGCGGTGCGTGCGGCCATCGGTCAGGCCAGCCACATCCTGTCCTCGGTGCCGCCGAGGCGCGAGACCGGCGCCGACGATGTGCTGGCGCGCTATGGCGCGGCGCTGGCGCAGGCACCCGGGCGCTGGACCGGCTATCTCAGCTCCACCGGTGTTTACGGCGATGCGGGCGGCGCGTGGGTGGACGAAGGCGCACCGATCGGCGGCGGTCGCCGTTCGGCCCGCGCGCAGGCGGACGCGGACTGGCAGGGGCTGCGCGGCGACGTATCGGTCTTCCGCCTGCCCGGCATCTACGGCCCCGGCCGATCGGCGCTGGACCGTGTGCGGGAGGGCAAGGCGCACCGCATCGACGTGCCGGGGCAGGTGTTCAGCCGCATCCATGTCGATGATATCGTCAGCGCCGTGATCGCCAGTTTCGATGCGCCGCCCGGCGTCTACAATATCGGCGACGATCGGCCTGCCAGCCACAATGCGGTAACCGAACAGGCCTGCCGCCTGCTGGGCATCGATCCGCCCCCGCTGCAGACGATGGATGCGGCCGGGCTGTCCCCGATGGCGCGCGGCTTCTATGCGGAGAACCGCCGCGTCGCCAACGGCAAGGCCAGGCGGGTGCTGCACTGGGCGCCGTGCTATCCGGACTATAAGAGCGGACTGCGGGGGCTGCTGTAACGCTCAGCCAGCGCTTACCCGCGCCGTCCTGGGTGTGCGCGCGCGCATGGCCACCAGCAGGCCCAGCATCGCGATCACCCCGCCCGCGCCGGCCAGCAGCGACCAGCGATAGCCCTCGAACAGCGTCGACAGCAGCATCGCCACCACCGGCACCAGCGTGGAATTATACGCCGCCTTGCCCGGCCCGATCGCGCGCACAATACCGAAATAGAGCGGAAAGGTCACTACCGATCCGAGCAGGCCGAGATACAACAGGCCAAGCCAGTAGGAGGGGCGCGGATCGAACACCGGCGCGCCGACCGTCAACAACGCGACCGCGGCATTGAGCAGCACACCATAGAACATCGCCCAGGCCAGCAGCGTCAGCAGCGGCAGCGCCTGCACACGCCTGGCCGCCTGCAGCACATTGGCGCACGAGGCCGATAAGATGCCGCCTATGGTCAGCAGCACCCCGTAGAGCACGTCCATACCGCTGGCCGGCATCGCGCGATATTCCTGCACGAACAGCAGCGATATGCCGAGGATAGCGATGGCGGTGCCGATGAAAAAGCTCGGCTCCAGCCTGCGGCCCAGAAATATGCGGCCAAGCAGCGCATTGGGCAGCATCAACAGCGCAAACAGCGTGGCGACCAGGCCCGAGGTCACAAACCGCTCGGCATTGTAGACGAAGTTGAAGTTCAGCATGAACTGGCTCGCCCCCAGAAGCAGCGCGAAGACATGGCCGGATCGCGGCAGCAGGAACGGTTGGCCGCGCACCCGCGCGAGCAAAAACATGCCTGCCGACGCCACGGTGAAGCGATAGCAGACCGACCAGGTCGGCGGCACGCTGCTGATCTGATCGCGGATCACGATCCACGTTCCGCCCCAGATCAAGGCGACCAGCAGGAACGGAAACAGAATGCGCGGGGTGAAGAGCGTGAGTTCGGGGCTCGCGGCGCTATGCCCGGCGTTCACAAAGCCGCGATCGCATCGGCCAGCGGCTGCACGTCGGCGCGCTCATGCTGCCAGCTCGTGACCAGCCGCGCCGCGCCGGTTCCCCAGTCGTAGAAATCGAAGCCCCGTGCGCGCAGCTCCTCGGCTTCGTCCGCTTCAATCCGCAGGAAAATCTCGTTCGCCTCGACCGGATACATCAGCCGTTTCCCCGCCGCCTCGCCGATCATCGCGGCAGCGGCGTTGGCGGTGCGCGCGTTTTCGAGCCACAGATCATCCTCCAGCATCGCCAGTATCTGCGCGGCGAGATAGCGGCCCTTGCTCAGCAGATGCCCGGCGCGCTTGCGGCGATAATCGGTTGCCGCGTAAAGTTCGGTATCGAAAAAGACCAGCGCCTCCGCGCTCATCCCGCCGTTCTTCACGCAGCCGAAGCTGAGCAGATCGACGCCCTCGGTGATCGCCCGCGCATCCCCGGTGCGCGCGACGGCATTGGCGAAGCGCGCGCCGTCCATGTGCAGCTTCAGGCCGCGCGCCTTTGCCAGCGCGGCGATCCCGGCCACCTCTTCGGCGCTGTAGACCAGCCCATATTCGGTGGCGTTGGTGATCGAGAGGCCCGCCGCCTGGACCTGGTGGACATCGGGCCGGATCGTATCGAGCCGCGCGGCGATGGCGTCCGGCGTGATCTTGGCGCCCGCGCCCGGCAGCAGCATGAGCTTGGCGCCCGCCGCGTAAAAGCCCGGCGCGCCCGCCTCGTCCATCTCGATATGCGCTTCCTCATGGCAGATTATGCCCTGATGCCCCTGCGCCATCGCCGCGCAGGCCAGCGCATTGGCCGCCGTGCCGGTGGTGACCGCCATCGCCCGGCATTCGCGTCCGAACAGCTCCGTGAACGCCGCGTCCAGCCGCGCCGACCAGCGGTCCCCGTCATAGGCGGTGTCGAGGCTATCGGCATCCCGCATCGCCTCCCAGACCTTGGGGTGCACAGGGGCGGCGTTGTCGGAGAAATAGCGCATGGAACGCGCTTTAGGGATTCAGAGAGGATGGAGGAAGAGAGGAAATCCTCCCCGGAACGGGGAGGTGGCAGCCCTGAGGGCTGACGGAGGGGCAGACGCGCTTGGCTCGGAAGTCGGGCTGTGCCGTTATCGGAGCGCTGCCAACCCCTCCACCATTTGCTTCGCAAACGGTCCCCCTCCCCGTTTCGGGGAGGATTTGGATGGCGCTGAGATACCGTAGCTGGCGCTTCGGGCTGGCTTGCCAGCCGAAGCCCGAAGGGCGAAGGCTGGTGCTGCTGGGGAGGATTGAACTCCCGACCTCGTCATTACCAATGACGCGCTCTACCACTGAGCTACAGCAGCCGACCATGATCGCGGAGGCGTCGGCCCCGATCGAAGGCGGCGCTATGCGATCGGCGGGGGCGCAAAGTCAAGCGCTCGCTTGGCGGGCGGACGCGATATCGCTAGGGTCCCCGGCATGGCGGACAAGGTTCAGCAGGATGAAAGGGCACGGCGGCTCACCGAGCAGCTGCGCGAGAATTTGCGGCGGCGCAAGGTGCAGGGCCGCGAGATGAAGCCGGGCGACACCGCGAAGGACGAGGGCTAGGTCCTGTTGACAAAAGGGATTCCCAAGCGGACCAAGTTCTGATTCAAGGCTGCTTTTTGCGGAGCAGTCATGGATCGCGGGGATTTGTCGGACGAAGAGTGGAATGTGATCGGGGCGCTGCTGCCGCCGGAGCGTGGC
>JBBSUT010000037.1:0-19259 GCA_038234155.1 Sphingomonadales bacterium | reverse complement strand
GGGTTGGGACGAAGACGATTGGGGCGATAGCGTCCCCGTCGACAAGCTCGTAGCCGACGTGTCCGTCGACGATTATGACGCGCTCGTACTGCCGGGCGGCCAGATCAATCCTGATCTGCTGCGCCTGGAAGAGAGCGTGCTCGATATCATCCGGGAGTTTGACAGTACCGGTAAGGTGGTCGCCGCCATCTGCCATGCGCCGTGGCTGTTGATCGAGGCAGAGATCGTCAACGGCCGCAAGTGCACCAGCTACAAATCCATCCGTACCGATCTGGCCAACGCCGGCGCCGAGGTGGTGGACGAAAGCGTAGTGGTGGATGACAACCTGATCACCAGCCGTAACCCCGACGATCTTGACGCGTTCTGCGCGGCGATTGCCGATGCCGTGCTCGAGGGCGCCGACGCCTAGGACGTTCGCCCACCGGAAACAGACATCGCAAGGCTCCGCCCCGTCGGCGGAGCCTTATTTATGGGGCCTATCCGCTCGCCACCCCCAGCACCCCCGCCGCATGGCCGCCCTTGCCATCGCACACCGGTTTGCCTAGCTCCTGATCCGGGACAAACAGGGAGCGGCCAGGCCGCCGCGAGGGACATATCATGGCAACCGCTGAAAACGGCACGATCGCTGCCGCCTTCGAGCGCTGGACCGATCCGGTCATCAACTTTTCCGATTTCGTCTGGGGCGGCACCTGGAACGGCGTGGAGGTCATCCCTTTCCCGCCGATGGTGATCTTCCTGCTCGGCGGCGGCCTGTGGATGATGCTTGGTCTGCGCGGCTATCCGCTCACGCAGCTCATCCCCTCTTTCCGCAAGCTGTTCAAGAAATCGGACAAGGGCGCGGCGGGCGAGATCAGCCCGTTCGCGGCGCTGTCCACCGCGCTCTCCGGCCAGGTGGGCACCGGCAACTTGGCCGGCGTCGCCACCGCCATCGCGCTGGGCGGACCGGGCGCGATCTTCTGGATGTGGATCACCGCGCTGATTGGCATGGCGCTGGCGTTCGGCGAAGGTTCGCTGGCGGTGCGCTTCCGTGAAAAGACGCCCGAAGGCGAATATCGCGGCGGCCCGATGAGCTACATCACTTACGGCCTTGGCCCCAAATGGAAGTGGCTGGCGATCCTGTTTTGCATCGGCACGCTGTTCAGCGCGCTGGTGACTGGCAACGGCATCCAGGCCAATTCGGTGGCAGATTCCATCAACGAACTGACCGGACTGGACGAGTGGATCGGCGGCATCATCGTGGCGATCGCAGTGTTCGTGGTGATCATCGGCGGCATCAAGTCGATCGGTGCCGTGGCCGAAAAGATCGTTCCGGTCATGGCCATCGCCTATATCATCATGGCGCTCATCGCGATCCTCCTCAACATCGCCGATATTCCCGAGACGTTCAGCCGCATCTTTGGCGGCGCGTTCAACGTGCAGTCGGCCAGCGGCGGCTTTGTTGGCGCGGGGCTTATGCTGGCGATTCGCGCCGGTGTGGCGCGCGGGCTGTTCTCGAACGAGGCCGGGCAGGGCTCCACCCCCATTGCCCATGCCGTGGCGCAAACAAACGATCCCGCCGCGCAGGGCAATTTCGCCATGCTGGGTACGTTCATCGATACCATTGTGATCTGCACCATGACGGCGCTGGTGATCCTGACGGTCGAGGGGCCGTTCATGGCGGTGAATGCGGCAACTGGTCTCAGCGAGCCGGTCAAACATGCCTGGCAGTCAAGCGAGCTGGCCGGCTTCTCCGTTACGTCCGGTGCGTTCGCCGCAGCGTTCCCCTATCAGCTTGCCGGCATTCCGATCGGCACGCTGATCGCGTCGATCGCGCTGATCCTGTTCGTGTTCACCACATTGCTCACCTGGAGCTATTATGGTGAGCGGGCGATCACCTATCTGTACGACCAGTTCCCCGGCTCCAGCGAGCGTGGTGAGAAAATTCTGCACATGATCTGGCGCGTGGTGTGGTGTGTGTTCATCTATATCGGCGCGTCGGCCCCGCTCGATTTCATCTGGCGGCTGGGCGATATTTCCAATGCGGCGATGGTGATCCCGAACATGATCGCGGTGCTGGCGCTGTCGGGCGTGGTGTTTGCGCTGGCCCGCGGCGTGCGCAACGCCGGCACCGACCACGGCCGCGAGACGCCGTCCGAACTCAGCGATGAAGTGAGCGGCGCACCGGGCCATTGATCCTTCTCCCCCTCCCGCTAACGGGAGGGGGCGGGCGGGAACCGGGTTTTGACCGGGGCTTGGCGCAGCCGCCGGATTGGTAGATAGGACCGGGCCATGGCCACTCCACTCCCCGCCCGCCCAAACCCCATCCGCGTGCGGGAGGGACTTTCTCAGGGATCGGTTCTTACATGCTGAAGCGCCTCTACGAATGGACGCTGGACAAGGCCGCGCACCGCACGGCGCCGCGCTGGCTGGCGGGGATCAGCTTCGCCGAATCGAGCTTTTTCCCGATCCCGCCGGACGTGCTGCTGGCGCCGATGTGCCTGGCCCGGCCGCAGCGCAGCTGGGGCTATGCGCTGATCTGCACCATTGCCTCGGTGCTCGGATCGCTGCTCGGCTACGCGATCGGCTATTTCCTGTTCGATACGATCGGCCAGCCGATCCTTGATTTCTACGGAGTCGGGACGGAGTTTGCCAAATTCAGTGCGCAGTTCAATGCGCAAGGCTGGGTTATCGTGCTGCTGGCCGGATTCACGCCGCTGCCGTTCAAGGTGGTCACGATCGCAGCGGGCGCGACGGGCATGCCGCTGCAGGTGCTGCTGTTCGCCGCCATCGTTTCGCGCGGCGCGCGTTTCTTTATCGTGGCGGCATTGCTGCGCTTCTTCGGTCCGCCGATGAAGGCGTGGATAGACCGGCATTTCGCATTGGCGACCACGGTGCTGGGCGTGCTGGCGGTGCTCGGTTTCGTCGCCATCAAATATCTGATTTAGGGCAGGAGCGGCGCGCGGCCGCAGCCGGCTGCCGTCCGCCTGCGGCCGCGCGCCGTCAGACGCGCATTGGCATCAGCACGTAGAGCGCCTGGGCCTTGTCGCCTTCGCGGATCAGCGTTGGCGCGCTGGCGTCGGCCAGATGCAGCTCCACCTGATCGCCCTCGATCTCACCCAATATGTCGAGAAGATACCGCGCGTTGAAACCGATCTCGAACTCGTCCGAATTGTAGTCGCCCGGCACTTCTTCGGCTGCCGTGCCATTTTCGGGGCTGGTGACCGACAGCGTCACCTTGTCCTTGCCCAGCGCCATCTTGACCGCGCGGGTCTTTTCGGTGGCGATGGTGGCCACGCGGTCCACACCCTCGGCAAAGCTTTTCGGGTCGATCCGCAGCAGCTTGTCGTTCCCGGTGGGAATGACGCGGCTGTAATCGGGAAAAGTGCCGTCGATCAGCTTCGATGTCAGCACCGCATTGCCCAGGGTAAAGCGGATCTTGCTGGCGCTGAGATCGATCTGCACCCGGGCATCACCGTTCTCGTCGAGCAGCTTGCGCAGCTCGCCCACGCATTTGCGCGGCACGATAACATCGGGCATGCCTTCTGCGCCATCGGGCCGGGGCAGGGTGACGCGGGCCAGACGGTGGCCGTCGGTTGCAGCGGCCTTCAGCACCGGCTCGCCATCTTCGGCAACATGCAGGAAAATACCGTTCAGATAATAGCGGGTTTCCTCGGTGGAGATCGCAAACCGCGTCTTGTCGATGATCGAGATCAGATCGGACGAGGCCAGCTCGAAGCTGGTCGGCAGATCGCCCTCGGCAATCACCGGGAAATCGTCCCGCGGCAGGGTGGCGAGCGAAAAGCGCGCGCGGCCGGCGTTCACCGCCATGCGGCCGTCGGCAGCGCTGAACTGCACCTGGCTGCCCTCGGGCAATTTGCGGGCGATATCGAACAATGTATGCGCGCTGACGGTGATGACGCCCGGCGTCTCCACCTGGGCATCGGCGGTCTCGACGATCTGCAAATCCAGATCGGTGGCCATCAGTTTGAGCCCACCGCCCTCGCGCGCTTCGATCAGCACGTTGGACAGGATCGGGATGGTGTTCCGGCGCTCCACCACCGATTGAACATGGCCCAGGCTTTTCAGCAGGCTAGCGCGCTCGATTGTGGCTTTCATGAACCCTCTTCTTCCCCCGATTTAGCGTCATCCGGCCAGCGGGGGAGCGAGTCCCCAGCGGGCGGGTCGGCGCCGTCCTACCACGAAAAAAGGCCGGGGCAAGCGCCCCGGCCTCGTGTTGCGCGCCGAAACGCGTGGATAAGCTTCAAATTAGAAGCGGTAGCCTACGCTCGCGGCGATCTGATGACGATCGGTGTCGACGCGGAAATCGTCTACCAGCGTCGAGTTGTCGGTGCCGAAATCGGCCGAGCTGTAGTTCGAATAGCGATATTCGATCTTGCCAAAAGTGTTGGCCGTGAACGCACGCTCGATGCCCGCGCCGACGCGGAAGCCGTCCAGTTCATAGCTGCGATCGATCGTGTTGGCACGGTCATTCGCCTGCAGGTTGAGCTGGGCGTTGGTATAACCACCCTTCACGTAAATCAGCGTCTGCGGGTTGGCCAGGATACCGGCGCGCGCACCGACATACAGATCGCGGCCCGTGTCGACGCGGCCGAAACCGAACGTGTTGGGTTCGGGGTTGTTATAATCCACGCTGGCGGTGCTGCCGCTATATTCGCCCTCAACGCCGAGGACGACCCCGCCGGCATTGAAATCATATCCGACGCCGACGCCGTACATCAGGCCGTCGATCGACTGGTCGTCGTTCTGGATGTTGCTGTCGCTGTCGCTGCCGGCGGACACATTGTCATAGCCAATGGTGGCTTCGACGCGCGGGCCGGTGAACGGACCGGCGACAGCGCTCTGTGCCATGGCCGGCGCGGACACCGCGGTGCCGAGGATGAGAAGGGGGAGGGTATATTTACGCATTTTATGCTCCATTTACTGCGGCGCTGCTTTAGGCATACGCACAGAGAGGAAACGGACTTGCCGACCGATTGTTTCATGAACGTGATACAACAAGCCGCCGTGTTATAATTATCACAAAGGAGCGCGAAGTTTTTGAATAGTAATGGAAAAAGGCTGTTTATCGCCCGGCATGGCGAAACCGTGTTTAATGCCGCCGCGCGGCTGCAGGGAACCCATGCCCATACACCGCTGACCTCCCGCGGGTTCCGTCAGGCCGATGCCATGGGGCAGGGCCTGTCCGCCTATCTGGGCGAGTGGAACGGGCCGCTGGACCTGATGGCATCGGACACCGGCCGCGCGCTCCAGACGCTGGCCCTCGTAGCCGAGCGCATCGGGCGCGACTGGCATGCAGCCACAACCGATGCGCGGCTGAACGAGATCGACGTCGGCAGCTGGGGCGGGCTATATTACAGGGATCTTGTGGGCGGCGGAACGGTGATCGATGAAGACCATCGCCTGTTCGCCCGGCTGCCGGACGATGCCGAAAGCTACGGCGACGTTGCGGACCGCCTGCGCCTTTGGATCGCCGAACAATTGTTCGCCCGCGACATGCTGATCATCAGCCATGGCATGACCAGCCGGGTGCTGCGCGGCCTGCTGTGCGATCGGGCCGATCTGGACGAATATGGCGCTCCGATCGCCGACGGATTGCCGCAGGGCAGCATGGTGATGATCCGCGACGGGGTTGAACATATCGTCACGCTCGGCAACGGCGAGCGCGAAAAAGGATGAGAGGGCTGGCGGCGTGGATCGGCGCAGCGATGCTGCTGGCCGCGCCCGCGCTGGCGCAGGAGGCGATCGGCATCTTCGAAGGCTGGGGCGCGTTCAGAGCCGAGGCGTCCTGCTATGCGATAGCGCGGCCCGAGCAGGTTGCTGGCCGCGAGCGGCTGCGCGCTTATGCGGGCTTCACCTTTTCCGGCGGGCCCGCGCGCTTCTACGCCCGGCTCAGCCGCCCGCGCCGTCCCGGCAGCAGCCTGACGATCACGCTCGGCGGCCGGCGGTTCGCGCTGGTGGGCAGCGGCCAGGACGCACTGGCGCGCAATGCGGCTGGCGACCGCGGCATACTGGCGGCCGTCCGCATGGCCAATGCCATGAGCATTGAAGGCACCGACGCGCGCGGCCGCGCTATCGTGGAAGCCTATGCCCTGCCCGGCGCACCGAGCGCAATCGACGCAGCGCGGCTGGCCTGTCTGCAGCGCTAAATCCTGAGCCCCAAGACTTGAAATATGAGCCCGAAGCCCTCGGCCCTAGGCCCTGGACCCGAAGCCCCCGGGGCCTGTCGTTCCGATGTTGATGCGGCAAATCTTTGCTACCGGCCTGCCACCCGGCGGCGCGACCGCCCGGCCATGCCCACCCCCGCCTTTCCAAAGTCGTTCGAACGCCTTATATCGCGGCGCATGGCCGACAGCATCACCACCTCCATGCCCATCGCGGGGCATTTCGATCCCGTGCCGGTTCCGCGCGCCATCACGCCGCGGGATGACGGCCGGCTGGATCTGATGGGCCTCAGCACCGTGCAGATCCGCGCGCTGTTCGAGGAGGCGGGGCTGGATGCCAAAGCCGCCAAGCTGCGCGCCAAACAGGTATTCCACTGGATCTACCATCGCGGAGCCAGCGAATTCGAGGCCATGACGGATATCGCCAAAACCATGCGGCCCTGGCTGACCGAGCGTTTCGTCATCGCGCGGCCCACCGTGGTCGAGGCGCAGGTGAGCGAGGACGGCACGCGCAAATGGCTGCTGCGATCGGACGACCTGCAGGATTATGAGATGGTGTTCATCCCGGACGCGGATCGGGGCACGCTGTGCGTATCCAGCCAGGTTGGTTGCACGCTCAATTGCACCTTTTGCCACACCGGCACCATGCGGCTAGTGCGCAATCTGACGCCGGGCGAGATCGTCGGCCAGGTCATGCTGGCGCGCGATTCGCTGGGCGAATGGCCGCGCGGCAATATGGCGGTTGGCGACATGGAAGAGGAAGCGGACGCCGCGGCCTATACCGCCGACGGGCGGATGCTCACCAATATCGTCATGATGGGCATGGGCGAGCCGCTGTATAATTTCGATTCCGTGCGCGATGCGCTGAAGATCGTGATGGACAGCGCCGGGCTGGCACTTTCGCGGCGGCGGATCACGTTGTCCACCAGCGGCGTTGTGCCGATGATGGCGCGTTGCAGCGCGGAGATTGGCGTCAATCTGGCGGTGTCGCTGCACGCGGTGACCAAGGAAGTGCGCGACGAGATCGTGCCGATCAACCGGAAATATGGCATCGAGGAGCTGCTGCAGGCCTGCGCCGATTATGGCGGTGCCAGCAATTCGCGGCGCATCACCTTTGAATATGTAATGCTGAAGGACAAGAACGACAGCGATGCCGATGCGCGCGAGCTGGTCCGGCTGCTCAAGCAGTACCGCCTGCCGGCCAAGGTCAACCTGATCCCGTTCAATCCGTGGGACGGCGCGCCCTATGCCTGTTCGGACCCGGACCGCATCCGCAAATTTTCCAACATCATTTTTGAGGCCGGGATCAGCGCGCCCATCCGCACCCCGCGCGGCCGTGATATCGATGCCGCCTGCGGTCAGCTGAAAACGTCCGCGGTGAAGAAGAGCCGCGCCGAACGGGACCGCGAGGCCGAAGCCGCTGCGGTGTGAACGGCGCGGCAGGTTCGGACCACCGGAAGGGCGCGGGCGACCGGGCCACGCTAGCATTCTATGAGGCCGAAGCACCGCGCTACACGCTGAGCGGAACAAGGGGCCCGAGCCGCCATCTGGACGATTTCCTCGATCGTCTGACAGCGGGCGGCTATATTCTGGAGCTGGGATGCGGCGCCGGGCGTGACGCGCTGCACATGATCGCGCGCGGCTTTACTGTAGACGCGACCGACGGCGCATCGGCCATGGTGCGCAAGGCGCGCGAAAGACTGGGCGGCGGCGTGCGCGCGATGCGGTTCGATCAGCTGAGATCGCAGGCGGTCTATGACGGCATCTGGGCCCATGCGTCGCTGCTGCACGTCGCGCAATCCGAGCTGCCGTTCATGCTGGCGCGTATTCGCACGGCGCTGAAACCGGGCGGCTGGCACTGGGCGAGTTATAAACTGGGGCGGGGCGAAGCGCGCGATCGTTTCGGCCGCTTCTACAACAACCCCGCCGCGGATGATTTGCGCGCCCTGTACGAGGCGGTTGGCGGCTGGCGGCTTGACCAACTCGACCAGTTTGACGGCATGGGCTATGACGGGGAGCCGGTCCGTTGGGGCGCTGCGCTGCTGCAGCGTGCGCGCGCGTCAAGATAGGTTTCAGTCGGGGCGACCCATGAAGAATTTGTCCGCCTCGGTGATCGTGAAATAATCGCCCGGCCCGCCGCCGCGCAGGATCGGCCGGGCACGTTCGGTCTGGTACACGCCGTCCTCAAGAAGACTTTCGTCGATATGTACGCCGACCACTTCGCCCAGGATCAGCCAGCTTGGCACATCCTCGCCGCGCGCGGTCCTGAGCTGTTCGATCTGGGTCACGCGGCATTCGAATTTTACCGGCGACGCGGCGACCAGTGCTGGCTGTATCAGACGACCCGGCTCGATAGCGATTCCCGCAGCCTCGAACTCGCTGGTGCCGTGATCCATCCCGGCGGACGTGGCGTTCATCTGATCGCGCAACGCCCAGGTCGCCAGGTTCCAGCTGAACTCGGGCACGTCGCGCACATTCTTGAGCGAGTCCTTGTCGCCCACGCTGCAGAAACCGACAATCGGCGGGATGTAGTTGAACGCATTGAAAAAGCTGTAGGGTGCCAGATTGTGCACACCGACATGGCTCGTCGTTCCGACCCAGCCGATGGGGCGCGGCGCGACGATGGCGTTGAACGGATTATGCGGCAGTCCGTGGCCCGCGGCGGGTTCGTAGAAATGTGTACTCATTTGCACGCGCATAAAGCTCGCGGAGCCGCCTGACCAGCCCGGGCACGCCAGCGCTGACGGCGAGTTCGTCGCAAGACCACCGGACGAGGAACGGATAGGGAGAACGGGCATTAATGGCGTACCCCAGTCACCCGAAAGGCCCCACTCCCCATGACCATTATAACCACGCGCGACGGCACAGAACTCTACACCAAGGTCTGGGGCGAGGGACGCCTGGTCGTTCTCATCCACGGGTGGCCGCTGTCGTCGGACAGTTGGGATCCGATCTCGCTGCATTTGGCGAACAACGGTTTCAAGGTGGTGGCCTATGATCGTCGCGGTTTCGGCCGTTCGGATCAGCCCTGGAAGGGCTATGATTACGATACATTGTCTGACGACCTTGCCGATGTGATGAAGGAAACCGGGGTGGAAGGCGATGCCGCCATTGTTGGCTTTTCGATGGGCGGCGGCGAGGTTGCGCGTTACATGACGCGCCATCAGGGCAAGGGCGTGACGCGCGCCGGGCTTATCAGTTCGGTCGTGCCATTCATGAAGAAGACGGACGATAATCCGGACGGCGTCGATGAGGAAACGCTCGGCGGGATGGTCGCGGGCATGAAGGAAGACCGTCAGAAATTCATGCGCGGTTTCCTGAAGGATTTCTTCGGGGTCGGGGCGCTCAGCCACCCGGTGAGCGATGCCAAGCTCGATTGGGCATGGGGCCTGTGCATGCAGGCCGGACTATGGCCCACGCTGGCCTGCGCCAATGCTTTTGCCAACACCGATTTCCGCCCCGATCTGCCGAATTTCAAGGTGCCGACGCTGGTCATTCACGGCACCAAGGATGTGACGGTGCCGATCGACGCCACCGGCCGCGCAGCAGCCAAAGGCATCGCGCAGGCGGAGTTGATCGAATATGATGGCGAACCGCACGGCCTGTTTGCCAGGCAGGAGGAGAAGCTGAAGAGCGACCTGACGGCGTTCCTCCAACGCTAGCGGTCAAAGGGCGGGTGCGGCCTCGGCGGCGCCCGCCTTTTTTGCGTCCGCCACGCGCGCTTCGTCGGCTTTCAGCGCCACCCCCGCCCGCCAGTAATGATAGACCGCCCAGGGCGTCAGCGCCGCGCCGGTGAGCAGGGCATAACGCAGCGACTCGTCGCCGAATGTCGGGGTGTAGAGGTCCGATAGAATACCGATGGCGGTGGGGCCCACGCCAAGACCGATCAGGTTGATAACGAGCAGCGTGATCGCCGCCCAGACCGCGCGCATCTTAAGCGGGGCAAGGCCCTGGATCAGCGCGAACGTGGGGCCCAGATAGCCGGTCTGAAACAGCAGCGCGACAAAATAGCTGCCCATCGCGATCCACGGATCGTAGATCAGATACAGCGCAATCAGGAACGGCAGCGCGATCGTCTTGAGCACCGCGATCATCAGGCTCTGGCTGTGCAGGCCGTATCGCTGCGCGCACCAGTCGGCCAGTTTGCCACCGCCGACGGTGCCGGCCACGCCCGCCACGGCCAGGATCGGCGCGATGTACATGGCGATCTGCAGCTTATCGAAGCCGAAGCTGCGAATATAATAGGCCGGGCCCCAGAAAGTGAGGCCATATCCGATCAGCGAGGTGATGGTGACGCCCGCCACAAGATGCCGCGCGGCGCGATTGGCCCACATCGCGCGAAATCCATCGGTCAGGCTGGGATTGCTGTCATCGCTGACCACCTGCGCCCCATCCGACAGGCCGCGGGGCGGCTCGACCGCGAACAGGCGCACCGCGACCGCCAGCAGGATGCCCGGCAGGCCGATGACGAAGAATGCCATGCGCCAGCCAAAATAATGCGCGATCGTGCCGCCCAAGATGGTCCCCATCGCCGCGCCCAGGGTGACACCGAGCGAATAGATTGCCAGCGCGCCGGCCCGCTTGTCCGGCCCATATAGGTCCGCGATCATCGAATGGCTGGGCGGGCTGGACCCGGCCTCGCCGATGCCCACGCCGATCCGCGCAAGCAGCAGCTGCAGAAAATTGTTCGCGAATCCGCACAGCGCCGTCGCCCCGCTCCACAGCGCCAGCGCGACGGCGATGATATTGCGGCGGTTCTTGCGATCGGCCAGCCATGCCACGGGTATGCCCAGCGTGGCGTAGAATACGGCAAAGGCCAGGCCCGAAATGATGCCCAGTTGCGTGTCTGTCAGCAGCAGATCGGCCTTGATATCTTCCAGCAGGATCGACAGGATTTGCCGGTCCATATAGCTGAAGAAATAGGTGATGGTGAGCAATGTCAGCGTGATTTTGCGCGCGCGCGGGCTGACCCCCGGCATCACGGATTCGGCAAAACGTGCCGGTTTGCTGGCCATGGTATCTCTCTCCTGAACGGGCTGCAGGCTATCAGGCGAGACGAGGTCTGCAACCCTTATTCGTAAGGTCGGTATGGCCCGGATCAGGGGCGCGCGCTTGACGGTGGTATTCGTGACGCGGTGCGTTAAAGGCGGGCCATGAGCTTACTTGGACGGATCGTCGGCGCGCGGATAACGCACGGAACCCTGGGATTTTTATGGCCGGACGGCAGCCGGGAGGATTTCGGCACCGCTGCGCCAGGCTGGCCCGACGTTGTACTGCGGTTTCACGACAAGGCGGCGGAGCGGCGGATCGTAACCAATCCCAATCTCGGCATGGCCGAGACGTTCATGGACGGCAGCGTGACCGTGGAGGAAGGCGGCATCATGGATCTGATCATATTGGTCCGCCGCAACGCGCCATGGGAAGGCGGCGCCGAGGTTGGCTTGCGCGGACCGCTGGCCAAATTCGGCGAATGGATGCTGAGCCGGGTCGATCAGCTCAATTCGATCACGCGGTCGCGCCAGAACGTCGCGCATCATTATGATCTCAGCAATGATTTCTACCGGCTCTGGCTGGACGAGGACATGCAGTATAGCTGCGCCTATTGGCCGTATGAAGGCATGACGCTGGAGCAGGCGCAGACCGCCAAGAAGGCGCATATCGCGGCCAAACTGGCGCTCGAGCCGGGCCAGCGCGTGCTCGATATCGGCTGCGGCTGGGGCGGAACCGCGCTGTATCTGGCGTCGTTAATGGACTTGCAGGTCCACGGCATCACGCTGAGCACCGAGCAGCTGGCTCTTGCCCAGCACCGCGCCGAACAGGCGGGCTTGGCGGACCGGGTGACGTTTGAACTGGTCGATTACCGTGTCCTTGCGGAACGCGAGCCCGAGAGCTTCGACCGGATCGTCTCGATCGGCATGTTCGAACATGTCGGCCAGCCCAATTTCGAGACCTATTTCGCCTGCGTGCGCAAGCTGTTGAAGCCCGATGGCGCGGCGCTGATCCATACGATCGGTCGGCTCGGCGCGCCCGGCGCGACCGACGCTTTCACGCGCAAATATATTTTCCCCGGCGGCTATATTCCGGCGCTGTCCGAAACGCTGGCGGCGAGCGAAAAGGTGAAGCTGATCCACAGCGATATCGAGACCTGGCGCATCCATTACGGCAAGACGCTGATGGCCTGGTACGAACGCGTGGTCGCGCAGCGCGACCGTATCGTGGCCATGTATGATGAGCGTTTCTATCGCATGTGGATATTCTATCTGGCCGGCGCTGCCTCCGCATTCGAGGGCGGGGGGATGTGCAATTACCAGATCCAATATGTCCGCGAACGCCGCGCGTTGCCGCTGTCTCGCGATTATATGCTTGGCGCGGAAGAGCGGTATCTGGGGCAGCCCGAACCGGTCTAGACGAACACCGCCACCGTTTGCATACCCATCATCACCGGTTCGCCGCGAGCATTGCGCACGGACATATATTGGCTGCTTGAACCGTCCGCTGCCTGATGCCCTTCAGCGTCCACCCACCACCAGCCGTTTTCGGTCGCGGGCGTATCGGTGAGCAGGTTGAACTGCCAGTTCATCGTGCTGACCGGGCCCGCCTTCGTCATGGCGCCCATGGCGGCGGGCGGCAAGGCGTCGGCGATCGCCATCAGCTCGGCCGCGCTGTCCAGTTCCGTGCGCTCGCGGAGCCGGTGCCAGTTGGCAAGGTGCACATTGCCCTCGCCCAGCACGAGGCGCTTTTCTGGATAATCGAACTGCGAGGTGAAGAATTCCGGCGGCCCGCTGCGCGTTTCATCATCCGCGGGGACCGGCGGCAGCGCGATCCTGGGGATCAGATCGAACGCGATCTCGCTGTCCCGTCCGTTCATGAAGATGAAACTGGCGATCATCCCGATGCCGCCCTGGCTCTCCAGCTCCACCTGAACGAACGCGGTATTCTTGCCGCGCCGCAGCAGCCGTGGGCGCGCGGTGACCGTCTCGGCGATCGGCCCGACGAACGCGATCTGCCCACTCTTCAGCGGCGGCAAATCCTGCACCGCCGACCGCGCTGCCTCCAGCGCGATGGCGCTGGAAAGTCCGCCATAGGCCGTGCGGCCCTGCATCCAACCCGATGGGATCGATACGCTCAGATCATTTGCGCGCAGCGCGGTGAGTATGTCGAGAAGCGTCATGCCGATCATGTGTAAACGGGGCGCGGCGCGCCGCAACCCCGTTCTTTCAGGCGGACCGGCGCAGCGCCAGCCGCCCTCGATAGCCGGCGATCAATCCAGCGCTTCGTTGCGATCGCCTTCCTTGGCGCGTTCCACCTCTGCCGGTTTGCGCTCGTCGAACTTTTCCTTGAGCGCAACGGGCTTGCCGTCTTCCAGCTGCTTCTGCGCTACGGGGAAGATGTCCTGCTCTTCCTCGTCGATATGATGTTCGTAGCGGTGCCGCAAGTCCTTGAAGGTGCTCATCCAGGCCGGGCTGAACATATCGATATCCTGCAGTTCCGCGAGAAAATCGTCGATTTCCTTGTGCTCGGAAACCGAATGCTGGCCCTCTTCGCGCAAGTCCGGGTCCTGCAGCATGACAGCATAGAGCGATTCTTCTTCCGCCGCGGCATGGGCGCTGATCTCGATCCGGAATTTTTCGAACAACGCTTTGCGTTCGTCGCTATCGCCGCTGGTATCGCCGATCTTCTCGAGCATCGTGCGGTGGACGTCGTGGTCCTGCTTCAGGCGGTCGAAAATATCGGTCATGGGGCATTCCTAGCAATGACGAAGGGGAAATGGCGACGGGAATGCTGGGCCAACTGTGGCAGGCACATTCGGTTCCCCTGTGCGCTGGTGGCTTGCGGCACCCCGTCCCGTATCGCCCCGCCCCTTGGCGCCCCATATTATGCCCTCGTTTGCCCGATTGGCTATGTTGGCCGCGCAAAAGAAAGCCCCGCCAATCCATTGGATTGCGGGGCTTTTTTATGGTGGGCGTAGCAAGGATTGAACTTGCGACCCCCGCGATGTCAACACGGTGCTCTACCACTGAGCTATACGCCCATATTCGGATCCGCGCGCCGTACGGCTAGCGATCGAAGGTCGCCCATCTACCCAGTAGGGGGGGCGCGATCAAGTGCCTAAATCAGACCGCTTTTGCTGGAGTCGGAAAACATCCGATCGACCTCCAGCACCAGATCGCGCAGGTGGAACGGCTTGGACAGCAGCTTGGCACGCGGCACCGTCTGGCCGGCGCGCAAGGTTACCCCGGAAAAGCCGGTGATGAACATTACCTGCGTATCGGGCGCCAGGCGGCCGGCATGCTGTGCCAGTTCGATACCGTCCATCTCGGGCATCACGATGTCGGTCAGCAGCAGATCGAACCGCTGGGCTTCCAGCAGCGGAAGCGCCTCGGTTCCGCGATCGACGGCGACCACCTCATAGCCCGATTTTTCCAGCGCTCGCGACAGATAGCCGCGCATCGCGTCGTCATCTTCGGCCAGCAGGATGCGAATGGGATTGGGCATGAAACGAAAACTCAACGGCTGCTGGCAGGAACCGCATCTTCTACCCACAAAGCGTTTATTTTCTATGGCCAAATTCCACGCGCCGGGCGATTGCCAGCCCATAACCGCTGCTATAGCCTCAATCGCGATGACGCTTGCTCCAGACGATGCCGCCCTTCGCTTCACCGGTCACCGGCTGGACGCGCCGGATCGGCCGCTGCTGATCGCCGTACCGCATGCCGGCCGGGACTATCCCGCCGCCTTGCTGGCGCGTGCACGGGTGCCCGGCGGCGTTCTGCAGCGGCTGGAAGATCGCTACGCCGATCTGCTGGCGCGGCGCGCGGTGGAGCAGGGCTTCTCCTGCATTGTCGCGCATCGCCCGCGTGCCTGGATAGACCTCAACCGGTCGCCGCGCGAAGTCGATGCCGCGATGATCGATGGCCTGGCCGAGGATGCCGCCGATCCGCCCGGCATCAAGGTGCGCGGCGGACTGGGCCTGATACCGCGCTGGCTGGGTTCGGACGGCGAACTGTGGCGCAGCCGCCTCACCGCGGCGGAGCTGGCAGACCGCATCGCGTCCGATCACACGCCCTATCACGATCGCATCGCGCGCACATTGCAGACCATGCGGCAGCGCTTTGGCGGCGCGGTTCTGCTCGATCTGCACAGCATGCCGCCGCTGCGCGGCATGGCCGGGCCGCGCAAGCAGATCGTGGTGGGAGACCGTTTTGGCCGCAGCGCATCGGCCAGATTTGGTTCGCTCATCGTGGATGGCGCGGAATCGGCCGGCCTGGGCGCGGCGCTCAATCACCCCTATGCCGGCGGCTATGCCTTGCAGCGGCACGGCGCGCCGATGGACGATATCCAGGCGCTGCAGATCGAGATCGATCGCGGTCTGTATCTCGATCCCGCCTTGCGCGAACCGGAACCGGCGGGGCTGGAGCGGATGGCGCGCTGGGTGTTGCATGCCGCAAATCTGCTGGAGCAGGAGATCGCGGCGCCGCGCTGGGCGCTGGCAGCCGAATAAAAGCCATCTCCGAGCGCGGACCAGAAACAAAAGGATCACGCCTTTCGGCCAGAAACAAAAGGATCACGCCTTTTGGCCAGAAACAAAAGGACCACCCCTTTCGGGGTGGCCAAGGCTCAGGGAGATGACGTCCGAAGGACGCCTGGTGGACAAGAGGGGGGATGCCCACCGTTTTCGTTAACGGTCCTGACCTGTTTGGGTTGCAATATTCGATGAGAATAAAATGCAAAGATCGTGCCGGGTGGGCTGTGGGTCAGCCCGGCCACATGCGATGCAGATAGGCATGCTTGTCGACGTACGCATGTTTGAGCGCGCCAAGTACGTGCAGCCCGATCAGATAGATCATCGCGCCGCCCATCTCCTTGTGCAGGAATACGCTGTAATCACGCATTTGCTCGGTGCGGGGTACAGGCAGGGCGGGAATGGTGAACAGGCCGAACCAGTTGATCCCGTCCGCGCCATTGTAACTGGAGACGAGCAGCCATCCGGACAGTGGTATGGCGATGATCAGCACGTAGAATACCGTGCGCACGGTCTTGGCGAGCAGCTTCTCCCAGCGGGCCATGCCCCCGGGATAGGGCGGACTGGGATGAGTGACCCGCCAGATCACCAGCACCACGCTGAGCAGGAGGGTGGCGATCCCCAATGCCATATGCGGACCCATCAGCGCGCCGCGTTCGGCCTCTTTCAGCCCCTCAGCCACCTTGGCCAACACCAGGTTCGAAATGATCAGCAGGGCAATCAGCCAGTGCAGAATGATCGTGGGATTGCTAAAACGGGCGTAGCCGTTCCTGGAGACCGCCACCACCGGATTACAGCTGAGGCGCTTCGGTCACCTGAGGCATCTTGCCCAGCTCGACCTGCCTGCTGAATAGTTCGCGCATCAATTGCAGCGAGAACATATGGGCGTGGATTAGCGGCAGCATGCCGTTCTGGTTCATCTTGCGCAGTTCGTCGCCGCGCATGTCCTTCAACTTTTGCTCATCGATCATTCCGAAACCGCGATAGATGAAGGGGTTCTCCACGCCGTTCTGCTGGATCGAGACTTCGCCGTCCATCAGAAGGTTGGACTTGGTCAGCTCCTCCATGAACGCCTGGGTCCGCGCGCCGGACTGCTCAAAATCCTCGCAGAATTTCAGAATGTTACGCGTTACGTCGCTGGGCTCGCCGCTTTCGAACAGCTTGTCGCCCTCCTCGAAATCGCCGACCGCACCCGACTCGGGGTCAAAGCAAAGCGACAGCTCGTCGCTGTCCGGCTGCAGCCGCGCCAGCAGGAACGGATAGCGCCGGATATACGCCGGCAGATAGACCGGCTGATCGATCTTGCCATCGTCGTCGATAAACGTGTTCACGCCCTCGTTCATGCCCATCAGCGCGAGCGGCACAGGCTGTTCGCCCGACGAGAAGATGATCGGATAGGTGCGCGAGCAGGGCACGAACTCATCTACTGTGATGGGAATGGCGTGCTGGTTCGACAGGAACTTGGCGTCGTTCAGGCCGCGCGTGCGCCATGTGGCATGCTGCTCGCTGTTGAGCGGCAGAAGGTCCTTGTAGAACATGGGAAGATTGTTCGCGGTCGGCACACTGGCCATGATATTGCTCCGTAAGTCAGCGGTCGGGCCCAGCCTCGCGCAATTAGCCCTATTGATCGATCGATGCGCCTTAGTTGCAAGGGGCCGCGTGCGCAAGACTCCGGCTTGGGCCGCGGCGGCGTTTTGCGCCGGAGCCGCGGGCGGTGCGTGGTGGCTGCGTCGAGGACGGCGGGCGGGGCGGGGGGTGACGCGGTAATTCACCCCACGTTCAATAGTTTTGCATAAAAGGGCCGTCACGCAATGGCGCTGGCCGATCGGCTCGGCCGGGAGGGAGAAAATCTTGATCTGGGAATGGCTTGTCCTGCTGACGGCGGGTGCCGGCATGGTCGGCGGTCTATTGCCTGCCAGCGAGGTGACCGAACCCAAGGTCGCGGCGTCCGCGCCCGGCGACGATATCATGTTCCAGATCCGCATCCAGCAGCGCGTGATCATTCGCGTGCCGCGCCAGTCGTTCGGCCGCCTGCAGCTGTCGACTGCAGAGGCCGAGCGGCGGATGTCCACGCCGATGCGCACGGTCGAAAAGAAGATGGGCAATTGCGTGGCGGCCGATCAGCTGGTTGCCGTCATGCCCGCCAAGAGCCGCGCGCTGGATTTTGTGACCACGGACAACCGACGGGTGCGCGCCTATCTTGACGGGGGATGCCTGGCAGCGGATTTCCACGCCGGGCTGTATATAGAGCGCAACAAGGACGGCAAGATTTGCGCCGAGCGGGACATTCTCATGGCCCGCTCCGGTATGCGCTGTGAGATCGACCGGTTCCGCAGCGTGGAATACAAGGCTGGCAAATGAGAGGCCGCGAGGGCACCCGCGCCCCATGCGAAGGGCCCGGCTTAACTGGGCCGCCTTGACTGGGCTGGCTTGACTGGGCCGGGTCCTTGTCGCATGGGCAGCATGCATAAAGAGTAGCGTAGTGCCGCACGGCGGTTTATGCTCTTTCAGGAAGACCGGGCGCATCTGCCCCCCGGCAAATATCAGGATCTTGGATGAACTTCGCCGACCTCGGGCTGTCCGACGAACTACTGAAAGCGGTCGATGAGGCCGGCTATACCGAGCCGACTCCGATCCAGGCGAGCGCCATTCCGTCCGTCTTGATGATGCGTGACATCATCGGTGTGGCGCAAACCGGCACCGGCAAGACCGCCAGCTTCGTGCTGCCGATGATCGATATTCTGGCCCATGGGCGCAGCCGCGCACGCATGCCGCGATCGCTGATCCTGGAGCCGACGCGCGAACTGGCCGCGCAGGTGGCCGAGAATTTCGAGAAATACGGCCAGAACCACAAGCTCAACATGGCGCTGCTGATCGGCGGCGTATCGATGGGTGATCAGCTCAAAGCGCTGGAGAAGGGCGTCGACGTCCTGATCGCGACGCCAGGCCGGCTGATGGACCTGTTCGATCGGGGGAAGATTTTGCTCAACGGCTGCGAACTGCTGGTGATCGACGAGGCGGATCGCATGCTCGACATGGGGTTCATCCCGGATATCGAGACGATCTGTTCGAAGCTTCCGGCAACCCGGCAGACCCTGCTGTTCTCGGCCACCATGCCAGGGCCGATCAAGAAGCTGGCGGACCGGTTCCTGTCCAATCCCAAGCATATTGAGGTGGCGCGCCCTGCGACGGCGGCCACCAACATCGACCAGCGCCTGATCCGTGTGACCAGCCGCACCAAGAAAGCCCGTCTGCGCGCCTTGCTGGAGCAGGAAAAGGTGCAGACCGCGATCGTGTTCTGCAATCGCAAGACCACCGTGCGCGATCTCAACAAGGATTTGCACAAGCGCGGCTTTTCCAGCGGCGAAATCCACGGCGACATGGATCAGTCGGCCCGCATCGCTGAGCTGAATTTGTTCAAGGAAGGCAAGGTGAACATCCTCGTCGCTTCGGACGTGGCGGCGCGCGGGCTTGACGTGAAGGGCGTAAGCCACGTCTTCAACTATGACTGCCCGTGGCATCCGGACGACTATGTCCACCGCATCGGGCGGACCGGCCGGGCCGGTGCCAATGGC
>JBBSUT010000036.1:0-19414 GCA_038234155.1 Sphingomonadales bacterium | reverse complement strand
TGGTCTGGCGCCTGTTCCATGAGGAGCGCGAGGTGCGCATCGAGCAGGGCACACCGCTGACCAAGGGCTGCCGCTGCGATCCGGATCATATCCGCGCGGTCATCGGCCGCTTTCCCGCGGGCGAGCGCCGCGCCATGGCCGATGCGGGCGGGCAGATTGCGGTCGATTGCGAATTTTGCAGCCGCAGCTTTCCGATCTCGCTGGCCAGCCTCGAACAGTAGGCGCGCGTGCTGGCCCAGCCTTCCGTACACCTGGCACCCGGCGCCCCGCCCCATTTTGGCCGGCGTGGAACCATGCTGCCGTCATATATTGCGCGTATCTCGCCTTATGGGCGAATGCGCGCCCACGGAACCGACCGCCCATGACGAACAAACCGATACTTGCCGCTGTCCTGGCCCTGTGCGCGCTGACCGGCGCTGCCGGCGCCGCGATCGCCGCGCCGTCGCTGTTCACGCTCGGCAGCTTGCCGAAGGGCCAGTGGGAACTGCGCGACAAGGAGCATGATTTCCGGAGCGTTGCCAAGCTGTGCCTGGGCAACCCCAATATGCTGGCAAAACCGCGCCATGCGCGCAAGGACTGCGCAGTCCAGCGGCTCAACGGGGATGATCGCAGCGCGGTGTTCAACTATCGCTGCCAGGGCGCCTATGGCACCACCACCGTGCGGCGCGAGACCGATACGCTGGTGCAAATTCGATCCCAGGGCGTGGACCGCGGCGCACCGTTCGCGCTGGACTATGAGGCGCGGCGGACCGGCAGCTGTTGAGGCGCCTGTTCAGTCCCCGGGGCGATCGGCTTGGCACCCAGGCCCCGAACGTCGCCATGCCAATGCGTTAAGCTTGTATTTAGCATCAGCAGTCTAATGTGCTGATTGTACCAGCTTCGGTACGCTTTCCTCCCTAGCAGGTCCACACGGACCATTACTGGGCCGCTCCACCGGGGTGGCCCGTTTTTTATGCGGCATGATCGCCCGCGCGGTTGCGGCGGCGGGCCGGGACGCCTAGCTCCCGCCCCATGACGGAACGTGGAAAACAGGCGGTCGTCCTCCTTTCGGGCGGACTCGATTCGATGGTGGCGGGCGGCATCGCGCGCGAACAGGGCTTTGATATCCTGGCGCTGACGATCGACTATAACCAGCGCCACCGGATCGAACTGGAAAGCGCGGCGCGGATCGCTGTCGCACTGGGGGCGACACGCCACGTCGTGCTGCCGCTCGATCTAACGCAGTTCGGCGGATCGGCGCTGACCGCCGACATCGCCGTGCCCAAGGACGGCGCGGGCACGCACGAAGGCGGGGGAATCCCGGTTACCTATGTGCCTGCGCGCAACACCATTTTCCTGGCGCTGTGCCTGGGCTGGGCCGAGGCGGCGGGCGCGCGCGACATGGTGATCGGCGTCAACGCGCTCGATTATTCCGGCTATCCCGATTGCCGCCCCGAATTCATCGATGCGTTCCAGCGGCTCGCGGTACTGGGCACCGCGGCGGGCGACGCGAAGGAGAGCTTCGAAATCCGCGCCCCGCTGCAATATATGACCAAGGCCAAGATCGCGGCCGAGGCAATGCGGCTGGGGCTCGATCCGGCGATGAGCTGGTCCTGCTACGATCCGACCCCGGACGGCAAACACTGCGGGGAATGCGACAGTTGCCGCCTGCGCCGCGGCGGGTTCGTCGAGGCCGGGATCGCGGACCCGACGGTCTATGCGTAAATATGCGTTGAAGCGCGCCGCGCCGGCCCGCTCCCCCTCCCGACCACTCGTCACGATAGTAACCTATGGGAGGTCGGGAGGGGGAGTGGGCCGGTGCGGCTCCCGCCGGGAGGCGGAGAAGACGTCATGAGCTACGCGGTGAAGGAAATCTTCCCCACACTGCAGGGCGAGGGCGCGCAGGCCGGGCGCCGCGCGGTGTTCCTGCGCTTTGCCGGCTGTAATCTGTGGACCGGACGCGAACAGGACCGGGCGCAGGCGATCTGCCGCTTCTGCGATACCGATTTCGTGGGGATGGATGGCCAGAACGGCGCGCGTTATCGCGGCGCCTCCGCGCTGGCGGATAAGGTCGCTGCATTATGGGGTGAGGGCACGGCCCGCCGCTACGTGGTGATGACCGGCGGCGAGCCGATGCTGCAGGTCGACGATGCGCTGATCGACGCGCTGCACGCACGCGGCTTCGAAATCGCGATCGAGAGCAACGGCACGCTGCCGGTGCCGCGCAGCATCGACTGGATCTGCATCAGCCCCAAGGCAGGATCTGATACGGTCCAGCGCTCGGGCGATGAGCTGAAGCTGGTCTGGCCGCAACCGGGCTCCGACTGGGCAGCGATGGAGCGCTGGGATTTCGCCCATTACCTGATCCAGCCGATGGACAGCGCCGCCGCCGATGCCAACCGCGCCGCGGCGATCCAGTTTGTGGAAGACCATCCACACTGGCGGCTGAGCCTGCAGACCCATAAGATGCTCGGCATTCCCTGACCCGTCCGGACAGACAGACGCACAAGAAAAAAGGGCCGCCGAAGCCGCCCCGTTTTCATCAAGCCTGACGGGCGAAACCTAGTTGAGCGTCGGGCGCAGGCCTTCGGTCAGCTTTTCGGCGGTGGTAGGCTTCTGGAACAGGCGCACGTCGGCCAGTTCGATCGGCAGATTGGCGCGGGTGCAATGGCCGCTGTGGAACACGAACGGGATGCCGCGCGCCTTGAGCAGCATGGCCGCCGGGAACACATCCTGGCCGGCCAGATCGACATCCAGGATTGCGCCGTCGATCGTCTGCGGACCGTCGATGCAATCCAGGCAGTCGGAAAGCGACATACACGGACCGACCACGTCGATACCGTTTTCCCGCAGGCTTTCCATCATATCGAGCGCTACCAGCGCTTCATCCTCGGCGATCATGACTGTAAAATTGTTCATGACCGTTAAACTTCAAATCCACCCTCAGGTTCCCGCTGCACTGCAAAAAACAGCCGTGCCACCAGCCCCGTTTGCGCCCATTCACCTTCGAAACGGCCGCCGGTCTGGCGCAGGCTCTGCGCCACCAGCTGGCTGCCGAAGCCCTTGGCCTCCTCGCTCGGCGCCGTCACCTTCGGGCCCCCGCTTTCGGTCCAGACCAGCGCCACCGCGTCGCTGTCCCCGTCACGCTCCACCGTCCAGCACGCCGCGATCTGCCCGCCTTCCCCCTGCGACCAGGCGCCGTATTTCACCGCATTGGTGGCCAGTTCGTGCAACGCCAGGCCGATCGGGGTGGCCGTTCGCTGCGGCAGGCGGATATCCGGTCCGTCGGAACGGTAGCGCTGGCAATCGGACAGATAGGGCGCCACCACATCGTCGATCAGCGATTTCAGGCTGACCGCGCGGCCGCCGTCCTGATCGATGGTCAACTGGTGCGCGCGGGCCAGCGCGTTCACGCGCTCGCGCATTTTTTCGCTGGCGATCTTGGCGTCGGTTTCGCGCCGCGCGGTCATGCTGATGATCGCCATGACCACCGCGAACAGGTTTTTCACCCGGTGGTTGAGTTCGCGGCTGATCAATTCCACCTGCGCCTTGGCTTCGGTGGTTTCGGTCAGCTCGGTCTCGGTCTGCAGAAGCCGCGTGTTGCGCCACAGCAGATAGGCAATCAGCAGCAGCAGGAGCAGCAGCACCAGCAGCACGACCAGCACTTGGCGCCCGCCGATCTGTTCGAAATTGCTGGCGGCCTTCAGGCTGCGTGCCTGCCGATCATATTCAAACGCCTCGTAGCGATCGATCAGCCCGCGCAGCTCGTCCATACGCAGCTTGCCCGCGCCCGCGCGCAGCTCGTCGATTGCCTCAACGCGCTTGCCGCGGCTGGCCAGCTTCACGCTGCGGTTGGCCTCCTCGAAATGGTCGCGCACCAGCCGGTCGATGCGCGCCAGCCAGTTCTCCTGCGGCCCCTCCATATTGCCATAGGCATAGGTTTTGAGCTCATCGAGCAATTGAATCTCGCGCGCGACGGATTGCTTCATCGGCTCCAGAAAGCGGCGTTGGCCGGTGAGTAGATAGCCGCGCTGGCCGGTCTCCACGTCCACTGCCAGCGCGCGCACCTTTTCCAGTCGCGCGATGACGCCGGTGGTATATTGGCTGGTTTCGCGAGCGCTGCGCTCGCTGTCGATCGCGCCCATGACCGCGATGCCGCCGGACAGCAGGATCAGGATCGCCAGCCCAACCACGGCGGGCAGCAGCGTGGTGCCATAGCCATGTTGCCGTTCGGGGCTGAGCAGCTCGTGCCAGATTTGTTTGATGCGTTCGATCATGCCAGCCAGAGCCGTATCGCGATGTTCCCGGGCCGACAAGCGCGGGCGCAGTCCTCTCCTGCCATGCGGCGGGCGGTACGCCGCAGCGGTGGAGCGATTGACCGGCCCACCGGGCGGTCTTACATCGCCCGGTCTATGCTCGATGAAAAACAGGCGCTGGAACGCGCGCAATTGCTGGTCTCCGCCGCGCGCGACGCGGGCGCGGATGCGGCCGATGCCATCTATTCGGGCGGCGCGGCGACGGAGATATCCGTGCGCCTGGGCAAGCTGGAGGACGCCGGCCGATCGGAGGGTGAGGAAATCGGCCTGCGCCTGTTCGTCGGCCGGCGGTCCGCCAGCGTGTCGAGCAGCGCGCTCGCCCCTGACCTGCTGCGCGATCTGGCCGAGCGGGCGGTGGCCATGGCCCGCGCCGCGCCGGAGGACCCCTATGCCGGGCTCGCCCCTGAAGAACGGCTGATGCGCGGACCCTTTCCCGATTTCGATCTGGACGACGGCGCGGCGGCGGACCCCGCAGCGCTGCGCGCGGCGGCGCTGGCGGCGGAAGATGCCGCGCGCGCCGTGCCCGGCGTCACCAACAGCGAAGGCGGCGGCGCTGGCGTGGGCCGATCGGTTGTGGCGCTGGCCACCAGCAGCGGCTTTGGCGGGGCCTATGCGCGCTCCAGCCACAGCCTTTCGGCCAGCGTGCTGGCGGGCGACGGCGCGGACAAGGAGCGCGATTATGCCTTTCGCGCCGCGCGGCATGCCGCCGATCTGCCCGGTCCGGAGGAAATCGGCCGCAAGGCGGGCGAACGTGCGGTGGCGCGGCTCGATCCGGTCAGGATATCCGGCGGCGCGATGCCGATCCTGTTTGATCCGCGCGTGGGCGGATCGCTCGTCGGCCACCTGCTCGGCGCGATGTCCGGCCCGTCGGTGACGCGGCGCGCGAGCTTCCTGCTGGACGCGCTGGGCACAGCATTGTTCGATAGCGGCGTGTCGATATTCGATGATCCGCACCGGCTGCGCGGGCTGGGATCGAAAGCCTTTGACGGCGAAGGCCTGCCAACCGCGCCGGCCACGCTGATCGACAGGGGGGTGCTGACCCGCTGGCTGCTGAATGTCGCCTCCGCCCGGCAACTGGGGTTGGAACCGAACGGCCACGCCACGCGCGGTACTGGCGGATCGCCCGGCGTGGGCGCCACCAATGTGCACATGGCGGCCGGCACGCAAAGCCCCGCCGCGCTGATGGCGGGCATCGAACGCGGCCTCTATCTGACCGAGCTTATCGGCATGGGCGTCAACGGCGTGACCGGCGATTACAGCCGCGGCGCGGGCGGTTTCCTGATCGAGGACGGACAGATCACCCGGCCCGTGCGCGAGATTACCGTGGCCGGCAATCTGAAGGATATGTTCGCCGCGCTGGTGCCGGCCGATGATCTGGTCTTCACCCGGTCGCTCAACGTGCCCACGCTCAGGGTGGACGGCATGACCGTGGCGGCGTGAACAGGGATGCCATCATTGCCGCTGCGCGTGAAGCAGGGGCGCTGGCGTTGCGGTCCTGGCGGCAAGGCGCGCCGCCCGATTGCGCCGTCTGGGAGAAGAAGCCCGGCCATCCGGTGTGTTCTATAGATCTGGCGGTGGACGAGCTTTTGAAGGTGCGGTTGGCCGCGATCCTGCCGGACGCGGGCTGGCTCTCCGAAGAAACCGTGGACGACAGCGATCGGACGCAGCGCGCCTGGACCTGGCTGGTCGATCCGGTGGACGGCACCCGCGATTTCATCCGCGGCCGCGCGGGCTGGGCGGTGTCTATCGCGCTGCTCAAGGACGGACGGCCGGTGTTCTCGGTGATACACGCCCCTGTGGACGACCGCTGCTTCACCGCCCGGCGCGGCGAGGGCGCATCGCTCAACGGCGCGCCGATCGCGGCCAGCGCCCGCGCCCGGATCACAGGCGCGCGCGTGCCCAGCGACGGGCTGGCAAAATCCGATCGGGACCTGGCGATGGTGGCCAAGCCCAACAGCATCGCGCTGCGCATCTGCATGGTGGCGTGCGATGCGGCCGATCTGGTCGCCACGCTGCGCTGGGGCAATGAATGGGACGTCGCCGCCGCCAATCTGATCGCGGCCGAGGCCGGCGCCGCGGTCAGCGACGCGCTGGGCGATCCGATCCGGTACAACAAGGCGGCGCCGAAGGATTTCGGCCTGATCGTCTGCGCGCCGGGCATTCACCGCGCGGTGGTCACGCGGCTTGCGCCCAAGGCGGCGCAGATCCTGGCGGAAAATTAATCCGGTTCTTGTCGTGCGCGGCAGTATTCCCGGGCGATCCAGTTTTTCGCGCGCGACCCAGTTTATCGGCGCGATCCGGTTTTTCGGCGGGAACGCGCGTGGCGGCTCAGCGCGCCATCATGCGCCGGTCCCACAGTCCATCGCGCGGCACGTCCTGCGGCACCGAACGCGCCTGCCGCGCGGCGCGCGCCACCCAGCGCAGCTTGTCCGCCTTGCCGGTGAACACGCGGTGGTCCCAGGCGTGCGCGCCGCGTGCGCGCACGGCGCGGGCGATATCGCCGTAAATGCCGGCCGCCGCCAGCACCGCCCAGCGGCTGCGATAGGGCAGACTGGCCGCGCCGACCCGGGCCGAAGCCTCGTAAAGTTCGGACGCATCGGCCAGCCGCCGCGCCATGGCGACGAGCGCGGGGCGGAACGGGGGCTTCATGTGCTGGCCGGGCGGAATGTCGAACTCGGCCAGCCACTCCATCGGCAGATAACAGCGCCCGGACGCGTCATCCTCCTCGATATCGCGCGCGATATTGGCCAGCTGGAAAGCCAGCCCCAGGTCGGTGGCGCGGTCCAGCGTGGCGTCGTCATCCGGATCGACCCCCATCACTATGGCCATCATGCATCCCACCGCGCCCGCAACATGATAGCAATAGCGGTACAGATCGTCCTCGGATCGCGGCCGCCATTCCTCGGCATCCAGCGCGAAACCCGCGATCATGTCATCGGCATAGGCACGCGGGATCCCGCATTCGCGCGCGACCACGCCAAAGCCGTCGAAGGCGGGCGCGCCGGTCACCATGCCGCTCCAGGCGGCGTCGGTCATGCCGGTGAGATAGCTCAGCCGGTCGGCGGCATCGTCGATCACGCTCATGCCGCGGCCGTGGTCCTGCCCGTCGGCCAGATCGTCGCACTTGCGGCACCAGGCGTAGAGCAGCCAGGCCCGCTCGCGCGTGGGCTTGTCGAACAGTTTCGAGGCGGCGGCAAAGCTGCGCGATCCCATGATGATGCTGTGGCGTGCGTGCGCAACCAGGGCGGGACGGTCAGAGGAAGAAACGACCGGTCGCCCCGTCCCCTTCACAGATCGTCCGCCTTCATCTGGAAGATCGGGCGATGCGCCTCATAGGCCGAAAGCTTGTCCACCAGCGTGTCGATCCTGTCCGCGACGACCATGATCCCGGCATGCTGCGCGCGGATGAACCCGGTATCGATCATCTTGCGGTTGAACGCGATGAGGTGATCGTAGAAGCCGTCCGCGTTGAGCAGGCCGACCGGCTTGTTATGATAGCCCAGCTGCGCCCAGCTGATCGCCTCCCACAGCTCGTCCATGGTGCCGACGCCTCCGGGCAGGGTGACAAAGCCGTCGCTGCGGTCGGTGAAAGCCTGTTTGCGCGCGTGCATGCCGGACACCACGGTCAGCTCGGTGCAACCGCGATGCGCCACTTCGGTGTCCATCAGCGCCTCGGGAATGATGCCGATCACCTCGCCGCCCGCCGCCAGCGCCGCATCGGCCACCGCGCCCATCAACCCCAGCCGCCCGCCGCCATAGACCACGCGAATGCCGCGTGTCGCCAGCGTGCGGCCAACGGCGCGGGCGGTTTCGATATAGACCGGATCGGACGGGGTGGCGGAGCCGCAATAGACGGCGAGGCTTTGAAGGGTACGGGACATAGCGCGGCGTTAGCGCGTGATGTTGCGCGGTGTCGAGGGGGCACGGCACATCTTGGCCAAGGCCGTCAGTCCCCGGTATGCTCCAGCATGTCTACCGAGGGTGCGCAGGGCAGGGCCGGCGGCGCCTTTCGAGAGGCTGAGGGCGCCGCATCTTTTGCGCTGCCGCTCCTGCTCTTAGACCAGCATATCCTCCAGCATCAGACCGGCCGTCGCCTTGGCGCTGCCGACCACGCCGGGGATGCCCGCACCGGGGTGGGTGCCGGCCCCGACGAAATAGAGGTTGGAGATTATATCGTCGCGGTTGTGCGCGCGGAAATAGGCGCTTTGCGTCAGCACCGGCTCGAGGCTGAACGCGCTGCCGAGATGCGCGGAAAGATCGCGCGCGAAATCTTGCGGAGCGTAGTGGAACTTGGTCACGATCCGGTCGTGGATGTCGGGGATCAGCCGGCGGCCGACCTCGTCCAGCACGCGTTTTTCCAGGAGCGGCCCGGCCTCGTCCCAGTCGATCGGCAGCTTGCCCATATGCGCAACGGGCACCAGCGCGTAGAAGGTGGAGCAGCCCTCGGGCGCCATCGACGGATCGGTGACGGTGGGGTGGTGCAGATAGATCGAGAAATCCTGCGGCAGCACGCCGTGATCGTAGATATCCTTGAGCAACCCCTCATACCGCGGGCCGAACAGGATCATGTGGTGCGGGATGCCGGGCCAGCGCCCCTGCACGCCAAAATGCACGACAAACAGCGAGGGCGAATATTTCTTCTTCGCCAGCTTCCTGCCCGCGGTCTGCCCGCGCGCGGTATGGCCCAGCAGATCCTTGTAGCTGTGCACAATATCGGCGTTGCTGGCGACGGCATCGGCTTGCCCGTGCCAGCCGCTCCTGGTGGTCACGCCGGTCGCCCGGTCGCCCGTCATATCGATATGCTCGACCGGATCGCCCAGCCGCACGGTGCCGCCGATCCGCTCGAAATGCGCGATCATGCCGGCGATCAGCCGGTTGGTGCCGCCCATGGCAAACCACACGCCGCCGTCCTTCTCCAGCTTGTGGATCAGGGCGTAGATCGCGCTGGTGGTCATCGGATTGCCGCCCACCAGCAGCGTATGGAAGCTCAGCGCCTCGCGCAGCTTCTCGTTCTTTACGAACTTGCTGACCATCGAATAGACCGAGCGCCAGGCCTGATATTTCATCAGCGCCGGAGCGGCCTTGATCATGCTGGGGAAATCGAGAAACGCCTTGTGGCCCAGCTTGAGATAACCCTCCTCATATACGCCCGCGCTATAGTCGAGGAATTTGGCATAGCCGTCGACATCGGCGGGGTTCAGCTTGCGGATCTCCTCGTTCAGCCCGGCCTCGTCGTTCGAATAATCGAAGTTGGTGCCATCTACCCAGTTGAGCCGATAAAAGGGAAACACCGGCTCCAGCGTCACGTCACGCGCCATGTCCGCGCCGGTGAGCGACCAGAGTTCGCGCAGGCAATCTGGGTCGGTGATGACCGTGGGGCCGGCATCAAATACAAAGCCGTCCTTCTCCCAATAATAACCGCGGCCGCCGGGCTTGTCCCGCGCCTCGATCAGCGTGGTCTGGATACCGGCCGATTGCAGGCGCATTGCCAACGCAATGCCGCCGAAACCCGCGCCGATAACGACGGCGCTCTTGCCGGAGGGAGCGGGGCGTTCCTGCGCGCCGAACAGATCGGGTTCGCGCGCATTGCCGGTGCCCGGTTTTGCATTCAGCGGCTTTGCATTAACCGTCTTCGCATCAACCGTCGTCGCCATTTCTATTTGCCCCAGATCGCCCGCAGAGCCCGAGATATGGGTATGGGCGGCTTGCCGGACAATATACGAATTTTATCCGCGGCGGTGGTCGAACCGGCATAGAAGCGCTGGATCAGGTCTGCGTTGAGCCGGTAGAAGCGCTCAAAGATCCGGTAGCGCTCGTTCGGGTCGGCACCGATGAACAGCATTTTGCCCAGCAGCCGATAGAAGCCGCTCTGGCGCCAGTGCGCGTCCGCCAGATCGCGGGTGAAGCGGTGCAGCGCGTCACCCGAAAAATCATCCAGCTCGGCAATGGCCATGGCGGTGCGCACCGCGTCGGGCAGTGAATAGCTGGTCATGGGATGGAACAGCGCCGCACGCGATCCGGCCTTGGCCGTGCGTTCCCCGCCCGCCGTCCAATAGGCGCCCAGATTGCCGCCGTAGACGACCGGCAGCACGCCGCTTTCCTCGCGCATGGTGCGGGTGATGGTCCAGCCCTGGCCGGCGGCATATTCGCCGATCCTCTGCGCGATCCGCCGGCGGTCCAGATCCGGCTTGTCGCTGTAATAGGTGTCTTCCACGAACATCGATGTGGGCGTGAACGGCAGGCAGTATACGAAGCGATAGCCGTCCTTCTGGTCCACCGTGGCGTCCATGATGATCGGGTGGTCCAGCCCGTGCGGCTGTTCAAGCTCCAGCAGCTGGCCGACGAATTTCTGCCAGCCGCAATCCAGCGCCCGCGCGTCGGCCGAGCCACGGCAATCGATCACGCCCCCCGCGCGGATGCGGCCATGGCCCTTCAGCGCCACCGCGGTGGGGGTGACCGAAGACACCGCGACTCCGGTGACGCGCATATGTTCGGGCAGCTGCTGGCGGATCATCTCGTCGAAGCGGTCGCTCTCGATCGAATAATAGATGCCGTCCAGTATGCGGCTGTGCGCGGGAAAGCGCACTTCGTGCCCGCTCCAGCCGTGGGTGACGAGCGGGGCGGTGAGCCAGCGATGCTCGGGCGCGACATCGCCGGAAAAATAGCTCCAGATGTGATTGCCGCCGAAATGTTCGCCGCTTTCGATCAGCAGCAGCGACAAATCCGGCCGCCTGCGCCGCAGCGCCAGCGCGATGAGCCCGCCAGCCAGGCCGCCACCCACAATGGCCAGATCGCACTCACGCTTTTCCAACATGGCAGAGGCTTAGACCAGCCGCGACAGCTTGTGAATCCCGTCGCGGGCGTTTTCGGACGGTTGTCCACCGCTAAAGCGCGGCGTTGGCACGGAAATGGCGCGGAGCGGCTGGCCCTGCGATGGGGCAAGTCGGTGCAGCACCGATCAGTCGGCTTCAGGCTCAGGCTCAGGCGTCAGGCGGGCGAGCAGGTGCTGGAACACCGGCTCGTACAGCGGCCGTTCGAACGCGCAGCCAAAGGCGCGGCCGTCCTGCCAGCGCACATCGGCGCGCAGCGGCTGCAGGCCCTCGATCAGAAGATAGATCGGCTTCTCCACGTCGATATACGCCAGCGTCTCGAAGCGAAAGCCGCCGGTGGACAGATCGGTGCAATGGCCGTCCCAGGCGTTGGCGCCGTTGTTCTTCACCTGGATCGCCCCGCCAACGGCATAGCGCGCATGTTCGCGCCGGTTGAACGGCGCGCCGGAAGACGGATCGGCGGCGGCAACCGTACGGGCGGCGCACGGGCGCGCGGAGGGGGCGGCTTCGATCATGCAAGAATGTCCCGCTGTTCAGGTGGGCCCTATGGCGCAGCGACGGTTAAGGCCGCCATTGCGAACAGGGTGAACGCCGCTGGTCCGCCGCGTTCACCCTGTTTCACCCAGCCCCGATCCGATGAGACGTTGCGCCATGCCCAAAAAAATCATGACCCGTTCACCTCGCTCCCCTAAGGCGGGCGGGACATGAGCGCGCTGATCCTCTCCCTTACGGCGTCCACGCTGGCGATGACGCTGATCGTGGGCCTGCGTTATATGGCGACGAGCGGCGGTTTCGCCTGGCTGACGCGGCGGGTGCGCCCGGGCTTGTACGATCGGTTGCAGCCGCAGATGGGCCGGGAAATCCGCTGGTCGCTGATGAGCGCGGCGATCTACGGCGTGCCCGCGGGCATCGTGATGTGGGGCTGGCAACAGCGCGGCTGGACCGCGATCTACGGCGATGTCAGCGATTTTCCGCTGTGGTATCTGCCGCTGTCGCTCGCCGTCTATCTGTTCGCGCATGACAGCTGGTTTTACTGGACGCACCGCTGGATGCATGTGCCCAAATGGTTCAGGATTGCGCATGCCGTCCATCACGAGAGCCGGCCGCCCACGGCCTGGGCGGCGATGAGCTTCCACCCGATCGAGGCGTTGACCGGCGCGGTGGTGATCCCGCTGCTGGTATTTCTGGTGCCGATCCACGTCGCGGTACTGGGGCTGGTGCTCGGGATCATGACGCTGATGGGCGTCACCAACCATATGGGCTGGGAGATGTTTCCGCGCTGGTGGACCGATGGGCCGCTCGGCCGATGGACCATCACCGCCAGCCATCACCAGCGCCACCACGAACGCTATAATTGCAACTACGGCCTGTACTTCCGTTTCTGGGACCGTGTCTGCGGCACCGACAGCGGACTGGGCGCCTTTCGCGCGCCTGCCAACGCCCCGGCCCGGGCACCGTCGTGATCCTCCGTATCGCCGCCCGCGCAGCGCTGCTGGCGATTGCCGCCATCCCCGTTGCGTCCGCCGTCACCGCGGCTGCCGCGCCCGCCGCCCCCAGTGTTCTCGGTGCGCCGCTGCTTGGAGATGCCACGCTCGATCTGCGCTTCACCCGTTTGCGCTCGGATCAAGGCAGCCTGCTGGTCTGCGTCACCGCCGATCCGGCCTATTTCCCAGATTGTTCGAAGGACCCGGACAAGCGTTTCCTCACCGTGTCCGCCAAGCGGCCGGAACTGCGCATCGCCGGTCTGCGCAGCGCGCGCTACGCGGTCTCCGTCCATCACGACGAGAACGGCAACGACAAGCTGGACACTTTTGCCGGCATTCCGCGCGAAGGTATCGGCTTTTCGCGCAACCCGTCGATCGGCTTCGGCCCGCCCAAATTCGAACGGGTGGCCCTGATGCTGGGTCCGGGAACGACGGCGCAGGACGTGCGCATGCGTTATTTTCTGTAATCGGCCGGCTTCGCTACTTTTTTAATCAGTCGCCTTCGCTTTGCTGACCGCCGCGGCCGGGTGCCCGGCTATCCAGCCTGTGCGGGCGTCCGCCGGGGACCCGGCTTTACCCCTGCGACCGATCCGGCTTTCGCCAAAGCCGCACCTCCGGGCGTTGCCCAAAAGACGCAGCGGCGTGGCTATTGCGCACCATTGCCTGCACCTGCGCGCAACTTTTGCACGTATCGGCTATTGTCAGCGAAACCGGGGAACCCCCTGATCAACTAAGGTCTCGACACCATGCGCTTTTCGACACTCGCCGCCGGCCTTGTTGCCGCAACTTTTGCCGTGCCCGCCGCGGCGCAGACGGTGCCGGCCAATATTCCGCCGATTTCCGATACCATTTTTGCAGGCGACTGGGTGACCCTGGGCGCGGGCGTGGCGCTCACGCCGAGCTACGAAGGTTCGGACGATTACGTATTTTTCCCCATCCCGGCCGCCGCGGGCAGCCTGGGCGGCATCAACTTCCAGCCCGACGGGACGGGGCTTTCCGCCGATCTGATCGTCGATCCGCGCGACGCGAAGCTGGGTTTCGTGCTCGGCCCCGTTGCGCGCGTGCGGCTCAACCGCACCCGCCAGATCAAGGACCCGGTGGTCGAACGGCTGGGCAAGCTGGACACAGCGATCGAGCTGGGCGTGCAGGCGGGCGTGCAATATAGCGGCATCATCACCCCCTATGACACGTTGTCGGCCACCGTCGACGTGACGTGGGATGTGGCCGGCGCCTACAACGGGCGCATCATCAGCCCCACGGTCAGCTTCCTGACGCCGGTCAGCCGCGCGGCCGCGGTGGTGCTGTCGGTCAGCGCCGATCATGTCAGCGATAATTACAACGATTATTATTTCTCAGTGACGCCGGGCGGATCGCTGGCCAGCGGCCTGCCTGCCTATCAGGCGCGCGGCGGGTTCAAGAGCGTAGGCGCCTACGCGCTGTTCACCTATGATCTGAACGGAGACATCACCGACGGCGGCCTGGCTGTCTATGCGCTGGCCAACTATTCCCGCCTGCTCGGCGATGCCAAGAACAGCCCGATCACCAGCATCCGCGGCAGCGCCAACCAGTTCATCGGAGGCATCGGGCTGGGCTTCACGTTCTAGCCGGGCGCAGCGGCGGGCCCGCAAGCCAGCCCGCGATATTGCGCCGCCATATTGCAGGAGGTTTTATGCCGGTCTCTGCCAAGGGCGAACAGGGGGCGCTGATCGTTGCGCTGCTATCGATCGTCGCGACACAGATCATCTATTTTGCGCTTTCCCATGCGGGGGCGGATATCAACCGGACGATCCTCTGGGGTCTGGAGGCGGTCCTGTTCGGGTTGATCGCGGTGGTGGCGCTGTCGCTTGTCGGCCGCGCCGCCGTGCCGTTGGCCATGTCTGCCATCGCCTTGGGCGGTGTGCTCAATATCGTGCAGCTCGGCATGGGGCTGGCGATGTTCGGTCCGTTGAGCGAGGGCGGAGACGCGCTCGCCCCAGCGTTCAAGGCGGTGCTGGGCGGGGCTTTCTTTCTTTATTTCGCGGGCAAGGCGATGTTTGGCTTTGCGGCTGCAGCGCTGGCGTTCGCCGCCTATGGCGCGGGCGGTCCGATGCACAAGGGGCTCGCCGTGCTGGCTGGTCTGGCGGGCCTCGCCGCCCTGGCAGTCAATGCCGTCGCCATGGCGACCGGCATGGATCTGGCCATTCCGGCCGGAGCCACCGGAACGGTCGCCACCGTGCTGCTGGCGCTACTCCTGGCCGGGAATGGCCGCATCGCCGATCCGCGCTAGGCAATATGGCGGCGCTGGACGGCATCGCACGATCGCTGTAAGCTCAGAATATCCCCGGGGAGCCGCGCGCGTGAACGCCGGTTGAGAGCGGAATAACCCGCGACCCGTTGAACCTGATCCCGGTAATACGGGCGGAGGGAGGGAGCGGCGGGCCGCCACAGCGCCCTTCCGCCCCGCTCCATCCGCAGCGTCATTGCCGCTAAGCGCGAGGAGGCGGAATGTTGCAACAGGACGGACAGACGACCGCCTGGATCGCCGTGTTCATCGGCCTTTATGCGCTGGCGTCGGGCATCGGCGAATGGCGACAGGCCGGCGGCTGGGACCGGATGCTGGACGAGATCGAGGGCAGCCGCGCGCTGCAATATCTGATCGGCCTGGCCTGCGTGGCCATCGGCGCGGCGATCTATCTCGCCAATCCGCTCTACGGCAATGACTGGCTGAGCTTCGTGCTGGGCATGATCGGCGGACTGGTCGTGCTCGAAGGGCTGCTTCTGCTCGCGCTGCCGGACCGGTTTCTGCCGTTCGCCTGGCAGTTGCTGGAAAAGATCGGCCGTATCGGTCCGGGCGTTGCGGTGGCGGTTGGGCTGGCGCTGTTCCTGGCCGGCGCGGTGCGTCTGTGATGCGCGGCGGACGCCCCCTCGATTGCGCCGTCATCTGGCCGGGCCGCACCCGCAACGACGCCGCCAACCAACGCCCCATCTTTTCATCAAAGGACCCCACCCATGGCTGATATCCCCGCAAAGACCGAGATCGGCGTTACCACCGGCGCCATTCGCGGATCGAAAAAAGTTCATGTCGCCGCCAAGTCCGGCAGCGGCATTAAGGTCGCGATGCGCGAGATTCATCTGGAAGGCGGCGAGGCTCCGGTGCGCGTCTATGACACGTCCGGTCCCTATACCGACGAGACCGCGAGCATCGACATTCAGGGCGGACTTGCGCAACTGCGCCGAAGCTGGATCGAAGCGCGCGGCGACGTGGAATCCTATGACGCGCGTGAGATGCGGCCCGAGGATAATGGCCAGCTTGGCCCCGACCGTTCGGGCGGCGTCCCGCGCTTCCCCAAGGTGGTGCGGCGCCCCTTGCGCGCAAAGGCCGGCGTCAATGTCAGCCAGATGCATTATGCGCGCAAAGGCATCATCACGCCCGAGATGGAATATGTCGCCGAGCGCGAGAATCTGGGCCGCGAGCGTCTGCGCGAATATAAGCGCGACGGCGAAAGCTTCGGCGCGTCCATACCCGATTATGTGACGCCCGAATTCGTGCGCGACGAGATCGCAAGGGGCCGCGCGATCATCCCCAACAACATCAACCACCCCGAAAGCGAGCCGATGGCGATCGGGCGCAATTTTCTGGTCAAGATCAACGCCAATATCGGCAACAGCGCGGTGGCATCGGACGTCGCCGCCGAAGTCGACAAGATGGTGTGGTCGATCCGCTGGGGCGCGGACACGGTGATGGACCTCTCGACCGGCCGCAACATCCACGACACGCGCGAATGGATCATCCGCAACAGCCCTGTCCCGATCGGCACCGTGCCGATCTATCAGGCGCTGGAAAAGGTCGGCGGCGTGGCCGAGGATCTGACCTGGGAGGTGTACCGCGACACGCTGATCGAGCAGGCCGAACAGGGCGTCGATTATTTCACGATCCACGCCGGCGTGCGCCTGCCGTACGTGCCGATGGCCGCCAAGCGGATGACCGGCATCGTCAGCCGCGGCGGATCGATCATGGCCAAATGGTGCCTCTCCCACCACAAGGAGAGTTTTTTATATGAGCGCTTCGACGAGATCACCGAGATCATGAAAGCGTATGACATCGCCTACTCATTGGGCGACGGTCTGCGCCCCGGATCGATCTACGACGCGAACGACGAAGCGCAGTTCGCCGAGCTCTATACGCTGGGCGAGCTGACCAAGCGCGCGTGGAAGGAAGACGTGCAGGTGATGATCGAGGGCCCCGGCCATGTGCCGATGCACAAGATCAAGGAGAATATGGAAAAGCAGCTCGAAAGCTGCGGCGAGGCGCCGTTCTACACGCTCGGGCCGCTCACCACCGATATCGCGCCGGGATATGACCATATCACCAGCGGCATCGGCGCGGCGCAGATCGGCTGGTACGGCACCGCGATGCTTTGCTACGTCACGCCCAAGGAGCATCTCGGCCTGCCCGACCGCGACGATGTGAAAATCGGCGTGATCACCTACAAACTCGCCGCCCACGCCGCGGATCTGGCGAAAGGCCACCCCGCCGCGCAGGTCCGCGACGATGCGCTCAGCAAAGCCCGCTTCGAATTTCGCTGGCGCGACCAGTTCAACCTCTCGCTCGATCCCGACACCGCCGAGCAATATCACGACCAGACGCTGCCTGCCGAAGGCGCAAAGACGGCGCATTTCTGCTCCATGTGCGGGCCGAAATTCTGCTCAATGAAGATCAGCCAGGAAGTGCGCGAGTTTGCCGCCAAACAAAACAGCGACAGTTATCTTGCCGCCGAAGATCTGAAGGGAGAAAACACCCCCGCCGAACGCGACGCGAACCAAGAGGGGATGGAAGAGATGAGCAAGCTCTACAAGGCGAAGGGCGAGCATCTCTATCTGCCAGCAGACGAGATATTGTAACCCGCGCGCCGCCGAACCCGGCTGTCGTTTGTCGATTGGCGTTTGATTTTCGCGCAAATGTTGGCAGCATTTTGTTTCGACGGTGGGGAGGCTGCGATGCGTAGAACAGACGGAACGGGGAATGGCGGCGGCGGCGCGGCGCGGCTGTTGGGCATGGCGGCGTGCGCGTCGTTGCTGGGCGGCGCGTGGTCGCCCGCCCCGGCGCAGGAAAGGGCCGTCGATCCGCCTGCGCCGACATCCGCTCCCGCGCCTGCCGCCGATCCGCAAGGCGCTGACGCAATCCTGGTCCAGGGCATGCGCTCCCAGGAGCTGAAGAAGGCGATCGGCGGCTATGTGCGCGGACTGACCGATATGAACGGCGTCGATCCGATAGCGCGGTACGAGCCTGGGAAGTATTGCCCCGCCGCGCTGGGCCTGGGCGATGCGCGCGGAGAGCAGATCGCCGCGCGCATGCGGCGGGTGGCCGAAGCCGCCGGCGTCAAGCCCGCGCCGCCCGGCTGCGCCGCCACGGCAATCGTATTCTTCGTCGACGATCTGCCGGACTTCGTAAAAGCGTTCCGCAAGCAGCATCCCGCCTATTTCAAGGATCCCAAGGGCGACCTTTGGTCGCCGCCCTCGGCCACCGGACCGACGCTGTCCTGGCAGCTGACGCAGGAGCTCGATCCGGACGGCCGCCCGTTGCAGCAGGACCCGGAAACCGGCATCCGCATTGTATCCACCGTGGTTGGCGGATCGCGCAGCAGGGCGCTGATATCGCTGGCCATCGCCATGTCGGTGGTGCTCGTGGAGCGCCGAGCGCTGGTCGGCCTGTCGACTGATCAGATCGCCGATTACGCGCTAATGCGCAGCCTGACCGACCGCGCGCCAACCGCTCTGAAGGGCGCCGGGCAATTTAGCATCCTCAGCGTGCTCGATACGCCAATGAACGGCGCAGCCAATGCCTCGATTACCCCGTGGGACATTGCCTATCTGGAGGCGCGTTATGCAGGCGATCCGCGCACCTACAGCAATCGGACCGGCGTGGACATGCGCGCCAACATCAACCGTACGCTGCACGGCAAAGGCAAGGAAGAGGATTGATCTTGCCTGCCGCGCGCGCGGGCTCATGTAACGGTGCGCTGGGATAGTTCACCGCAGCCTGGTTCTCCGAAGCTTGCGAGATCGCAGTTTGGCGGATCGTTGGCCGCTGCGATTGGCGTAGGCGCTGGCGGCGCAGGAACCGCTGCAGCGGTGCGGCATTGGCGATATATGATCCGTTTTTGCCCGCCCCTTGCGCCGCTCGCCCTTCTTTGCGCCTGCCAGCCGAGCGGGCAGGAGGAAGCGCGCCCGTTCGCCGGGATCGGCGCGGACGAGGTGGTGCACTTTGCCGGCACCGAACCGTTCTGGGGCGGCCAGGTGGCCGGGCCTGCGCTGCGCTACACCACGGCTGAGAATGGGGCCGGCCGCACGATTGCGGTGGACCGGTTCGCCGGGCGCGGCGGGGTTTCGTGGATCGGCACGCTGGACGCGGCCGATTTCGTGATCGCGGTGACGCCGGAGGCCTGCGGCGATGGCATGTCGGCCCGGACCTATCCCTATGCCGCGCTGCTCAAGATCGGCGACGAACGGCAGCGGGGCTGCGCCTGGACCGATCGGCAGCCGTTCACGGGATCGGACGCGCCATGAGCGGCGCTGCGTCCGATCTGCGGCGTGGGCTGCCGGACAAGGCCGCGCTGCTGGCGCGGGTCAAGCCGTCGCGTCAGGGCTGGTACGCGCGCTTTCGCCCGCCGGAGCTGGAGGCGGTCGGCCCGGGCGAGGAATCGGTGTGGGACTATCCGCGCCCGCCCATCCTGATGCCGCCGCCCGCACCGGTCCGCGTGCTGCACGCGGACGCCGTGGTGGCGCAGAGCGATCATGCGCTGGAGATCAAGGAGACGGCGGGCGC
>JBBSUT010000035.1:0-19549 GCA_038234155.1 Sphingomonadales bacterium | reverse complement strand
TCTGCCCGGCATCGCCAATGCCGGCGACATCATGCGCGGGCTGGACCTGGGGCTTACCCATTTCAAATTCTTCCCGGCCGAAGCGTCGGGCGGTATCAAGGCGCTCAAGGCGCTGTGCGGACCGTTCGGCCAGATCCGGTTTTGCCCGACCGGCGGCATAACCGAATCGACCGCGCCCGACTGGTTGTCGCTCGATCCGGTGCTGTGCGTGGGCGGAAGCTGGCTGGTGCAAAAGGGAGAGACCGACTATGAGGCGATCCGCCGCCGCGCCGAACAGGCCAGCGGCCTGGCGCGCTGAAGATCGTCGGGCGGTTCCGGCGGCCGAAAAGCGCCGTTGCCCCGTTGACGTGCGAAGGTGTTTTGTCTAGGGGAACCGCTTGTATGCGACCGCGCCGCGATGCGCGGTCTTTTTTGTTTCGAACCGACCCCGAGGATTTTATGGCCAATACGCCGCAGGCAAAGAAACGGATTCGCCGCAACGCCAAGCGCGAGACCATCAACAAGAATCGGCTCAGCCGCGTGCGTACTTTCATCAAGAAGGTCGAAACCGCGATCGAGGCGGGTGACAAGGATGCCGCCAGCGCCGCGCTGCGCGATATGCAGCCGGAACTGGCCCGCAGTGTCTCCAAGGGCATTTTTCATCAGAACACCGCGTCGCGCAAGATGAGCCGCCTCAACAAGCGCGTCGCTGCCATCTGATTCGGGTCAACCGCCGGTAATTTCGGGCCTCGCCGCTGGATGCAGCGGCGGGGTCTTTTTTTTGTCGGGCGCGCGCGACCCCGCGGCGCGGCCCGGGTTGACGGAGGCTCCACGATTCGCGGCGTACCGGCTACGTAATGAAATTTGGTAAGACGCCGTGAAGGCGCGCTTTTCAGGTCGCTGCACGGTTTTCTAGGCTTTGCCGAGTCAACGAAATATTTCAGATTTTTTTCACCATGCACCACTTGTGCGATGGGTTTTTTGCCGTCTAGGAAAGGGTCTGGGCAGCGAGCGCCGCGATCGCGAACTGTTCCAAGAGCCATCGAGATGCCACCGCCCGGAACAGCCAACGCTGTTCCGGACGCAAGCCTCTTTGTGTCTGGTCCCCGGCCGTGTCGGCGCGAGGAAAACAGGGGTGGATGTACAGTGGAAAATTCGGTGGCGATCATGGGTGATGGATCGGACGGGGACATTTTTGCCGAGGCATGGCAGGCCATCATGGGTGGTTTGCGCCGCGACATGGGCGCGCAGATCTTCAGCCAGTGGATACGTCCGATCAAACTGGGCGGCTTTGATGCCGATGCCGGTGAGATTGCGCTGCTACTGCCGTCCGATTTTTCGGCCAAATGGGTGCGCGATCATTACGCCGATCGCCTGACCCTGGCCTGGAAGAGCATGATCCCCGAGGTGCGATCGCTGACGATCCGGGCGCGTCCCAACAGCGCCCAGGTCCACCGACTGCGCCCGCTGGAGGACGCTGCGCCGCTGACGGCGCGCGAACAGGCCGAAGCGCAGGACGGCGCACTCGATCCGCGCTACACATTTGAAAATTTCGTCGGCGCGCAGGCCAATATCCTGGCCTACAGCGCTGCCGAACGGATGGCCGCGGCCCAGGCGCCGCTGTTCAATCCGCTCTACCTCCAGGCCGCCACGGGGCAGGGCAAGACCCATCTGATGCACGCCATCGGCCATGCCTGGCGTGCAGCGAACCCGGCGGCCCGCGTGGTCTACATGCCCGCCGAACGCTTCATGATGGAATTCGTGACCGCCATGCGGGCCAAGGAGACGATGGCGTTCAAGACACGGCTGCGCGCGGCCGATCTGCTGTTGATCGACGATATCCAGTTCATCATCGGCAAGATGTCCACGCAGGAGGAATTCCTGCATACGATCGATGCCATCGTCGGATCGGGCAAGCGTCTGGTGGTCGCTGCCGACCGTGCGCCGCAGGCGCTCGACGGCGTGGATCAGCGCATCCTCTCGCGCCTGTCGCAGGGTCTGGTGGCCGACATCCAGCCGGCCGACCTGGAACTGCGCCGCGCGATCCTGGAGCATCGCCTCGCGCGGATGCCGTCTGCCGATGTGGGCCCGGACGTCGTCGAGTTTCTGGCGCGCACGATCAGCCGCAACGTGCGCGAACTGGAGGGCGGGCTCAACAAGCTGCTCGCCTATGCACAGCTGACCGGCAAGCCCGTCTCCAAGCAGCTGGCCGAGGAGCAGCTGAAGGATATCCTCAGCGCCTGCCGCCGCCGCATCACGATCGACGAGATTCAGCGCACCGTATGCGAATATTTCCGGATCGATCGTAGCGAGATGTCGTCCAAGCGCCGGGCCCGCGCCATCGTGCGGCCGCGCCAGGTGGCGATGTATATCGCCAAGATGATGACCCCGCGCAGCTATCCCGAGATCGGCCGCAAGTTCGGCGGGCGCGATCACTCCACCGTCATCCATGCCGTTCGGCTGGTGGAGGAATTGCGCGGCAAGGACAGCGAGATGGACAACGACGTCCGCGCGCTGCTGCGCCAGCTGGAAGCCTGAGCGGCAAACATCTGATAGCCGCGGGGCCGAGAGCCGGGCCCGAACGCCGCGGCAGGATCGAACATAAAAAAGGCGGCTCCAGGGCCGCCTTTTTATCAAATCCCTATGCCATCAGCGGCGCGTTTCCGGGGCCACCGATATCCGCACCGTTTCTCCGCTATTGCCGGGAAACCCGGTAAAGATCGCCTCGACCAGATTGGGCACGAGATAGGTGAGATCGTTGGAACGCGACAGCGACTGGGCGCGGCCTTCGAACAATCGCTCGCCCGAGCCGACGCGCTCGATCTTCATGTCAATCTCGCCGGTGTAGATCGTGTAGCTGCGCACGCCGCCGCCGTATCCCGGTCCGCCGAAAATGAACGGATCGTTGAAGCCATAGACAAAACCGTTGCCATAGAGCCCGTGGCCAAAACGCCCGCGGCGGCCGAAATAGCCAGGGCCGTAGAATGGATCGGCATAGCCAAAGCGGCCGTAGCCCAACCCGCCGTAGCCCAGCCGGCCGTAGCCGAACGGCGAATAGAAGGGACTGACGTCGGAAACGACTTTTTCGCGTCCATTGTCGACGTTGTAGCCGAAGCTCACCACCAGATCGGCGCTGGCTGGACTCGCCGCTTGGCGATAGCCCTGCCGCACCATTTCGGACGCGACCAGATTGGCATATTGGCCAAATTCGATCCCGCCGGCGTCAGCCGGGTCCTGTGAGACGACGGCAAAGCTCTGCCCCTGTGCGGGCGGCAGTTGCTGGAAGCGCTGCACGTTCGCCTGAAACGGCGTGGCGCAGGCGGCCAGGCCGAGCAAGGCGGCAGGCGAGGCGAATTTGGCGGCTTTTCTGAACGACAGGGCAAACATGGGCGGTTCCTCGGGACTCGGCGCGGATGATATCAATGTAAGACGTACAATCCCATTTCGCCACTGAACGTCGTTTGAACGCAAATGCGGCACGGCTGGGTGCGTTCGCGCCGCCGCACGGCCCGGTCTCCACTGATTGCTCTCAGCGCAGCAAACCGAGCGCCTCATAGGCACGCGCCAGGATCGGCGCGCCGGTCTCGGCTGCCTTGGCGGCGCCCTTGCGCAGGATCGCGTCGATCGCGCTGTCGTCGTGCCGCAGCGCGTTGAACCGCTGCGATATCGGCGCCAGTTTGGCCACCGTCAGTTCGGCGAGCGCGGGCTTGAACCGGCCAAAGCCCTGTCCGGCATAATCGGTCAGCACGTCGGCTGGTGCGCGCCCCTCCAGCGCGGCGTAGATCGCCACCAGGTTGCGCGCCTCTGGCCGGTCCGCCAGCTCGTCCATCGTTTCGGGCAGCGGCGCGGCGTCGGTTTTGGCTTTTCTGATCTTTCTGGCGATCAGGTCCGCGTCGTCGGCCAGGTTGATCCGGCTCATATCGGAGACATCGGATTTGCTCATCTTTGCGCTGCCATCGCGCAGGCTCATGATCCGCGCGGCATGGGTCCCGATAAACGGTTCGGGCAGCACAAATGTCTCGGTGCCGGTATCGGAGTTGAACTTCTCGGCGATGTCGCGGGCCAGTTCCAGATGCTGCTTCTGATCGTCGCCAACGGGCACATGGGTAGCGTTGTAGAGCAGCACGTCGGCTGCCTGCAGCACGGGATAGGCAAACAGTGCGATGCTGGCGCCTTCGCGGTTCTTGCCCGATTTGTCCTTGAACTGAGTCATGCGGCTGAGCCAGCCCATCCGCGCGGTGCCGCTCAGCAGCCACTGCAGCTCGGCATGGGCGGGGACGCGCGCCTGATTGAACAGCGTGGCCTTGTCCGGATCGACGCCCGACGCGATCAGTGCCGCGGCCATTTCGCGCGTGCCGGCGCGCAGGGCGGCCGGATCGTGCGGCATGGAGATCGCGTGCAGATCAGCCAGGAAGAACAGGCACTCGCCCTCATCCTGCATCTTCACCCAGTGGACGATGGCACCGAGATAATTGCCCAGGTGGAGATTGCCGGTGGGCTGGATGCCAGAGACGACGCGCATGATCAGGGAGTTTCCTCGGAAGCAGGGCTGGCGGGAGCCGGTGTCACGGGCGCGCGCCGGGCCAGCGCGCGAATGTCGCCTAGCCGAAATGCGCGGGTGAGGAAACAGGCGGCCAGATACACCGCGCCGCCACCGCCGCACAGGATGGCCAGCGTGATCGCTTTTTCCGGCATCAGCCCCTGCATGTGCGGCTCGGCCAGGATGCGTGCGCCCCAAAGCGCAGCGCCCATCAGCAGCGCGGCTAGCCCGAGGCGGGGCAGGCGGCGGGCGAGCTGCGCATCAGCCCGGAAATGCCCGCGCTTGCGCAGCGTCCAGTAAAGCAGGGCCGCGTTGATGCTGGCGGAGGCCGCGGTCGCGAGCGGTGGACCGAGATAGCCGATGGTGGGGATCAGCGCCAGATTGCCGGCAATGTTCACCGCGATGGCGATCAAGGCGAAACGCACCGGCGTGCGCGTATCCGACCGGGCGTAATAGCCCGGCGTCAGCACCTTGATCATCACATAGGCGGGCAGCCCGATCGAAAAGGCGGCGAGGACGGAGGCCGTCGCCCGGGTATCCTCCGCGCCGAACGCGCCATATTGGAACAGGCCGCGCACAATCGGATCGGCGATGGTCAGGAAGGCGGCGGTGGCGGGCAGGGTGAGGAACAGCGCCAGCTCGATGCCCCGGTTCTGCATGCGCATCGCCTCATCGGGGCGGTTCTCGCTCAGCATACGCGACAGCGTGGGCAGCAAGATGGTGCCGAGCCCGATACCGATCAGGCCGAGCGGCAGCTGGTTCAGCCGGTCCGCGTAATAGATATAACTGATCGCGCCGGGCGCCAGCAGCGCCCCCGCCATCGCGGTAGAGATCAACAGATTGATCTGCGTCGCGCCCGCTCCCGCGGCGGCCGGCAGGATCAGCTTGAACAGGCGCCGGATGTCCTTGTCGATGCGCGGGGGTTTGAGCGACAGGGCAATCCCGGCGCGGCGGCAGCCCCAGATCAGGAACAGCAACTGCAATATACCGCCAGCGGTAACCGACAGCGCCTGCACCCAGGCGGTCTCATAGGGATTGTCCCCGTGAAACAGCCACAGCCCCGCGATCATCGCGATGTTCAGAAGGATCGGCGCGGCGGCGTTGACCCAATATTTCTCCAGCGAATTGAGGATGCCGCCGAGCAGCGACACGAGCGATATCATCAGCAGATAGGGGATAGTGATGCGCGACAAGGTGACCGCATAGGCAAATTGTGACGGCGTGGGATCGTTGAACCCGCCGGACAGGGCGTAGGTGACCGGCCAGGCCGCGATCATAAGCGCCGCGGTGAACAGCAGCAGGATCGGAAACAGCATCGCCAGCGTGCGTTCGGCGAAGTCCACGCCGGCGGGCTTGCCGCCGCCCTCGGCGACCTGGCGGTTGAACATGGGGATGAACGCCGCCGAAAACGCGCCTTCGGCGAACAGCGCGCGGAACATGTTGGGCAGGCGAAAGGCGACGAGAAACGCATCCGACGCAAAACCCGCGCCAACATACCGCGCCTGCAGCGCGTCGCGTACCAATGCGAGCACGCGGCTGGCCAATGTCAGCCCACCGATGGAGCCCAGAGATTTGGCGAGGTTCATGCCCCCGGCCTGTCAGGCGGTGGCGGCCAGCGCCGAAGCGTCGGCCGCCACCGCTGCGCCCGGGCCCGCTTCGTTCAGGCCTGCCCGGCGGGCGGCTGATCGCCATTTGGCTGCGATTCGGTTTGCTCGCGTTGCTGCAGGTAGAGCTGGTTGAAATCAATCGGCTCCAGCATCAGCGGCGGATAGCCGGCATCGCGCACGGCATCGGCCAGGATACGGCGGGCGAAAGGGAAAATGATGCGCGGCGCTTCGGCGAACAGGAACGGGTGCGCCGCCTCCTGCGGCACGTTGCGCAGGCCAAACAGGCCGCAATAGACCAGTTCGACGATGAAGCTGACGCCCTTTTCGCCGTTGGCCTTGACGTTCAGGCGCAGCGCCACCTCGTGCACTTCCTCGTTCAGCGCGTTGGACTGGATGTTGACCTGCACGTCGATCTGCGGCTGGCCTTCCCAGTTATAGCTGTCGGGGGCGTTGGGATTCTCGACCGAGAGATCCTTGATATACTGGCTGAGCACGCCCACCGCCGGGCTCTCGTCCAGGCCATTCGCCGCGGGATTGCCGTCAGAATTGAGATTGTTGAGAGAATTGAGATTATCGAGATCGCTGCCGTCTTCGGCCATGTCGTTTGTCCTGTCTTGCAGTGGGCTGACGTGTGATGGACGCATGGGCCAGGATGGCCGCATGTCCCCGTTGCCCGCGCGCCTAGCAGCGGCGGCGTGGCAGGGCAACCAATTGGCCGCGGCTCCGGGTCCGCACCGGGGCATCCGACGTCACGCCGCATCACTATATCGTAAAGAGATTTGAAACGATGGCCGATCCAACCTATGTATCGGTTGCTGCGCCGGTTCCGGATCGCGGCGCAAACGCGGTTCTGGAGGCAGTGTGACGCCCGAAATTATCATTCTAGCTTTGCTGGCGGGCTTTCTCGGTCTGCGGCTCTACTCGGTTCTGGGCAAGCGCACCGGGCATGAGCAGGAACCGATGCCGCGCCGCGTGGAAGAAAGCCCGCGCGTGCCCACCGCCATGCCGCAGCATAATGAGGACAGGCGCGAAGGGGTGGCGCAGATCGGCGAAGTTCCCGCCGTTGCCTCGGCCAGCCGCGATCTGGCCGCCATTGCCGCAGCCGACCGCGAGTTCGATCCGGCGCGCTTTGTCGAAGGCGCGAAATCGGCCTATCGCATGGTGCTCGAGGCCTTCTGGTGCGGCGACCGCGAGACGCTCGAATATCTGACGGACGAGGAGGTGGGGCAGAGTTTCATCGCCGCGATCGATACCCGTCAGGAACGCGGCGAAACACTGGAGCACCGGCTGGTGCGAATCGAGGATGCCAAGATCCTTGATGCGGACTACCGCCGCCCGGTCGCCCGCGTGACGATCCAGTTCGACGCCGATATCGCGGCGCTGGTGCGCGACAAGGATGGCACCGTGATCGGTGGATCGATGACCGATGCCGTTGAAGCGCACGATATCTGGACGTTCCAGCGCGATCTAACCTCGAACGATCCCAACTGGACGCTTGTCGAGACCGCCACGGTTTGACACTAGGCCGGAATGACCGGCTTTCCGAACATGATGAAAAACGCAGCGGCGGCCCTGGCGGTCGCCGTTTCGCTGTCCGCCTGCTCGGGCGTGATCCCGTCTTCCAGGGGCGTGCGCGGTCCGTCCACGGCAGCGTCCGCCGGCGCTCCGCAATTGGGCTATGAAACCGGGCCGACAACCGCGATCCAAGCGCCGGCCAGTCCCTATCGCAATGACCGCGCTGCCGTGCCGATACCCGCCCAAGCCCTGCCCGCGCTGGCCGCAGGCTTGGCGCGCGGAGACGGCGGCACCGCAGCCGCAAGCGCGCTCGTGCGCGGCCCGTCGGTGCGCAGCCTGCCGATCGATCCCGTCCGCGCCGCCGCTGCGCTGGCCGCCTTCCGGCTCAGCTGCCCTGGCCTGCAGAAGCGCACCGATCGCAGCGGGCTGACGCGCAGCGAAGACTGGGCGGACGCCTGCGCTGCTGCAGTTGACGTGTCCGACCGTGACGCCATAGGCTTTTTCGATTCCTATCTCACGCCGGTGCAGGTGGCCGACGGCAAGGCTTTTGCCACCGGCTATTTTGAGCCCGAAATCGCCGGATCGCGCGATCGCCGCCGTGGCTATGAAACGCCGATCTACGGCCGGCCGAGCGATCTGATCGACGTCGATCTGGGCCAGTTCAACGACGCGCTGGCGGGCAAGAAGGTTCGCGGCAAGGTGGAGGGCACCGGCCTTGTTCTCTATGATGATCGTGCCGCGATCGTGGACAAGGGCCTGCAGGGCCGCGCGCCGGTGATCGGCTGGGCCGCCGATCCGGTCGAGCTGTTCTTCCTCCAGGTGCAGGGCTCGGGCCGGTTGCGCCTGCCGGATGGCGGCGTGATGCGGATCGGTTACGCCTCTCAGAACGGGCGCGCCTACACCGGCATCGGTGCGCTGATGCGCGAGCGTGGGCTGCTGCAGCCGGGCGAGGCATCGATGCAGGGCATCGTCGGCTATCTACACCGCAATCCCGAAGAGGGGCGGCGGATCATGAACGAGAACAAGAGCTACGTCTTCTTCGAGGAACTGACGGGCGCCGGCCCGCTTGGCGCGATGGGCTATGCCGTCGCGCCCCGCACCACGGTGGCGGCGGACCCCGATTTCGTGCCGCTCGGCGCGCCGGTGTGGGTATCGCTCGACCGGGCCGAGCCCAACGGTATCTGGGTGGCGCAGGACACCGGCGGAGCGATCAAGGGCGCCAACCGGTTCGATACCTTCTGGGGCGCGGGCGAGGAGGCGCGGGCCATCGCCGGCGGCATGTCGGCGCGCGGATCGGCGCTGATCCTGATCCCCAAGGCTTCGGCGGCGCGGCTGGGGCTGTGAGGCGCGGGGCGGCTAAAGGTAGCGCGGCGGGCCCGGTATGAGCCGCCGCCCGCTCGATCCGGCCGAAGCGGCGCTGTGGGGCCGCGTGATCGCGACGGTGCGGCCGATCGCCAAACTCAAGCCTGTGCCGCCGCTGGCGCCGCGCCCGGCCACTGCCGCGTCCGCCGTACCAGCCGCGCCGCCGCCCAAACCCAAGGGCCGCGTGCCCGCCGCGCGTGCCGCCGCCGCTCCAGCCCCGCCGCCCGCGCCTCCGGCTGCGTCCGGCCATCTCGACGGCAGCTGGGACCGGCGGATCCAGAAGGGACGGCTGGAGCCCGAGCTCAGCATCGATCTGCATGGCCGCAACCTGGCCGGGGCTTATGATCGGCTCGACAGTGCGCTGGAACAGGCGATTTCCATGCAATATCGCACCGTGCTGCTGATTACCGGCAAAGACCGGGGCCATGACCGGGCGAGCGGCAACGGGCGCGGCGCAATTCGCGCGGCGGTGCGCGACTGGCTGGCATCGTCCCGCCACGCGTCCCGCATTGCATCGGTGCGCGGCGCGCATCCGCGCCACGGCGGGGAGGGCGCGCTCTACATCGTGTTGCGGCGGCCCAGATAATTCTGATACCAAGACCGGGCACAAGCTGCACGCAGGGATCAGGCCGCCGGGGCTGCCAATGCCTTGCGCGCGATCTTGCGATAGATTTCCACCAGCGCCTCCAGATCCGCCACTTCCACTGCCTCGTCCAGCTTGTGCATGGTGGCGTTGCGCAGGCCAAACTCCACCACCGGGCAGAGTTTTGACAGGAAGCGCGCATCCGATGTGCCGCCGCTGGTCGACAGTTCCGGCACGACGCCGGTGACCTCGGTCACCGCATCGGCGACGACGGTGCTGAAATCGCCCGGCGGGGTCAGGAACGGTTCGCCCGAGACGATGCCCTCCACGCTGCCGCCGTGCAGCTCGGCGACCGATCGCACCATGCGGATCAGCCCGTCACCGGTATGCCGGCCATTGAAGCGGATCGACAGGCGGGCGCTGGCCTCTGCGGGAATGACGTTATGTGCTGCGTTGCCGACGGTGATATCGGTAACTTCCAGATTGCTCGGCTGAAACCATTCCGTCCCTCGGTCGAGCGTCACCTTTTCCAGCTCGCTCAGGATGGCGCAAAGCCTGGGGATGGGATTGTCGGCGTTGTGCGGATAGGCGACATGGCCCTGCGTGCCGGCGACGGTGATCCACATGTTGACCGATCCGCGCCGCCCTATCTTCATCATATCGCCCAGCTTGGCGACCGATGTTGGCTCGCCGACCAGGCACAGGTCCGGCACAATCGAGCGTTCAGCCATATAGTCCATCAGCGCGCGGGTGCCGTGGACGGCCGGTCCCTCCTCGTCGCCGGTGATAATCAGGCTGATGCGGCCGGCGTCCTCCGGGATATCGGCTACCGCGGCAACAAAGGCGGCGATAGCGCCCTTCATGTCCACCGCGCCGCGGCCGTAGAGCAGGCCGCCGCGAAGCTCCGGCTCGAACGCGCTGCCGGTCCAGCCCTTTCCCGGCGGAACAACGTCCAGATGCCCGGCAAAGGCAAAATGACGCGGGCCGCTGCCGCGCACGGCGTAGAGATTTTCCACGGGGCCGTCCGGTGCTTGGCCGGCGACGAAACGCGCCACGTCAAACCCCAGCGGGGCCAGCATCGCCTCCAATGCGTCGAACACTGCCCCGGTGGCGGGCGTCACGCTCTGGCAGGCGATTAGCCGGCGCGTCAGATCGGTCACATCGGCCATGGCGTTATCCCCTTCAGGCGGTCGTTTCGCCCATGTCCTCATAGCGATCGAGCGTCCAGTCCTCCTGATCGGCCGCGTCGTACCAGTCACGCACCCATTGGTGGCCCAGAATCGATTCGGAATAGGACAGGGCGAAGCCGGGCAGCTTGAATCCGTAGGTCTGGAAGCGCGAGACGACGGGCGCATACATGATGTCGGCCGCTGTGAACGTGCCGAACAAATAAGGGCCGGACTTGCCGAAGCGGGCGCGCGCCTCGGCCCAGAGCTGGAGCACGCGGATCGCATCGGCGCGGGCGCCGTCGCTGATTTCGTGATCGGGAAAGGAGCGGCGCGTGTTCATCGGGCATTCGCGGCGCAGGTCCATGAAGCCGCAATGCATCTCGGCAGACATCGAGCGCGCCATGCCGCGCGCCACCTCATCCTTGGGCCAGAACCGGTCGCGGTCGGTCTTGTCAGCCAGCCAGTCGATGATGGCGATCGAATCCCAGATCACGCTCTCGCCGTCCCAAAGGATCGGCACCTTGCCGGAGCTGGGTGCCATATCCTCCTCGCGTTTGCGATCGTCCCAGTCGTCGGTGTAGAGCGGCACGAGGATTTCCTCGAACGCCAGGCCCGATTGCTTGGCCGCCAGCCAGCCGCGCAGCGACCAGCTGGAATAGGCCTTGTTGCCGATGATGAGTTTCATATGGGGATGCCTAACAGTTGGTGCGGGCGCGCAGCGCGTTGCGCGGACGGCTTCAGGATTCGATCGATTCCAGAACGGCCGAACGCAGCTCTTCGATCCCGAATGCCTTTTCGGACGATGTCACGATCAGGCCGGGAAAGGCGGCGGGGTGTTTGCGCAGCGCCGCTTCCACCTTGGCCGCCACATCGTCGCGCTCGGTCTGCTTTATCTTGTCGGTTTTGGTCAGCACGGTGCGAAAGCTCACGGCGGCACCGTTGAGCATGGCCATCATCTCGCGATCGACAGGGCCAATGCCGCGGCGCGCATCGATCAGCAAAAAGGTGCGTGCCAGAACCTGCCGCCCACGCAGATAGTCGTTGATCAGGTAACGCCAGCGCTGCACCGTCTTCACCGGCGCCTTGGCATAGCCGTAGCCTGGCATATCGACGATGCGGAAAAGCGGCGGATCGCCCACGTCGAAGAAGTTCAATTCTTGCGTGCGGCCCGGCGTCACCGATGTCCGCGCAATCGCCTTGCGGCCCAGCAGCGCGTTGATCAGCGTGGACTTGCCGACGTTGGAGCGCCCGGCAAAAGCGATTTCGGGCACGTCCGGGTCGGGCAGAAATTCCAGCGTCGGCGCGGATTTGAGGAAGTTGACCTTGCCCGAAAAGATCGCGTTGTGCTCGGCGTTCATCGGTCGATCGCCCGGTCTGGAGAATGATCTGGCCGAAGGGCTTTTGATCGCACGGTCGCAAGGGTCGTTAAACGGCTGCCGCTTTCCGAAGCTTCGATGATGGGGGCTTGGCGCATCGTGAGGAAAAACATGGCGGTCATGGGCCGATCATAGGTGAAGGTGGGCGGTGTAGAACAGCATAATTGCTCTCTGGCACGGGGACAGGGGCCATGCGCATCATGGTGGAGGGGTGCGCAACTCAGGGAGGCCGTCAATCAGTGTGCGAAAAATACGGAAGCGGCCCCTCTCCCCGGAGCAAGTCCGGGGAGAATGTCAGATATCAGGATGTTTTGGCCTTGGCTTCGCGTTCGCGCTGTTTTTCCTCGGCATCGCGCTTCATCGCTTCCTTCAGCTCGGGATGGCGGGCGTAAAGCAGGCGCTGCTGGCCGATGGTGAACAGGTTGCTCGCCACCCAGTACAGCTGCAGACCCGCCGCGAACGGCGCCATGATGACCATCATTACCCACGGCATGATCGAGAACAGCTGCTTCTGGATCGGATCGGTCATCGGCTGCAGGCGGAACTGGAAGAACATGGTCACGCCCAGGATAATCGGCAGCACGCCGATCGCGAGATAGCCCGGCGGATCGAACGGGATCAGCCCGAACAGATTGACCGGCGTCAGCGGATCGGGCGCGCTCAGATCCCGGATCCACAGCGCGAACGGTTGGTGACGCATCTCGATCGAGAGCATCAAGAGCTTGTACAGCGCAAAGAACACCGGGATCTGCAGGAACATCGGCAGGCAGCCGGCCAGCGGATTGACCTTTTCCTCTTTGTAGAGCTTCATCAGCTCCTGCTGCTGCTTGGTCTTGTCCTCCTTGTGGATCTCCTGCAGCTTCTTCATTTTCGGCTGGATGGCCTTCATCTGCGCCATCGATTTGAACTGCTTCTGCGCGATCGGGAACATCAGGCCGCGCACGATCAGGGTCAGGCAGACAATCGCCACGCCGAAATTGCCGAACAGATCATACAGCCAGATCAGCACGTAGAGGAACGCCTTCTCGATCGGCCGGAACCAGCCCCAGTCGACCGCCAGATCGAATTTCTCGAACCCCAGATCGTTGCGGTAATGATCGAGCACGTCGGTCTCCTTCGCGCCGACGAAGAAATAGCTGCGCTGGGAAAACTGACGGCCGGGCTGCAGGACGGTGGGCGTCTTCTGCAGCATCTCGTTCTGATAAACGTCGCCCGATGCGCGGAAGGCGGCATCGATCGGGGTTTTTTGATCGGGCACCAGCGCGGTCAGCCAATATTTGTCGGTAAAGCCAAGCCAGCCGCCAGTGGTGGCGAAGGTCGCGCCCTTGGCACCGGTTTCCTCGACATCGTCATAGTTCCAGCCGTAATCGGCCGCGCCGTCAAACACGCCCATCGGACCGACATGGATTGTCCATGTGCTCTTGTCCTCGGATGCGCCGCGGCGGCTGATCAGGCCGTAGGGACGAATGGCGATCGGCGCGCCGCCCTGATTGGCCACCTTCTGATCGACAGTGATGAGATAATTCTTGTCGATCGACAGGACCATCTGGAAAATCTGGCCGGTGCCATTGCGCCAGCTGAGCGTAACCGGGGTATCCGGTGTGAGACGCGGGCCGCTGGCCTGCCACAGGGTGTCATCCTTGGGCAGGTCGATGCCCTCGCCGAGCCATCCGAAGCGCGCGAAATAGGCGCTCTTGGTGCCCGCGGGCGACAGCAGCCGTACTTCCGGCGTCGTCTTTTCCACGCCGACGCGGTAGTTCTTCAGCATCATGTCGTCGATGCGCGCACCGGTCAGGCTGATCGATCCGTCGAGCTTGGGCGTGTCCACCTGCACCCGCCCGCCATCGGCCAGCGCGGCCTGCAGGCTGCGCTGGGTGGAGATACTGCTAGGGACCACAACCTTGGGATTGGCCGGGGGCGCGGCCTCCTGCGTCGTCGCCACATCGGCCGAAGCGGCATCGTTATTGGGGAAAAAGCGTCCGGTGATATAGGGCCACCCGAACAGGATAAGCCCGATCAGCAGGACGGCTATGACGATATTGCGGCGATCTTCCACGGGCAAATCCGTTTGTTTGATGGAGCGCGGGGCCGGGGATCGGCGCGCGCGTCAGGGAACCGGGTCGTAACCGTGGCCACCCCATGGTTGGCAGCGCAATAACCGCTTCGCGCTAAGCCAGCTACCCTTAATCGCGCCGTGCTTTCGCAGCGCCTGAATAGCGTAGGCCGAGCAGCTGGGCGTGTAACGGCATGTCGGCGGCAGGATGCGCGAGGGGCCCAGCTGCCAGCCGCGCGCGATCAGGATGAGCAGGCGCGCGATCATGCGCTTTTCCCGGCGGCGCGGCTGCGCACCGTCTTGTCCAGCGCCTTTTCCAGTTCGGCGCGCATCGTATCGAAATCGCGCTCCACGCCGCCGGCGCGGCCGATTAGCACATGGTCTGCGCCGGGCTGGCCGCCGAGTGGCAGTATCGCACGCGCCAGTTCGCGCAGCCGGCGCTTCATGCGGTTGCGCACCACTGCATTGCCGATTTTCTTGGTGACGGTGAAGCCGATGCGAATCGCGGCATCGCCGTCGCGTCGGTCATGGACGAGCAGAACGAAACCGGGCGCCGCATAACGACGCCCGCGATTGGCAGCAAGGAAGGATGCGCGATCCCGCATCTTCGCAAAAGGCGGGTCCACAAGAGGCCGGAGCCCGGGAAGCTCTGCGTGCTCCCCTGCGGTTTGGTTCAGGCGGACAGCTTCTTGCGGCCGCGTGCACGGCGCGCGCGCAAAATCTTACGGCCGCTGGCGGTGGCGGAGCGCTTGCGGAAACCGTGGCGGCGGGCGCGCACGAGATTGCTCGGCTGGAAGGTGCGCTTCATGGCATCAAGTCCTATTCGTCAAAACAAAAAGGGCCGCCGTTACGGGCGACCGCCTATTTTCTATGAGCCGTTCCATAACGGCCCGGCGGGCAAAGTCAATCGGCCCGGGGCAAGCCGCTGGGGGCGTGATGCCCGCACGCCGGCGCGGCGAATATCGGGTCATCGTGCAGCTTTTCGAAACAACGTTCGGTCAGATCGACGGCCAGATCATCGTCCGCGCACACGATCGCCATCGACCGGGTACCGAATTCGCGCTCCGCCAAATCAAGCCGTCCCAATATTTCGACATCGCCGTGCCGCAGATCCGCTTCGATCCGCGCCATCAGAGAATCGATCGCCGCCCGCGGACCCTCGAGCGCCTGCACGAACATGCCATCCCGGTGGCAGAGCAGCCCGGTGATCCCCAGCCTGGCATTCCGCTCATCCGCGACATGCCCGATGCACGCCAGGATAAGCGGCGACACCTCGATGTTCGCGCGGCTTCGGTAGAGGAGTTGATGAATCATGTATTAACTGTGACCCGGTCGAGAAGGTTGCCGCTAAGACGCGTCAACTTTGGAACCGTTCCGTTTCGGCGAGATTATAGGGCATTAGGCTTTCGAACCGTTGCTAATGGGTGACAGTCGTCTGACGTTGCAGTTGCCGGGTTGGCTGGATCGGTTGAAGGCTGGCGTAGCCTGACGGCTTGCTGTCCTCAGAAGATCGCCTGATCGCCGTCTTCAAGCCGATCGCCGTCTTCGTGCCGATCGCCCTCTTCATGAATGCCGCATTCGGTCTTGTCCCAGCCTGACCAGCGTCCGGATCGCGCGTCTGCACCGGGCGTCACCTTGCTCGTGCACGGCGCGCAGCCGATCGAGAGATAGCCTTGTGCGATCAGCGGATGGGCGGGCAGATCATGTTCCAGCACATAGGCCGCGATACGCTCGGCGTTCCAGTCGGCCAGCGGATTGATCTTCAGCCGGCCCTCGGCATCGGTCTTGTCGATCTCGAACCGGGGCAGGCCGCGGCGGGTGGCGGACTGGAAGCCCTTGCGTCCGGTGATCGCGGCATCGAAGCCCGCCATCGCGCGGGCCAGCGGCTGGACCTTGCGAATCGCGCAGCAGCCGTCGGGATCATAGGACCAGCGCAGGCCGCTCTCGTCGCTTGTCGCCAGCGCGGCCGGATCGGGCGTCAGATTGATCAGGTTCAGTCCCAGCCGCTGGACCAGCACATCGCGGTACGCCAAAGTCTCGGGAAAATGCTTGCCGGTTTCTAGGAATAGCACCGGCACATGGGCGGCGACGCTTGCGACGAGATGCAGCAGCACCACGCTTTCCGCGCCGAACGAGGACACCAGCGCCACATCGCCCGCCAATCCGTCGCCGAGTACGCTTTCCAGCATTTCGCCGGTGTCGCGGCCGCGGAACATATTGTTGAGCCGGATGGCGTCGCTCTCCCGAAAGCGCGGAGAGAGGTCCAGCCGGTCGCGGATGCGGGTTTCCTTACCCATCGGCCGCTCCGTGCCGCAGTGTCCAGACCGGGGTCTGGTGGTCGGCCGCGGCCTGATAGACATGGGTGTAATGGTCCAGCGCCCGCGCAACCGCCGCCTCGTCCAGCGGTGCGTCGGGCGCGAAACTGTCAAAGCCGCAGCGGCGCATATAGCGGATTTGATCGACCAGCACGTCGCCGCTCGCCCGCAGCTCGCCTTTATATCCAGCCTCGCGCAGGATGCGGGCTGCCGAATAGCCGCGTCCGTCGGTAAAGGCAGGAAAGTGGACAACGATGAGCGAAAGCCGGCCCAGCATGGGGATCAGCTCGCGCGCGTCTTCGCCCGATTCGAGGAGGACCGCACTGGCGTTCGTCTGCCCCTGGAATGCCTCAACCGAAACGGCAGGCTGCTCGGTTGACGGGTCGTCGCGGTAGCGCAGCTGAACGTCACTCATCGCAATATCCTTCGTCCGGCCGGGGCGTGTCGAAGCGCTGGATGACGCTCCGGGAATGGTCGTTCGGCAGAAAAGCCTCCGGTTTCAGCAGGTTCAATCCGTTGGAAATGCACAATATCCGGGCCTTATCCATATAGCGCCTCCTTGAACGGCTCCATGCCGATCCGCCGATAGGTATCGATGAACCGTTCGCCGTCTTCGCGCCGGGCCAGATACAGGTCGGTCGCCTTTTCGATGGCATCGACCACGCCGTCCTCGGTGAAACCGGGGCCGGTGATCTTGGCCAGGCTCACGTCCTCCGCGCCCGACCCGCCGAGCAGCAGCTGATAATTCTCCACGCCCTTCCGGTCGACGCCGAGCACGCCGATATGCCCCGCATGATGGTGGCCGCAGGCGTTGATACAGCCGGAAATTTTCAGCTTCAGCTCGCCCAGTTCGGCCTGCCGCTGCTGATCGGCAAACCGCTGCGAGATTTTCTGTGCCAGCGGGATCGAGCGGGCATTGGCCAGACTGCAATAATCAAGCCCGGGGCAGGCAATCATGTCGGTGATCAGATCGAGATTGGCCGGCGCGAGACCGGCTTCGTCCAGCTTTTGCCAAAGCGCATAGAGATCGGCCTTGCGCACATGCGGCAGCACGATGTTCTGGCTGTGCGTCACGCGGCACTCGTCGAAGCTGTAGGCAGCGGCGAGGTCCGCCATCAGGTCCATCTGGTCCGCGGTCGCATCGCCAGGGATGCCGCCGATCGGCTTCAGGCTGATCGTGGCGATGGCGTATCCGCCATGCTTGTGCTGGTCGACATTCTGATCGTGCCAGATCCGAAAATCGGGATCGCTGAGATCGACGTCCACAGGTGCACCATCCTCGAACGGCGGATCGGGAAAGAAGGCCGTGATGCGCTCCAGTTCGGCGCGCGGCGGATCGAGGTTCAGCGTCTTGATATGCGCAAATTCGTCCTCGACCTGGGCGCGGTATTCGTCCGCGCCGAGTTCATGCACCAGGATCTTGATCCGTGCCTTGTACTTGTTGTCGCGCCGGCCGTGGCGGTTGTAGACGCGCAGGCAGGCCTCACAGTAGCTGATCAGATCGTCGGCCGAGACGAAGTCCCGGATCATCGGGCCAATCATCGGGGTGCGGCCCATGCCGCCGCCGACATAAAAGCGCGCGCCGAGCTCGCCGGCATCGCTGCGCACCAGCTGGATGCCGATATCGTGCAGCCGCATCGCGCCGCGATCGGTATCGGAGGCTATGACGCAGAATTTGAACTTGCGCGGCAGATGCGCGAATTCCGGGTGGAAGCTGGACCATTGGCGCAGCAGCTCGGCCCACGGCCGCGGATCGGCGACCTCTTCGGCGCTGGCTCCGGCGAACTGATCCGAACTGATGTTGCGGATACAATTTCCGCTGGTCTGGATGGCATGCATCTCGACCGTGGACAGATCGTGCAATATGTCGGCGGCATCCTCCAGCTTGATCCAGTTGTACTGGATGTTCTGGCGGGTGGTGAAATGGCCATAATCGCGGTCATACTTGCGCGCGATTTTAGCGAGCATACGCATCTGATCGCCCGAAAGCGTGCCATAGGGAATCGCGACGCGCAGCATGTAAGCGTGGAGCTGCAGATAGAGGCCGTTCTGCAGCCGGAGCGGGGTGAACTGCGCTTCGCTAAGTTCGCCAGCAATGCGCCGGTCGCACTGATCGCGAAACTCGGCCACGCGGCTGTCGACGAGCGATTGGTCGTATTGGTCGTACTGGTACATCAGGCTTTCTCGATCGGAATGCTGGTGTCGATGGCCAGATCCTGGCGCACCGTGGGGCCGGACGCGCGGACGCGGTCCTTGATGTGGAGTGGCATGGGGCCTTGGCTGGTCGCCTCGGCCTCAACGCTATAGCCCGCGTTGACACGCTGGGCGGCGTCTTCGCGCTGTAACACCGCGTCGGCTTCCGATCCTGCGTCCACAGCATCAGCCAGCCGGCGCGACCATATGGTCTCACCTGCCCACCAGATGACATCGCCGGTCTTGAGGTCGTTTCCGGTCAGGATGATCATTTCAGCTCCTCATAGGCGTAAGCCGCGCGCACGGCGTCAAACAGATCCAGCGCGTTCGACCGCTTCACCACATCGCCGACCACGATGAGCGCCGGGCTGCGCACATCCTCGCGCGCGATCATGGCACCCAGATCGGTGAGCAGCGTGCGAATGGCGCGCGACCCGCCGCGGGTGCCGTTCTCCAGCACCGCCACCGACGTGTCCGGTGACAGGCCGTCGTCAATCAGCTTTTCGGTAATCGCTTCGGCTGTTGCGATGCCCATATAAATCACCAGCGTGCGCCCTTTGCCGGCCAGACCGGCCCAATTCTGCTCGCTCAAACCCTTGCACTGGCCGGCCACGAAGCTGACCGCGCTCGCATCCTCGCGGTGGGTGAGCGGCAGCAGCGCCTCGGCCGCGCAGCCATTGGCCGCGCTGATACCGGGCACCACCTCCACCGGCACACCGGCGCTGCGCAGATCCTCCGCTTCTTCGCCGCCGCGCCCGAATATGAACGGATCGCCGCCCTTCAGCCGCACGACGTCATGGCCCGCCCTGGCCTCGGCGATCAGGAGCGCATTGATGTCCTCCTGCGGCAGCGTATGG
>JBBSUT010000034.1:0-19633 GCA_038234155.1 Sphingomonadales bacterium | reverse complement strand
TTTATTGCAATGCACCGCGCCGCCGATTACCTGACAGAGGGCAGTCTCCGGCCTCCATCGAAAGCGTTTCATATTGTCCAAATCCACGCCCTATCCCGCGATCGATCCCTCGCCCGACGTGCCGCGCATGGAGGCGGAGGTCCTGGACTTCTGGAAAACGAACAAGATTTTCGAGCGCTCGGTTGATGAGCGCGCCGCAGAGATCGACGGCAAGACCAACCAGTTCGTCTTCTACGATGGTCCGCCGTTTGCCAACGGCCTGCCGCATTACGGGCATATGGCGACAGGCTATGTGAAGGATCTGGTCCCGCGCTTTCGCACCATGCAGGGGCGGCGGGTCGAGCGGCGCTTCGGCTGGGACACGCACGGGTTGCCGGCCGAAATGGCGGCGGAGAAAGAACTCGGCATCTCCGGGCGCATCGCCATTCTCGATTACGGCATGGACAAGTTCAACGATTATTGCCGCGAGTCCGTGCTGCGCTACTCCAATGACTGGCAATATTATGTCGAGCGGATGGGCCGCTGGGTCGATTTCGAGAATGATTACAAGACCATGGACCCGACGTTCATGGAATCCGTGCTGTGGGCGTTCAAGACGCTCTACGACAAGGGGCTGGTCTATCGCGGCAGCCGCGTGGTCCCGTACAGCTGGGCGATGCAGACGCCGCTGTCGAACTTCGAGACGCGGCTGGATAATTCGTACCGGGAACGGCAGGACCCCGCGCTCACCGTGCTGTTCAAGCTGAGCGAGCCGCTCAGGAACGGCAAGCCCGCAAGCCTGGCCGCCTGGACCACCACGCCTTGGACGCTGCCGTCCAATCTGGCGCTCGCCGTCGGTCCGGCCTTTGATTATGCGATTCTGGAAAAGGACGGCGCGCATGTCGTCATCGCCGAAGCGCTGACAGAGGCCTATGGTGCCGAGCTGGAAGGGTATGAGCAGGTCGGCAGCATCACCGGCGCCGATCTGGCGGGGCGTTTTTACGAACCGCTGTTCCCCTTCTTCGCCGATGCGGAGAACGCCTTTCAGGTGTTCGCCGCCGATTACGTGACGCTGGAGAGCGGCACCGGAATCGTCCACACCGCGCCCGCCTTTGGCGAGGATGATCTGGCGCTGGGCCGCGCCAACGGCTTGCCGCTCATTGCGCCCGTCGACGATCAGGGCAATTTCACGTCCGAGGTTCCGCCCTATGAAGGTATGAACATCTTCGATGCGAACAAGGACATCATCCGCGATCTGAAGGCGGACGGCGTGGTGCTGCGGCACGAGACATATCTGCATAATTACCCGCATTGCTGGCGCACCGACACGCCGCTGATCTACAAGGCGATCGACGCCTGGTACGTCGAAGTCACCGCGTTCAAGGACCGGATGGTCGAGCTCAACCAGGGTATCGACTGGATCCCGGCCCATGTGAAGGACGGGCTGTTCGGCAACTGGCTGGACAATGCGCGCGACTGGAACATCAGCCGCAACCGCTTCTGGGGCTGCCCGATCCCGGTATGGCTGAGCGACGATCCGGCCTATCCGCGTATCGATGTCTATGGCTCGCTCGACCAGATCGAGGCCGATTTCGGCCGCCGTCCGGCCGATCTGCACCGCCCGCATATCGACGCGTTCACGCGGCCCAATCCCGACGATCCCACCGGCCGATCGACCATGCGCCGCGTCACCGAGGTGCTCGACGTGTGGTTCGACAGCGGATCGATGCCGTTTGCGCAGCTGCATTATCCGTTCGAGAACAAGGAACAGTTCGAGACAAACTTCCCGGCCGATTTCATCGTCGAATATATGGCCCAGACGCGCGGCTGGTTTTACACGCTGATGGTGCTGTCCACGGCGCTGTTCGACAAGGCGCCGTTCAGGAGCGTGATCTGCCACGGCGTGGTGCTGGGCGAGGACAAGCAGAAGCTGTCCAAGCGATTGCAGAACTATCCCGATCCCACGCAGGTGCTGGCCGAATATGGATCGGACGCCTTGCGCGTCTACATGCTCAGTTCCTCGCTGCTGGCGGGCGGCGATCTCATCATCCATTCGGATTCGCGCGGCGTGCAGGATGCGCTGCGCCGCACGATCCTGCCGCTGTGGAACGCCACCTATTTCTTCACGCTCTATGCCAATGCCGATGGCTATAAGGCGCAGCTGCGCAGCGACAGCAAGGACGAGCATGACCGCTATATCCTGGCCAAAACACGCCAGCTGGTCGAAACGCTGACCGCGCGGCTTGAGGCGAACGACATTCCGGGTGCCTATGGGCTGATCGGGCCGTTCCTGGAGGTATCGAATAACTGGCATATCCGCCGCAACCGGGCGCGCTTCTGGGGATCGGAGGTCACGGCCGACAAGCGCGACGCCTTCGACACGCTCTATACCATGCTGGTGACGGTGAGCACCGCGCTCGCCCCGCTGATGCCGTTTGTGACCGAGACGATCTATCGCGGGCTGACCGGCGCGGACAGCGTGCATCTGGCGGCCTGGCCCGATGTGTCCGGCTTCCCGCAGGAGGAAGCGCTGATCCGCGACATGGACCTGGCCCGCGATGTTTGCGGGGCCGGCCTGTCGACGCGCGTGCGCCAGCAGATCCGCCTGCGCCAGCCGCTGCGGGCGCTCACCATCGCGCATCCCGAGGTCGACCGGCTGCGGCCGTTTGGCGATACCATCGCCGACGAGCTCAACGTGAAGACGATCCAATTTGAAACCGATCCGACTTCGGTCGGCGATCTGGTGCTCAAGATCGATCCGCGCCGAATCGGCAAGCAGCTCGGCTCCAAGATGAAGGAGGTCATCAGCGCCTCCAAGTCAGGCAACTGGACGCGGCGCGACGACGGGATTGTGGATATCGCGGGCGTGGAGATCGGCGTTGAGGATTATGACCTGCGCGTCACCACCTCCAACGACCAGCAGGATGCGCAAATGTTCGACGGCGGGCGCGGTACCGTCGTGCTCGATCTGGAGCTGGACGAGGCCTTGCGCGATGAGGCGCGTGCGCGCGATTTCGTACGCCACGTGCAGGACAGCCGCAAGGCCGCCGGACTCGACGTATCGGACCGCATCATCATCCGCGCCGAAGCCGAGGCGGACGGCGACCTTGCCCGCGCGCTTGGCATCCACCGCGATTATGTGCTGAGCGAGACGCTGGCGAAGGGCCTGGATATGGACGATGCCGGGCAAAGCGCCGAAACGTTCCAGATCGACGGCGAAACCACGCGGATCGCGGTGGAACGGGTGCGCACCGATTAGACCGAAGGCCTGCGCCATGCCTTTGTTATAAAGCTGTTATCTTCTGTTCCGGGCGCGACTGCGACGGCCGATGCTAACTTATGCTGCGTTGCAACCAAATCGTTGCTCGCGCATTGTTTGTTTGTCTGGTCCGAGACGCGCGTAATTCGTCTCGCGGGCCAGCCACTCCAGTTGGAATGGGCCCGCATGGTCGACACGAATATACAGTTCTCGCATCGTCACACCATTCGCAAGGTGGCGCTGATCGGCAACGCCTTGCCCCGGCGTTGCGGCCTGGCGACCTACACCAGCGACACCGCCGATGCCCTGCGTGCCAGCTTTCCCGAGATTCCCGTCGATCATTATGCGATCGATGACGGCACCGGCATCCAATATCCCGCCGACATCCATACCATCGCGATGGCAGACCGCGCGGCCTATGGCGCCGCGGGACGCGCGATCGCCAATTCCAACGCCGGGGTGTTGTGGCTGCAGCACGAATACGGCATCTTCGGCGGTGCGGCGGGCGACTATATCCTCGATTTGCTGGACGCGCTGTCGATCCCCGTCGTCACCACCCTGCACACCATATTGGAAAATCCTTCCCCCGACGAGCGCAAGGTGTTCGACCGGCTGATCGAACGTTCGGCGCGGCTTATCGTGATGGCGGACAAGGGCTTTACCATCCTGACGCAAACGTTCGGCGTGGATCCGGCGCGGATCGACGTGATCCCGCACGGCGTGCCTGATCGTCCGTTTGTCGATCCGGCTGATATCAAGCCGCGCTTCGATCTGGCGGAGCGCAAGGTAATCCTCACCTTTGGCCTGCTCGCGCCCGACAAGGGCATCGAGACGATGGTGCAGGCGATGCCCGCGATCGTGGCTGAACATCCCGGCGCGCTTTATATCGTGCTGGGCGCCACCCACCCAAATCTGAGGCGCCGGGAGGGCGAGGCGTACCGCGAAAAGCTGATCGCGCTGAGCAGCGATCTGGGCCTGATCGATCATGTCCGCTTCATCGACGCCTTCGTCGATACACCCGAACTGCTCGACTGGCTGCAGGCGGCTGACGTCTATGTGACGCCCTATCTGAAAGAGGGCCAGATCACGTCGGGCACGCTCAGCTACGCCGTGGGTCTGGGCAAGCCGGTGGTATCCACGCCCTATGTCCACGCGCGAGAGATTTTGGCGGGCGACCACGGCGTCCTCGTCGATTTTGCCGACAGCGCAGCCTTGTCCGCGAACGTATCGCGCCTGCTTGGCGACGACGCCGCGCGCGAGAAGCTGGCGCGCCGCGCCTATGCGCTGGGCCGCACGATGGTGTGGCAGCGTCTGGCCCACCGCGCGATGGGTGTGTTCGAGGAGATTGCTGCGCAGCGCCGCATCCGCCTGGTGACACAGGGCCAGGCCGATTATCTGAATCCCAGCGCCGCCGCTGTAATCCGCATGAGCGATCTCACCGGCATGTTGCAGCACGGGCTCTATTCCATCCCCGATCGCAACCATGGCTATTGCCTGGACGACAATGCCCGCGCGCTCATCCTGATGTGCCGCATGCCCGGCATGGAGCCGGCGGTGCGCAGCCACTGGTCCAACGTCTATGCCGCGTTCGTGCAGCACGCCTGGAATGGACAGGATAAGGTGTTCCGCAATTTCATGGGGTTCGATCGCAGCTGGTTGGAGACCGAGGGATCGGAAGACAGTACCGGCCGGGCGATCTGGGCACTGGGCGTGACGGCGGCCGAAGGGGCCGAGCCGCGCCACCGCGAATGGGCCGCCTGGCTGTACGATCAGGCGGCGCCGGAGATCGAAAAGGCGGGTAGCCCGCGCACCATGGCGTTCGCGCTGCTCGGCGCTTCGGCGATGATCACGGCCAAGCCGGGGCACGACATCTCGCAGGCGATCATCGACAAGTTCGGCCCCGAATTGTTACGCCTGCTCGAGGCTGCGCGGCGGCCTGACTGGCCGTGGTTCGAAGCCATGCTGGCGTATGACAATGCGCGCTTGCCCGAGGCGATCATCCGCGCGGGTCTGGCGGCAGGTCGGCCCGAATATGTCGACTGCGGGTTGGAAACGCTGGCGTGGATCCTGGACCAGCAAGAAGCGCCCGAGGGCCATTTTCGCGGCGTTGGCGCAGACAGTTTCGGCCGGCTCTATCAAAGCCCCCTGCGCTTCGATCAGCAGCCGCTGGAGGCGCAGGCCACGATCGACGCCTGCGCTGCCGCGTTCGAGGCGACGGGCGAGCGGCAGTGGGCCGATGCCGCGCACCGGGCCTATTGCTGGTTCCTGGGCGAGAATGATCTGGGCCTGATGATCGCCAGCCCGCTCGACGAAAGCTGTCACGACGGGTTGATGCCGACGGGCGTCAACCGCAATCAGGGTGCCGAATCCATCCTGGCGTTGCAGCTTTCCAGCTGCGCCATCGCGCGGCTTCCCGGGGCGTCGCTGGAACGTACCGCGCGAAAGTTGCGTAATATGAGTTGAGGTTGCGACGGCTTGGCGGCAAGCGGGGGTATGTTGCAAAGCTACGATCACGCGCTTCGCCTCCACGCCGATCCCTCACGGGTCGTCGTGCGTCCGTTCCATCTCGCCTGGCAGGCCAAGGGGCCGGCCAAGAGCCGCTCTGAACGACTGGTCGCCGAAGTGCTGGAAATGGAGGACCGCGAGGCGCGGAAGCAGCTGGCCGCGGTACTAAAAGATTTCGAGCCGCGCCACTGGCAGACGCGCCGCGTGTTCATGACGCGCTTTGATGAGATCGAGGCGCAGATGGACGCGCCGATGGGCGATATCGGCGATACCAAGCGCCAGCTGATCGGCGCCTATTTCTGCCATGAATACAGCTACGCCGCGGCGGCCATCATGAACCCCAGCGTGGTGCCGCATTATGATCAGTCCGGCATGCCCGCAGGATCGATGCGCTTCATCATGTCGCTGCGCACGGTGGGTGAGGGGCATATCAGCTCGGTCGCCTTCCGCGAGGGGATTGCCACCGATACCGGCCAGCTCAAGCTGGCGCCCGAGCCGCCGTTCGCCACCGCCACCGACACGCCCAAGGGGCAGGAGGCAATGCCCGAAGGGCCGGTCACCGTCATCCGCCACCGGGACAGCACCCTGTCCGGCACCGTTATCTTCCCGATTACCGATGCCCAGCGCAACGGGCTGGAGGATCTGCGGCTGGTGCAGTTCACGCATGAAGACGGCCGGATCGAATGGCTGGGCACCTACACCGCCTATTCCGGCCGGGAAATCCAGTCCGAGCTGCTGCGCACGAGCAACTGGCGCAGCTTCGATCTGCGCCCGATCCACGGCGCGGCGTCGCGCAACAAAGGCATCGCCTTGTTTCCGCGCAAGATCGGCGACCAATATATGGCGATCGGCCGGCAGGACGGGGAGAACCTGTTCCTGTTGAAATCGGATTCGCTGGAGCGCTGGGACGGCGGAGAAAAGCTGCTCGAGCCAAAATATCCGTGGGAGTTCGTGCAGATCGGCAATTGCGGTTCGCCGATCGAGCTGGACGAGGGCTGGCTGCTGCTTACCCACGGCGTCGGCGCGATGCGCAAATATTCGATCGGCGCGGTCCTGCTCGACAAGGACGATCCATCCAGGGTGCTGGCGCGCAGCAGCGAGCCGATCCTGGCCGCTGCGCACAAGGACCGGGAGGGCTATGTGCCCAATGTGGTTTACACCTGCGGCGCGATGCGGATCGGCGAACTGCTGTTCCTGCCTTACGGTATCGCTGACAGCTCGGTCGCTTTTGCGTTCGTGCCAATCGCCGAGATGCTTGGCCAGCTGAAATAGGCGCACGCTCTCCCGTCCTTCGCGATACGGCCGCGCGACCGCGCTTGCGGCGGGGCGCGCCCGCGTTACTGTGGCGCAAAGTTCGAAAGGGAGAATGTTCATGAAATATGCGCTCACCGGCGTCCTCGCCGCGCTGTTCGTCGCGCCCGCCGCCGTGCCTTCAGCCGTACAGGCGCAGGAATATGGCGATCCGCCGCCGGTGGAGCAGACCGAGGCTCCGGAAGACGAGATCATCTCCAGCGAGAACAATGACGAGGATGCAGGGCAGCTGCCGCAATCGGGCGATCCCGCCGCGCCTGTGCCCGCGCAGGGCCCATCAGCGGCCGCTGATCCCGACAAGGCCGACAAGTGGGACGTGAGCAACCCGCCCGGCTTCCAGATCACCCAGGCCGCGATTGACGTGGACGAGGGCAGCTGGATCGACATCGACGTCAGCCCGGACGGCCGCACGCTTGCGTTCGGCTTGCTCGGCGACATCTACACCATGCCGATCGCGGGCGGCACACCGACGCGCATCGCCGAGGGGCTGGCCTGGGAAGTGCAGCCGCGCTTCTCGCCCGACGGCCGCCGCATCGCCTTCACCTCGGACCGCGGCGGCGGCGACAATATCTGGATCATGAACACCAACGGCAGCGACAAGCGGCAGGTGACGGACGAGGATTTCCGCCTGCTCAACCAGCCCAGCTGGTCGCCCGATGGACAGTATATCGCGGCAAAGAAGCATTTCACCACCGGGCGCTCGCTCGGCACCGGCGAGATATGGCTCTATCACATATCGGGCGGCGGCGGCGTGCAGCTGGTCAAACGCCCCAGCGAGCAGTGGCAAAAAGAGCTTGGCGAGCCAGTTTATGCGCCGGACGGCCATGCCATCTATTACACCAAGAACGTCACGCCCGGCCCGATTTTCGAATATGCGCAGGATTCGAACAGCGATCTGTTCGACATCCTGCGCTATGATCTGGAAAGCGGCGAAACCACCACGGCGATCAGCGGGCTGGGCGGCGCGGTGCGTCCGCAGCCCTCGCCCGACGGCAAACGCATCGCTTTCGTGCGGCGCGAGGATGGCAAGTCCAAGCTGTGGGTCAAGGACCTGACGTCCGGCGCGGTGAAGGAAATCTACGGCAATCTGGACCGCGACGTGCAGGAAACCTGGGCGGTCACCGGGGTCTATCCGAACATGAGCTGGACGCCCGACAGCCGTTCAATCGTCTTCTGGGCCGGGGGCAAAATCCGCCGCATCGACGGCGATGGCGGCAACAGCGCGGTGATCCCGTTCCGTGTCACCGACAGCCGCGGCGTTGCAAAAGCCCCGCATCCGGTCATCCAGGTCGGCGAGGACAGCTTTGTCACCAAGATACCGCGCTTCGCCGAGGTATCGCCGGACGGCGGCCGGGTGGTGTTTGAAAGTCTGGGCAAGCTCTACCTCAAGGACATGGGGCAGGGCACGCCGCGCCGCCTCACCAGCGGCGATGATGGTTCACGTGAACTTTTCCCGAGCTGGTCCCGCGACGGATCGCAAATCGTCTATGTGACGTGGACCGACAAGGATCTGGGTACGATCCGTACCATCTCGCCGAGTGGCGGCAACGGCCGGCCGGTAACCAGCCAGCCGGGCCATTATGCGCGCCCGCATTTCTCTCCCGACGGCAAGACGATCGCGTTTGAGAAGCATGAGGGCGGCTTTCTCACCGCGCCCGAATGGTCCGAAAATCCCGGCGTTTACACCGTCGCTGCGTCGGGCGGGACGCCCAAGCTGATCAACCGTGACAGCGCGCGCGGCCAGTTTGGCGCGGCCAACGACCGTATTTTCATGATCGACCGGTCCGAGGAAAAGACCGAGCTGTTCAGCACCGATTTGAGCGGTCAGGACAAGCGCGTCCACGCCAATGGCGAACTGATCAACGATTTCACCGTCTCGCCCAACGGTGAATGGCTGGCCTTCCGCCAGAATTACGAGGCGTTCGTCACGCCGATCCTGCCGGGCGGCCAGAACGTTTCGCTGGCCCCCGACACCAAGGCGCTGCCGGTGGTCAAGGTCAGCGAGGGCGGCGCCGACTATATTCATTTCGAGGGCGATAGCGCGCGCGTCCATTGGTCGATGGGCCCCACGGTTTACAGCGTGGACATGCGCAATCTCTTTCCGAGCGCTCCGCTCGCCGAGGGACAAAAGGCGGTCCCCTTCGCGGCGCCAACCAGCGGTATTTCGCTCGCGCGCACGGTGCAGGCGGACAAGCACCCGGGCCGCGTGGCGCTGACCGGCGCGCGCATTGTCACCATGGCGGGCAGCGACGGCGGCATCATCGAAAACGGCACGGTGCTGATCGACGGCGACCGCATTGCCGCCATCGGACCGGCTGGATCGGTGTCGGTACCGTCTGGCACACGCACCGTCGACGTCTCCGGAAAGACGATCATCCCTGGGCTGGTCGACGCGCATGCCCATGGTCCGCAGGGCACCGACGAGCTGGTGCCGCAGCAGAACTGGTCTGCGATCCAGAATCTGGCGCTCGGCACCACCACCATCCACGATCCGTCGAGCACCGCCAGCGAGATTTTCGTGGCAGCCGAAATGCAGCAGGCGGGCCAGCTGCTCGCCCCGCGCATCTTCTCCACTGGCGAAATCATCTACGGTGCCAAGGCTTACGGCGTTTATGCGGATATCGAGAATTATCAGGACGCTCTCGATCATGTTCGCCGCCTGAAGGCGCAGGGCGCGCATTCGGTGAAGAACTACAACCAGCCGCGCCGCGAGCAGCGCCAGATGGTCGTTGCCGCCAGCCGCGCGGAGAATATGCTGGTGGTGGCCGAGGGCGGATCGCTGTTCGGCATGGACATGAACCTCGTCGCCGACGGCAATTCGACGCTGGAACACAACGTCCCGCTCGAGATATTCTACGAGGATGTGCTGCAGTACATGTCGCAGAGCGACACCAACAACACACCGACGCTGGTGGTCACCTACGGCGGGCTGGCAGGCGATCCTTACTGGCGCCAGGCGATGAACATTTACGAACATCCGCTGTTGAAAGCGCATACGCCGCCCGCCGAACTCGCCGCTGCGGGCAAGCGCGTGGTCAAGGCGCCCGAGGAAGCGTTCGTCGATGACGACAATGCGCGCGAGGCCAGGAAGCTGGCCAAACGCGGCGTCAAGATATCAATCGGCGCGCACGGCCAGCAGGCGGGCATCGGTTCGCACTGGGAGCTGTGGAGCTTCGTGCGCGGCGGCATGACCCCGCTCGAAGCGCTGCAGGCAGGCACGATCGTCGGCGCGCAGTCGCTCGGCATGAGCGAGGATATTGGCTCGTTGGAAGCCGGCAAGCTGGCTGATCTGCTGGTGCTCGATGCCGATCCTACGGTCGATATCCGCAATTCGGACGACATCGCATATGTCATGCTTGGCGGGCGGATGTACGATCCGGCGAGCATGAACGAAGTCGAGACCGGCGACGCGAAACGCCTGCCCTATTATTGGGAGGATTGAGTTCGGTCGTCATGGCGGGGAGCCGAAGGCGACGCGGCAATCCAAAGGCCTAAGCAGCGCTGCAACGGCCCTGGATTGCAACGCTTCGCTCGTAATGGGTCACGTTATCAGGGCCGCGTCTGTCCCTCGCCAAGCACCACCGTCTTGTAAGTCGTAAGTCCTTCGAGCGCCACCGGGCCGCGCGCATGCAGGCGGCCCGTTGCGATCCCGATTTCCGCGCCGAAGCCAAATTCGCCGCCATCGGCGAACTGCGTCGAGGCGTTGTGCATCACGATGGCGCTGTCCACGGTCTGCAGGAACCTGGCGGCGATAATCTTGTCCTCGGTGACGATCGAATCGGTGTGGTGGCTGCCATGTTCGGCGATGTGGCGCGTGGCACCGTCGACGCCGGCGACCAGTCTGGCCGAAACGATGGGCTCCAGATATTCGGTATCCCAGTCCGCGTCTGTGGCGGGCTTCACGCGGGCGTCCATCTGTTCGATCTTGGCGTCGCCGCGCACCTCGCAGCCCGCATCGAGCAGGCCCTTGATTACGTCCGGCGCGAAGCTTTGGGCGGCATCGTCGATCAACAGCGTTTCCATCGCGCCGCAAATGCCGGTGCGGCGCATCTTGGCGTTGATCGCAATGGCGCGCGCCTTGTCCGGGTCCGCCGCGCCGTCGATATAGACGTGGCAGATGCCGTCCAGATGCGCGAGCACGGGCACGCGCGCCTCGTCCTGAACGCGGGCGACAAGGCTCTTGCCGCCGCGCGGAATGATGATGTCGATCAGGCCGGCAGCCTTCAGCATCGCGCCGACGGCGGCGCGGTCCTGCGTCGGCATCAGCTGCACGGCGTCGGCGGGAAGTCCGGCGCTTTCCAGACCCTTCACGATCGCGGCATGCAGAGCGCGGTTGGAATGCACCGCTTCCGACCCGCCGCGCAAAATCGCGGCATTGCCGGCCATCAGGCACAGCAGGCCGGCATCGGCGGTGACGTTCGGGCGGCTTTCGTAGATGATGCCGACCACGCCGAGCGGCACGCGGCGGCGCTCGAACTGGAGCCCGTTGGGCTGCTCCCACTGCTTGATGATCTCGCCCACCGGATCGGGCAGGCCGGCGACATTATCAGCAGCGTCGGCGATGCCGGCGAGCCGCTCCGCGTCGAGCTTCAGCCGGTCTTTCATTGCGGGCGTAAGATCGCTGGCCGCGTCCATGTCCCGGGCGTTGGCGGCCAGAATCGCTTCGCTGTCCGCGCGCATCGCCTGCGCGGCGGCGCGCACGGCGGCGGCTTTCTCCTCGGTGCTCGCCAGGGCAAGCCGCATGGCGGCTTTGCGGGCGCGTGTCCCCATGTCGCGGATCAGGTCGTCGTGATTGTCGGTCATATCAAAAGCACCAGATTGTTCTTGTCGATGAGCGCGCTGCGCGGCGCATAGCCCAGGATAGATTCCTGCTCGTCGGCCTGTTTGCCGGCGATCGCCTTGGCGTCGTGGTCGTCATAGCTAATGAGCCCGCGCGCCAGAAGTTGCCCCTGCTCGTCGTGAATGTCGACCGAGTCGCCGCGCGAGAATGCGCCTTCGACCTGGGTCACGCCCTTCGTCAGCAGATTTTCCCCGCCCAGCAAATGCCGCTTGCCGCCGGTATTGATAGTGAGCGTGCCCTGCACGTCGATCTTCCCGGCAATCCACGCCTTGCGCTTGTCGACGCCGCCTTCAGCCGTGAAGACGGTGCCATCGCCGGTATCGCGGAAGCGGATAACCGGATTGGGTTTCTGGCCATCGGCAATCGCGAGCTTGATGCCGCTGGCGACAGCGATGCGCGCGGCCTCCACCTTGGAACCCATGCCGCCGGTGCCGGGGCCGGTCGGCGGGCCGAGATCGACGTCGAGGTCGGCCACGCTGCTGACGGTTTTCAGGAACACCGCGTCCGGGTCCTTGCCCGGATCGGCCGAAAACAGGCCGGTGACATTGCTGAGCAGCAGCACCATGTCCGCATGGGCCGCCTGCGCTACGCGGGCGGCCAGCCGGTCGTTGTCGCCAAAGCGGATTTCGCGGGTGGTGACGCTGTCGTTCTCGTTGATGATCGGAGTAACGCCGAGCGACAACAGCCGCTCGATCGTGTCCGATGCGTTGAGATAGCGGCGGCGGTCCTGCAGGTCTTCCAGCGTCACCAGGATCTGCGCGGCGCGGCGGCGGTGCGCGCGCAGCAGTTCGGAGAACAGCCCGGATAGCGCGATCTGCCCCGTCGCGGCGGCGGCCTGGCCGTCATCCAGGCTGCTCTTGCCTCCCGCTGGCAGATCCAGAATACGCGCGCCGAGCGCCACCGCGCCGGAAGCCACGATGATCGTTTCGATGCCGTTCTCGCGGCGCAAGGTTTCCAGATCGTCGATCAGGCTGGCGAGCCAGTAGCGCTCCACCTCGCCTTCGGGTGAAACGAGCAGCGCAGAGCCGATCTTGACGACGAGGCGCTTCACGCCTTCGAAAGGGGAGGCCATGCTATGTCCTTCATATGGTTCGGTCGGTAGTGGCGCAGGCCGTATGCAGGGGCACACGGCACGCCTTGCAGCCGTACACATAGGGGCGAATGCCGCTGAGGTCGAGGGGCGCGGGGCAAATTCTTGTGCAGCGCAGCAAAGCTTGCCGGTTCGCGCTGCCGTCTGGCGCTGCGCGCGCTGCTGGTGACCCCTACGAGAATCGAACTCGTGTTTCAGCCGTGAGAGGGCCGCGTCCTAACCGCTAGACGAAGGGGCCATAGCCATGGCGCAATGCTTTTCCTCCCGGTGGTGACCCCTACGGGAATCGAACCCGTGTTTCAGCCGTGAAAGGGCCGCGTCCTGGACCGCTAGACGAAGGGGCCTCCGCCGGGAAGTTGCGCACTTAAGGAACGCGCGCGCCGCGGTCAAGCGGCTATGGCCGCGTCTTCAAGATGGAGTTCGGCGGCAGGCCGTGCGCCCCAGTCGTCGATCTTGGCACGGCCAGCCAGCCAGTATTTGGTGGCATGGCCGCCATGGAGCAGCGTTTGCCCCAATATGCTGTCCGCCGCGCGAAAGGCCATCGCCTTGAACCGGCCGCCGTCATCGCCCTGCACGATGGCGCGGACATGGCCGTTGCCCACGATATCGCATTTCACGATCCGCACCGGCCCGGCGACCACGCGCGGGGCAGGCCAGCCCATGCCATAGGGGCCGCCGCGCTCCACCGCGCCGACGAAGGCGGGATTGAGACCGCGCGGAGACAGCAGCGCATCGATCATGATCGCCCGCTCGTCGCCGGCGCGTGCGATATCGCCGGCGAGCCGCGCATCGAGGAAATCGCAAAGCGCCTCCACCTTGTCCGCCATGACCGTGAGCCCCGCCGCCATGGCATGCCCGCCGCCGGCCACCAGCAGGCCATGATCGCACGCGGCAATGATGGCTGCGCCCAGATCCACGCCGGAGATCGAGCGGCCCGATCCCTTGCCGGTCCCGTCCGCATCAATGGCGATCACGATGGCAGGCTTGCCGGTCTTTTCCTTGATGCGGCCCGCCACGATGCCGATCACACCGGGATGCCAGCCTTCGCCCGCGACCAGCACGACCGATCGGTTATGCTGGCCAGGCAGCATGGCCTCCGCCGCTTCCTGCACGGACGCCTCGATGGCGCGGCGTTCCTCATTCAGAAGGTCCAGCGTTTGCGCGATCTGCCGGGCTTCCTCGGGGTCTTCGGTGGTCAGCAGACGCACGCCCAGATCGGACTTGCCGACACGCCCACCGGCGTTGATGCGCGGGCCAAGCGCAAAACCGAGATCGCTGCAAATCGGTGCGCGGCTGAGCCGGCTGGCGTCGATCAGGGCGTTCAGCCCGACATTGCGGCGCGCCGCCATGACCTTGAGGCCCTGCGCCACGAACGCCCGGTTCAGGCCCTTCAGCTGCGCGACATCGGCCACGGTGCCCAGCGCCACGAGATCGAGCAGGTCGAGCAGCTGCGGTTTGGCCAGGTTGGCGAAATAGCCGCGCTGCGACAGGACGCGGCGGATCTCGACGGCCAGAAGAAAGGCCACGCCCACCGCGGCGAGATGACCGTGGCCTGCCGCCTCATCGCATTCGTCGAGCCGGTTCGGGTTGACCAGCGCCAGCGCCTGCGGCAGCTCTGCGGCGCATTTGTGATGATCGACCACGATCACCTCGACGCCCGCCGCCTTCGCCTCTGCCAGCGCATCATAGGCCATGGCGCCGCAATCGACCGTGATCACCAGATCGGCGCCCTGCCGGCCCAGCCGGACCAGCGCCTCGCCCGAGGGACCGTAGCCCTCCATCAGGCGATCGGGGATATAGGCCTCCGCGGTAAGCCCGAGCTGAGCCAGGAAGCGGATCAGCAGCGCGGCGCTGGTGGCGCCATCGACGTCGTAGTCGCCAAAGACGGTGACGCGCTGCCGCTTCTCGACGGCATCGGCGATCCGCTCGGCCGCGCGCGTCATGTCGCGAAAGATGGCGGGATCGGGCAGAAAGCCGGTGATCGACGGGCTGAGGTGCGCCTCCAGCGCGTCGCGGGGGCAGCCGCGCGCCAGCATCAACTGGGTCAACAGATCGTCCGGACGGAAACCGGGATCGCGTGCATCCGCCCCGGTTCCGCGCCAGCGCCAGGGCTGGCCGGAGAGCGAGCGTTCGATATCGCAAACATAAGGCATGCACGGCGGCGTAGCGCATCGTTGGCGCTGCGGGAATCGATTTATGTGGCCGCTCGTCCGCGCTAGGCTTTGCGCATGAAGACCCTGCTTATCGTCCACTACAGCCGCACCGGCGGCAGCCGCCAGCTTGCCGAAGCGGCGCGCGATGGCGCGGCAGGGGCGGGCGATGGACGGCTGCGCTATCTCACCGCCGACCATGCCGGGCCGCATGATCTGCTTGCCGCGGACGGCTATATCTTCGTCTGCCCCGAAAATCTTGCCGCGATCGCTGGCGTGATGAAGGCGTTTTTTGACCGGAGCTATTATGAGGTGCTCGGCAAGATCGAGGGGCGTCCCTACGCCGCGATGATATGCGCCGGTTCGGACGGCCAGAGCGCCAGAACGCAGCTGGAACGCATCGCCACCGGCTGGCGGCTGAAGCGCATGACCGAAAGCCTTGTCGTCCGTGTCGATGCGCAGACACAGGAGCAGATACTGGCCCCGAAAACCATCGATGATGCGGCGCTGGCCAAAGCCCGCCAAATCGGCGCGGCCATGGCGGCCGGCCTGGAAATGGGCATTTTCTGAGCGCTGAACATGGTCGCGGACCAGGCAGATCGACCACGCAATAATATTATTCAAAGTATACAAAATATACACGAAAGCATTGCTGAAACGCGAAACGATATTTCCTACATCGTCAGGGTTCGTGACGGCCTATCCCGGAATAGCCCATCAAATGTCCAACATTGCAAGGCTTTGGTACTTGGCAAACCAAACCGGGGCCAATGGTGGCTTGTGACAAGAGTTGGTCGTCCAGTCGCTTGATCCTGATGTAAGATAGCTGCCGTTAAGCGGGTGTCCTCTCGAAAGGGAGAATGGCCAGCATTGGGGTGGATTGCAGACATTGAAGCGCATAGGGTGTGTTCATGGTCGCCCCTCCTATTTTTGCTCGTGTGACAGCACTCGTGCTGGCGTTCATCAGCATTCTCGGGATGTCATGGTTCAGCGACGATTATTTTGGGGCAGACGATCGTGCCAATCTGTTGATTTACGGCGCGCCCGTTCTCGCCCTTGTGATTGGTGGCATCGTTCCAACCAAGTTCTTTCATCGCCAGCCCAGCCGCGCGCTAATTGCGGCCGCGCAATTCGCGGCGATACCGATGCTTGGCGTGGCGATCTATCGCGACGTTACGCTCATAAACGGAGCGGACTGGCCTGCGGCGATTTTGCGAGCAATCATCCTTGGTCTGACCCTGGTCTTCTTGTCGGTGGCGGTGACTCGGCCGCAACGAGCGCAAACTTGAACGACCGCAATTGTGTCGGAACTGGCCATTAATCTGAATGTCTGCTTCCGTCGGCACGCCGCCCGAGAACGGATCTTCCGCCTCGTCCCCATGTTAGCTCCGCGCCGATAGTTGCCAATCCAGTTTCAGGCGCCAATAAAAAAAGGGCGCCCCGCGGGACGCCCTTTCCTCGATCGTAGACTGGCAAGCTCAGCCCGAATAATACATGTCATATTCGACGGGGCTGGGCGTCATTTCCCAGCGGGAAACCTCGGGCCATTTCAGCGCGATATAAGATTCGATCTGGTCCTTGGTGAACACATCGCCTTCCAGCAGGAAGTCGTGATCCGCCTGCAGCGAATCAAGCGCTTCGCGCAGCGAGCTGCACACCGTGGGCACATCCTTCAGTTCTTCGGGCGGCAGATCGTAAAGGTTCTTGTCCATCGCCTCGCCGGGATGGATCTTGTTCCGGATGCCGTCCAGACCCGCCATCAGCAACGCGGCATAGGCGAGATAGGGGTTCATCAGCGGATCGGGGAACCGGAACTCCACGCGCTTGGCCTTGTCGCCCGTGCCATAGGGAATGCGGCAGCTGGCCGATCGGTTGCGGCTGGAATAGGCCAATAGAACCGGCGCCTCATAGCCCGGCACCAGCCGCTTGTAGCTGTTGGTGGACGGGTTGGTGAAGGCGTTCAGCGCTTTGGCATGCTTGATGACACCGCCGATATAATGGAGGCACATCTCGGACAGCCCGGCATAGCCGTCGCCCGCGAACAGCGGCTTGCCGCCGTCCCAAATCGACATATGGGTGTGCATGCCCGATCCGTTGTCCTTGGCGATGGGCTTGGGCATGAATGTCGCTGTCTTGCCGTAGCTGTGCGCCACCTGGTGGACGACATATTTATAGACCTGCATCTGGTCTGCGCAGGTCACCAGCGTGGAGAAGGTCAGGCCCAGCTCATGCTGCGCCGCGCCAACTTCATGATGGTGCTTGTCCATCTTGAGGCCCATTTCCATCATCGTCGCCACCATCTCGCCGCGAATGTCGACGGCGCTGTCGACCGGCGCAACCGGGAAATATCCGCCCTTCGCGCGCGGGCGGTGGCCCATATTGCCCACGTCATATTCGCGGCCCGAGTTGGTCGGCAGCTCGATATCGTCGATCTTGTAATAGCTCCGGTCGTATCCGTCTTCGAAGCGAACGTCGTCGAACATGAAGAACTCTGCTTCCGGCCCGACATAGATCGTATCGCCGACGCCGCTGTTCTTGAGGAAGGCTTCGGCACGCTTGGCGGTGGATCGCGGATCGCGGGCATAGAGCTCGCCGCTGGACGGTTCCACGATGTCGCAGAACAGGATCATCATCGGTGTGGCCGAAAACGGGTCCATATAGGCCGCGTACAGGTCCGGGCGCAGGATCATGTCGCTTTCGTTGATCGCTTTCCAGCCCTCGATCGAGCTGCCGTCGAACATCAGGCCGTCTTCCAGCTCATCCTCGCCCAGCACATTGGCGCACATGGTGAGATGCTGCCATTTGCCCTTGGGATCGGTGAACCGCAAATCGACCCATTCGATCTCCTCATCCTTGATGCGTTTCAAGATGTCTTTCGCGGAGGTCGCCATGTTCGATTGCCTTTCGTTATACGGTGTTTCGCGCAATATCCCTACAGCGAACCGCGCTTGCCTGCAAATTCGTTTTGCAGCGCAGCATAGTTCGGCCCACCGGTTTTGCTCAGTCCAGCCTCACATGCGCCGCCAGAGCCAAATGCATCTTTAAAGCCAATGCGCTAGAGGGCGTCCGTATCCCGCTCTCCGGTGCGGATGCGCATCGCCGCCTCGATCGGCGTCACGAAAATCTTGCCGTCGCCGATCCGGCCGGTGCGCGCTGCTGCGGCTATGGCCTCAACCACGCGCTCCCACAGCGCGTCGTCCACCACCACCTCGAGCTTCACCTTGGGCAGGAAATCGACGACATATTCGGCGCCGCGGTACAGTTCGGTATGGCCCTTTTGCCGGCCGAACCCCTTGGCCTCGGTCACCGTGATCCCGGATACGCCCACTTCGTGGAGCGCCTCCTTCACCTCGTCGAGCTTGAATGGCTTGATGATCGCTTCGATCTTTTTCATCGCTACCCTATCCTTCAACAAATTGTCCCAGCTCCGCGTGGCTATCGCGGGCAGTCGGCGCGATTCGATAAGCCTATCATAATGCGGTGGCCCGCGCATGGGACATCGTCACCCCCGTCCCGGCCCCATCTCCGTTCCCGTTCCCGTTCCCGGCCCCGTTCCCGGCCCCGATTCCGGCAGCAGCGGTGTGGGTGAGGGGCGCGGCGTCGGCACCGGACCGCCCGGCAATGCGCCCGACGCGCCGAGCCGCAGCAGCAGCAGGCGCGGGCGGGCGGGCACCCTCAGCAGCAGACCGGAGGAAGGCGCGCTTTTGCCGGCCCGGTCCTTGGCAGAGATCCGGTCCTTGGCAGAGACCCGGTCTTTGGCGGACGATGCGCGCGGCGCAGCGCCGTCGTTCTCCGCCATGTCCGCTGCAACGGCAAAACCGCCGCCCATGCCGGTCAGCACGGCGACATATTGCGCGCCGCCCACGCGGAGCGTGCTCGGCGGGGCGGCGATGCCGGAGCCCAGATCGCGGTTGAACAGCGTGGCACCGGTCTGGGCATCCAGCGCCACGAAGCGGCCGATGCCGGTGCCGAAGAACAGGAGCCCGCCCGCCGTGCTGAGCGGCGCGCCGTTGCGGCCTGCGGTCAGGTCTCGGCTCCAGCGGACAGCGCCGGCCACCGGATCGAACGCCACGATCCGTGCCCCGCCGATCGCCATTCGCGGTGGCAAGGGCGCCGCAGGACGCGGTCCATTCGCCGGGGCCGCTGTCGACTGGGACGCCCGCACCTCGGTGAAGCGCGGCAGCTGGAAATAGACGAGGCCGGTCTGCGGGTTGAAGCTCATCCACCTGGCGGGACGGTCCGGGCGCACTGGCGGGAAAATCGCGCGCGGCGGCTGGGCTGCCGCCGCCGCGGGTTTCGCCGCTTTGGCGGATGCGGATACAGGTGTTTGCGGTGGCACCGGCCGTCCGGTGAGCGGATCAAAACCTTGCGTCCACCGCGCGCCGTCATAGAGCGCGGTCGCCGAAATCAGCGTGCCGTCCACGCGGTCGATCACGAAGAAAAAGCCGTTGTCCGATGCGTGCAGCAGCACCTTGCGCATGGCCACCGCGGCGGGCTGG
>JBBSUT010000033.1:0-19700 GCA_038234155.1 Sphingomonadales bacterium | reverse complement strand
GTTCGGCCGCAAATCGGGCCGCGGTTTTTACGATTATAGCGGGGATACCCCCCGGCCCACGCGCTGATCAACCGGCCTCCGCCAGCCCGCCGGTTAGCCGGCCTCCGCCAGCATGTCGGCCACGGCGGGATCGTTCCATTCTGTCGGGCCGATGAGCCGCCAGACCTCTTTGCCGCCGGCATCGTAGAGGATGGTGGTGGGCAGCTGCACATTGCCGCCGAGCGCGGTGAGCAGCGCGTTGTCGCTGTCGATATAGGGCTCCAGCGTCGCAAACCCCTGTTTTGCCCAGAACGGATCGACCGCCTGCCGCCCGTCGAGATCCTGCGACACGACCAGCACCTGCAGCCCCGAACCGGCCCCCGAACCGGCTCCCGACCCCGCTAGCGCGTCGAGCGTCGGCAGCTCGCGCACGCACGGGGCGCACCAGGTGGCCCACAGGTTCACCAGCAGCGGTTTGCCCGCGAAGTCCGCCAGCTTCGCCTCACCGCCATCGGGATCGGTAAAGGCGCCGGGCAGATAGGGCTCTCCGGCATGATCGTAGCTGAGATCCGCCTTCATCCCGTCGGCAGTCTCGATCAGCGCGCCTTCGCCCGGCTTGGCCGGCGGGCCAGCGGCGGCCTGCTCTTGCTCCGCCACCGGCGCGGCCCTATCGCATGCGGCCAGCCCCAGTAACGGTATCATCATCAGGGCGGCAGGGACGGCAAGGAAAGACAGGCGCATGGGCGATTCCAACAGCATGTGGGGCGGGCGCTTCTCCGGCGGCCCGTCAGCGATCATGCGGGAGATAAACGCCTCCATCCCCTTCGACAAGCGGTTGTGGCGGCAGGATATCCGGGGCAGCAAGGTGCATGTCGCGATGCTGGCGGCGCGGGGCATCGTGAGCCCGGCCGACGCCGCGGCGATCCACGGCGGGCTGGATGTCATCGCGGCGGAATATGAAGCGCACGGCGTGCCGGAAAACCGCGATCTGGAGGATATTCACATGGCGGTCGAGGCGCGGCTGACCGAACTTATCGGGCCGGCCGCGGGACGGCTCCACACCGCCCGATCGCGCAACGATCAGGTGGCAACCGACTTTCGCCTGTGGGTGCGCGAGGCGTGCGCGCAAGTGGACGCCGGGCTCGCCGCGTTTCAGCGCGCGCTGCTGGACCGGGCGGAAAGCCACGCCGATGCCGTGATGCCGGGCTTTACCCATTTGCAGGCCGCGCAGCCGGTCACGCTCGGCCACCATCTGATGGCTTATTACGAGATGGCGCGGCGCGATCGCAGCCGCTTCGCCGATGCCGCCGCGCGCGCCGACGAATGTCCGCTCGGCAGCGCCGCACTGGCGGGCACCAGCTTCGATCTGGACCGCAAGCGGACCGCCGATGATCTGGGCTTCGCGCGGCCCACCGCCAATTCGCTCGACGCGGTATCGGACCGCGATTTCGCGCTCGATTATCTGATGGCCGCGACCATGGCCGCGCTGCATCTGTCGCGCCTGGCCGAGGAGATCGTGATCTGGGCGAGCCAGCCGTTCGGTTTCATCACATTGTCCGATGCCTATAGCACCGGCAGTTCCATCATGCCGCAGAAGCGCAACCCCGATGCCGCCGAGCTGGTGCGCGGCCATTCCGGGCGGATCGCAGGCTGCATGCAGGCGCTGGTAATGGTGATGAAGGGCCTGCCGCTGGCCTATGCCAAGGATACGCAAAACGACAAGCCGCCGGTGTTCGAGGCGCATGATCTGCTCGCGCTGTCGATCGCGGCGATGACGGGTATGATCGAAAGCTGCACGTTCCAGACGGAGCGGATGCGCGCACTGGCGGCGGCGGGGCACAGCACGGCGACTGATTTTGCCGACTGGCTGGTGCGCAGCCTGGACCTGCCGTTCCGCGAGGCGCACCATCTCACCGGCGCGGCGGTCAAGCTGGCCGAGGAGCGCGGCTGCGACATCTCGGAGCTCGACGCCGCCGCCCTGTGCGGGCTCGATCCGCGGCTGGCCGATGCCGGTGCCGATCTGCCCGATCTCAGCGTGGAAGGCTCGGTCGCCAGCCGCATGAGCTATGGCGGCACCGCGCCGAGCCGGGTAAGGGAGGCGATCGCCGCCGCCCGCAAGGACATGCCATGATCCGACCCATCCTTCTTTTGCTCAGCGCCGCTGTGCTGCTGCCCGGCTGCGGCAAGATTGGCCCGCTGGAGCCCGCGCCGGGCGCGACGCTGCCGGTGCAGACCTACGGCCAGACCGGCATTGTCGACCCGCTCGCCCTGCTCGAACCATCGACGCAGGCGCGCCCATCGCGCAACGACGAGTTGCTGGAGCGTTCCGATCCCCGCGCGCTCGATCCTTTCGATTTGCCGCCCGCCGGTCGGCGCGCGCAGGATGTTGCCGATCCGGACAATCCCACCACCGCGCCGCCACCGGAAGGCTGATGGATCATTTTTCTTATCGGAACGGCGTGCTCCACGCCGAGGACGTGCCGCTGCCTGCCATCGCCAAGACGGTGGGCACGCCGGTCTACATTTATTCGCGCGCCACGTTTCAACGCCACGCGCGCGTGTTCCGCGACGGGCTGTCGGCGATACCGGACAAGCATATCGCCTTTGCCATCAAGGCGAACCCCAATCTGGCCGTGCTCAACGTCCTCTCGCGCGAAGGATACGGCGCCGACGTTGTTTCGGGCGGCGAGATGGCGCGCGCGCTGGCGGCCGGCGTTGGCGCAAAGGACGTCGTCTTTTCCGGCGTCGGCAAGTCGCGCGCCGAACTGGCGCAGGGGTTGGACGCGGGCATTGGCCAGTTCAATATCGAGCATGAGCCGGAGGGCGAGGCGCTGTCCGAAATTGCGCTGTCCCGCGGCCTGACGGCGCCGGCCGTGCTGCGGGTCAATCCCGATGTGGATGCCGGCACCCATGCCAAGATCTCCACCGGCAAGAAGGAAAACAAATTCGGCGTCGGCATCGACGCCGCGCCGGAAATCTATGGGCGGCTCGCGGCGCTGAAGGGGCTGAACCTGCGCGGCGTGGCGGTGCATATCGGCAGCCAGCTGTTTGATCTTGCCCCGATGGAGGCAGCGTTCGCGCGGCTCGGCGCGCTGGTGCGGCAGCTGCGCGCTGCCGGTCACATAATCACCCATGTCGATCTGGGCGGCGGCCTTGGCATTCCCTACAAAGCGGGCGAGGCGCTGCCGCCGACCCCGGCCGACTATGGCGCGATGGTGGCGCGCGTGACGCAGGACTGGGGCGTCCGTCTGATGTTCGAGCCCGGGCGCGTGATCGCGGGCAATGCCGGCGTGCTGCTGACCGAGGTGCTGTGGCTGAAACCGGGCGCTTCGGCGCCGTTCGTGATCGTGGACGCCGCGATGAACGATCTCGCGCGCCCCGCGATGTATGACGCCTGGCACGATTTTGAACCGGTGTGCGAAACCACGACGCGCATGACCGCCTCCATCGTCGGCCCGGTATGCGAGAGCGGCGACACATTTGCCATCGGCCGGGACATCGGCGCGGTGGGGACAGGAGACCTCGCGGTGTTCCGCACCGCCGGCGCGTATGGCGCAACCATGGCGAGCACCTACAACAGCCGCGCGCTGGTGCCCGAGGTTATGGTGGACGGCGACCGGTTCGCGGTTGTGGCGGACCGCATTCCGGCGGGTACCATCATGGCCGCCGAGCGCGTGCCGGACTGGCTGCGCTGAGGCGATGCGCCAGTTTCCGCTGTTCCTGAACCTCGAAGGCCGCACGGTCATCCTGCTCGGGACCGGAGAGGCGGCGGATGCCAAGCGCCGCCTGTACGCGCGGGCCGGAGCGATCATCACGGACAATGTCAATGCGCGCGGCGCGGCGCTCGGCATTGTGGCGCATGACGATGCCGAACTGGCGGGCATCGACGCGGCCCGGCTGAAGGCGCGCGGGCTTCTGGTGAACGTGGTCGATCGTCCCGCCCTGTGCGATTTCACCACGCCTGCCATCGTCGACCGTAGCCCCGTCATTGTGGCAATCGGCACCGGCGGCGCGTCGGCTGGCCTGGCCAAGGCGCTGCGCCAGCGGATCGAGGCGATGCTGCCGTCCGGCGTTGGCGCGCTGGCGCAAGGCCTGTTCGATGCGCGGGACGCCATCCGCGCGCGGTGGCCGGATGGTGCCGACCGCCGCCGCGCCATCGACGCCGCGCTGGCAGACGGCGGCCCGCTCGATCCGGCGCGCGAAACCCATGATGTCGCGGCGTGGCTCTCGCGCGATGCAGCAGACGTCGCGACCGGCCTACATATCATTGCCCTTACCAGCGCCGATCCCGACGATCTCACGCTGCGCGCGGCGCGGATGCTGGGGCAGGCGGACCGGGTCTATCACGACGCCGATATCGGCGCGGCCGTGCTGGAACGGGCGCGGGCCGATGCAGACCGCATCGTCGGCGCGCCGCCCGAAGCGTTGCCCGGCGGGCTCAGCCTCTATCTGACGCGGGCCTGAAGCGGAGGGCCTGATGCGGGGGTCCTGATGCGGGGGTTCTGGCGCCCCGATCTTGGACGCCCCAATTTTTGGATACCGGGATTCTGGACGCCGGGATTCTGGACGGGATATTGCCGCGAAAATCCGGACGTGAAGACAGCGGCGGCCTGCCGACAGCATTAATCGTTCTCGCCGCGCAACAAATAGTGCATCTGCGCGGTGGCGATGAGGCGCCCCCGATCCCCTTGCCACGCCGCCGCCTCGACGTTTGCCAGCGTCCGCCCGAGCCGCGTGATGCGTCCGACGGCAAAGGTATCATGATCGATCCCGCCGCGCATGAAATCGACCGTGACGTTGATCGGCTTGATCCGCACGATGCGGCCTTGTGCCGCCAGCGCGCTGCGCAACGCCGCGATCGAGGCAAGTTCGAGCAGGCCCGAAATCGCCCCGCCATGGAGGAAGCCCGGGCGGCCCAGCACCTCCACACGGAAGGGCATGGCCAGAACGGGCACGCCGTCCTCGTCTCCGGCCGATCGGATCGCCAGCGCGCGTGCATAGGGCGGCATCGCCTGATCGAGATCAAGCCCGCTCATGGGTCAAATCCCTGGGTGCGCCAAAGCCTTCTGTGCGAATGAACGTTCCGGTGACGTGCGCCACCGGGTCGTCCGGATCGCCGTTGTGCGCCAGCCCGCGCACGAAGCCGATCGAACGGCTGACATGATAGCATTCGCCGCGCCCATAGACCGTCTGCCCGGGCGGGGAGGCGCGCATGTAATCCACGCGCAGGTCCATCGTCGCGTGCGGCCGGAATTTTCCGAGTTTCGTCCAGATCGACAGGCTGGTAGCCATGTCCATCAGCGAGATAATCGGGCCGGATGCCAGGATTTGCGTATCGTCATTGCCAACCAGATCGGCCCGCCAGTCCAGCTTCAGCGTCACCCAGTCGGCCCCGTGGTCATGATAGCCGATGCCGAGCATGCCGCCATGGCCATGTCTGCCCATGAAGGCGCTGATCTGCGCGGGGTTGAAGCGCTCGCCATCGCTCATGTCCTGGGGTGCCTTGGTCATCTTGCTGCGTCATAGCGAATTTTGCGCAGCGCACAAATGCCGTGCGCCCCGCCGCTTGTGGCGCGCCGCGCACACGCTACATGGGCTGCATGATTGCCCATATCCTTTCCGCCAGCGTGCCAACCGCCACGGTGCTGCAGGTGCTGCAAACCGCGCTGACACCGGCGTTCCTGCTGGTGGCGCTGGGCAGCATGCTCAACCTGTTCACCGGACGGCTGACCCGCATCATCGACCGTGCGCGCGACCGCGAGACGCTGTACGATGTCACCAGGGGCCCCGAACATGAGCGGCTGGTCTACGAACTGCGGCTGCTGGAGCGGCGCATGACGGTTACCGGGCGCGCGATCTGGTTCGGCGTGGCGGCCGCGGTGGTGGTGTGCGTGATGATCGCCATGCTGTTCCTGATCGGGCTGGCCAAGGTGGAACTGTCCACCGCGATCGCGGGCACGTTCCTGCTGGCGCTGCTGCTGATGGCTTCGGCGCTCGGCTGTTTCATGTACGAAGTGCACCTGTCAACGCGCGTGCTGCACGTGCGCGCCGAATATCTGGAATATGAGGAGAAGGCGGGGCGGGGGTGAGAGTTCATCCCTCGAAGTCTAACTAAAGGACAAATTTTGGGCCGTCTCCAGCCAGTCCGCTTTTGGGCGCCGCGGCGCGAGAAGCGGACCTTCGTTCAGTTGCTGGCGAGACTCCAAACCGCCACAATCATGGGCCGGCGCAAGTCGACAGAGCGTCCCTCCTCGCTCGCCCCAGTCTCGACGTGAGCCTTCCAGCCCGGTATCGCCATCGGAGCGGGTGGGCGCCCGTTACCGGGGAGAGCGACGATGGCGAGACGATCAACAGCAGTTCGCAAGGTCAAGATCATGATCTCCAGCCAGTGCAAGCGGCAGTTCCCCGATGGCGGGCGGACGCTTTCCGAGATCAGGCGCGAGATCCGCGATCGCCTAGAGGCGCAGACCGTGCTCGGAAGTCCAGTGTTCGACGTCTGGATAAATGAGGATTCACCGGGGCGTGGAACCGACGTCAACAGTTGGGATGCCTGTCTCGTCGAGGTACGCAAAGCAGATATCTTGATTGTCCTGAACGCTGGGCATGGCGGATGGGCGCCGACCGATGGCGACAACGGAATCTGCCATGCCGAACTGATGACGGCTCACAATGCGTCGCCGGCGAAAATTCGTGTGATCCCGCTTGTCGGCACTCAGCCCCTGGCCGACGAGTTGGCCAAGACAAATGATCGCTTCAAGGCATATGTCGACAAGATCAACCCGTTCGGCCCGGCTGTGCGAACCGAGAACGAACTGAACGAGATGGTCGATAAGGCTGTCGTCGACGCCGTCACGTCGCTCATCGGGCTCGGCGTGCTGGAAGCGGGTAAGGGCGGCTTCTCCTCTGGGGATGCGCTGGTCTGGGGTCGGCTCTCCTTTGAGGATCGCGCGTTACAAATGCGAAAGACGATGGCGGCAGCGCTGGTCGAAAGTGGCGGCAAGGCCATTAGCGACACGATGATCGAGGTACGGTTCGCCGGCGCTCCGGTCATGGTGCATCTGCATGCCTCGCCGGCCAGCTTTTCGGTTACCGCCAGTCGTGAACTGGTTGGACGTCCCTTTCTCGCCGACCATCTGGCAACGCCGGGATATGGCAAGGGTGTCGCTGGTCCAGTCCATATGATCGCCTGCTTGGCAGGCGTCACGGAAACTCAGGCGCGCACGATGCTCGGTTTTCCCGATGCAACCTTCGTCACGCCAGGGTTCGGCATCTTCGCGGCCGACGAGGTGCAGCATATCCAGTTCGCTATGTTGAAGAATTGCCGAGATGACACCACGGTCCGCGCCGCCGTCCACCGGTTCCGCACCTGGCTGGAAGAAACCGGTGAAGATCAGGTCGTTCTCGAACGCGCGCGTCGCAGGCGAATCATCGCCGATGCGATTGCCGGGCAAGTTCCGGTCGGCGCGACGCCGTGATGCCACCGCGCGATGTGAACGCACCCCACCGCGTCAGGGAGAATTGATCATGCCGGGCGCACTGCACATCGAGATGGTCGGGGTCGGACAAAAAGCGGACATCGAATGGTCCAAAATAGGCAGTCGGTGCGAGAAATCCTCGCCATGCTTGCGTAGCACTTTGCGGAAGTCGCGGCGCGGCGCCCAAGGCGCGCGCCTGAAGCTGTCTTGGACACCGATCGCGTCGAGCGGCTCGCGTAGAAACATGTCGTTAGTATAGCAAAAATGGATTGCGACGTCTCGCCCACGCCAAGCTTCTTCGGGAGGCCGGTAGACGGTCCGTTGCTGAGATCGGGCAACCTCGGGTCTACCAGCGGGTTAAGGACGCCGAGCGCCACGCGCCTTTTATACCAAGGCTTACGGGGTCGCGCGACGGCACAACTGATCGTCACCTCGCCCGGACCGAAATTGGTGACGTCCAGCGAGAGAAACCGCTGGCGCGGATCGCTGCCGACGACGTGCATGACCATGAAGCTTACGGCGACGCACGGCTTGGGAAAGACAAACTTCGACCATACATGCCAGATGAATCCCGCCAGCGACAGCAACAGCGAGAACAGGCTGATGATTGATAACCAGTCGGACGTCCCCATCCGCCCACAATATCAAGCTGTTGCGGGCGTGCCAGTAAACCCGCGTGATCGCCAATGATCGGCATCGCAACCACCCGCATCCGACCTCTGACCGAGGATGTTTGCAACGAGATCATCGAGGCTGCCGGTGGGCGGCGTGCCCATCCGGACCAGGCGGAGCGCAAGAAGCGCAATGCCGACTACATCCTCGGCGATTCCGTGATCGAGTTGAAGATCCTCGAAGACGAGGGGCTGGGCAAGATCGAGCGGCAACGGAAGCTAGCCGAGATCTTCACGGCGGTGGACCCGGACCGTCCGGTCTATGTTCTCGATCGCAGCCAGCTCGATCTGAAAGGTCAACGGGCCTACGACCGCGCGATGGAGAACCCGATCAAGGGCGCGATCAAAAGCGCAAAAGGCCAACTTGTCCAGACGCGGTCGGAGTTCCCCAACGCCAAAAGATCGATCCTGCTGCTGGTCAATAACGGTAACACGGCGCTCGACCATGACGAGATCCGCGAGCTGGCCGGTCGCCGCGCGCGCAACGATACTGACGATATCGACGGCGTCGTCGTTGCAGGTGCCTATCTCCACAGCGACGGGTTCGACACCCTGGCTTTATGGCAGATCCACTACGTGCCAATCAGCCTAGACCAGCCCTTTAAGGAATATGACTCGCTGCACGAGGCTTTCCATGGTTATGCTGAGCGGGCGATGACCGAAGCGGTCAGGGACGGTCTCTCGCAGGAACTGACCAAGGGACCGGTTCTCGACACCGGTTTTGATCTCGACGGTAAAACCTTCGTCAAGCCGGCGCCGCCGCTCGGCCGGAGCTCGGACTTCTACGTCAACGGGCGGCCTCGACTGAACAGCGCCGGCGACGATTTCCCGCCGGTTGGCTTGGTGATCCCAGAACTCGACCGCGCCGAATGGAACAGGTTTCGCGAATTCATGCCCGACGACGGATCGTTGGGCGAACGGTACGAGGATTGGCTCGCCGGGCGCGAGCGGGCGCTCGGCGAAGGCACCGAGCTGAAGCCGACCGTGCCGATGACGGTCACGCTGGACGGCTGGATTGCTAGTCTGTGCGGCGCGGCGCCGCCCCGGCGGTTCGGCCCCGCGCGTCGTTACGCAACGACACTGTTTCAGCAGGCTGTGAATGCCGTGCTCGAGGCCTCGCGGTGTGCCGAAAATACCAAGATCGTGCCGAGCCGGTTCGTCTTGGTGACGACCGAGATCATTGGCCAAGACCAAGCCAACGACGTTTCGCATATTTTGCTCGTCGAGACCCAGGCCGGAGCCGAGCCGCGGATCACCACGCTGGTGAATAATGCGCGGATTAAATTTCAATACGCGGGCGCGCTCGGTGCCTCCTATGCCGTCAAGCACAGCGCAAGCAGCTTGCAATGGCAAAAGGACAAGACCTACGCTTGGCAATAAGCGGCGATGAGCAAATCCTCCGACCCCGGCCGGACACCCGACCCCGCCTGGCCGGCCGAACTGCGGTCGATCGGCGAAAAAACGTTGGTCGATTAAGTCGTTTTACCTTCACCTCTAAAGCCACCCGCTGCCTCGACATTCCCCTTCGCGGGCTCGGGCGGTCTCATTTCATCCATCAACTCAATCCAAAGCTGAGGGGGCACAGGCAACCTGAGCCTACGGCAGGCGAGCAGGAGGACCGGCCAGTGTTCGAGACGTATAGCGGAAAGAGCGGGATAGTCCGGATTGGCCTGCGCCTCGGCCCGCTGCGCCGCGATCAGCTCCGAGCCATTTGTCCCGACCTTGAGCCCGGTGATCGATGATCCCTGCCACGGGTCGCCCTGCCAAATCTTTTCCTCGGTCCGGCTGTTGGGGACCCAGGCCTGGAAGCTGCAGTTCGACGCCTCAGCCTGCTGGAATTCCCCGATCGCGGAGATGGTGTCACCATCGTCCAGGATGTAGGCGACGGTCGCAAGCAGGGGCATGGTGACGCTCGCCGCCATAGCCTCCTGCCGGTATTCGTCGGTCGCGCTTTCCGGATGCCGCAGGAGGAAGCCATAACTTCCGTCGTCCGCAGGATAGCGGCCATGGTGTCGGTAAGCGAGCATGATGCGCTGCGCCGCCTCGCGAACCCACCGACGTGCCGCGTCCCTGGTGTCGCGCACGGAGCACAGGAGCAGGAGCGCGAGCGCGAGGTCGGTCGAATGGTGGTCGGCGAACGGCGTCAGTAGCGTCGGGTTGGCGAACGGCATTCGTTCCAATGCCTGCGCGATCCTCCTCGCCGGCCAGTTCGGGAGGTCCGAGGTCTGTGGCGCGGCGCCCTGTCCGGGTTCCATCCAGAGTTGCCAGAGCCCACCCATCGCCACCCGGCCCGCGGTCTCGAACATCGACAGGTTGATGTCGAGACCATCGGCGGACCCGACGGCGAAGCTGAGCACGTGCAGCTTTCCCGCGTGGGGCAGGACCTTCTTCCCGTACAGCTCGTCCCATATCTGAAGGTGCAGGCTAACGACCTGGTGAAAAGAGTGACTGGCGTCGAGCCGGCGCCCCCGATCTCCCTCGATCTGCCGGTACAACAGATCCCAGGCCCTCAGCGTCACGATCTCGCTCGCCTGATACGGTGCCTCCAGGTTCCCTGCATCCCGACCCCAGACGAACAGGATCCACAAGGCGAGGTAGAGGATCCGGACCTTCGCCACGGGATCGGCCTTGCCCTGTGCGATCTTGGCAACGAGCCGCTCGAAGTGCGCGATCGACCGCTCGGGGTCGTCCGCCGTCGCAGCCGCCTTCCTCAGAAGCGACCGCAGCTCGCCCGAGAACAGCTCCTCGCGTAGCGCGCCGTCGAGAATCTTGCGGGTCAGAGTGTCCCCAGTCCAGACTTGGTAGTCCAACGTATCTGTCCGGTTGGACAGCATGTAGCCGTTGATGAGCGGCTCCATCGCTTCGGGCACGATGCCGCCGAGCGTTATGCAGATTACGACCTTCAGGCCTTGGTGCTCGGGAGCGCGGTTGTTGAGGATGACGTCCTTGATCTCGTCGAGCGACTGGCGAAGCGCCTGGTCCGCGCCCGCCCATTCCTGTCGCGTCAGGTCGCCGCGCTTTATGGAAAAAACGAACAGCTTCTGCTCACCGTCGGCGTCGGTGCCAACGGCTATGACATCCGCGCCATACTGCCTGTTGCCGGAAACCGGCCTGCGGACCACCTCGAATCCCATGCTCGTCAACAGATCGGGGATCACTACGTCGAGCTCGTTCTGCTCCTTTAGACCCTTGAAGTATTCGCGGATGATCGGCGTGATCACGGCGCCTTCCCCATGGATAGCACAATGCGCTGATACCAGAACCCGACCGGATCGATCGCGTCCAGCCGCGCCAGCGGGATGGAATGGGACACGGTGCCCATCAGGAACTCCTGCCGCTGAGGCGGACCATCGCCGGCAAACACCTCGCTCACAACGCTGTCGCCATGCAGCACGCGCGTGATTGGGATGAAGTCCATGATCCCGGATCGCTTCGGCATATCCTCACGGACCTTGCGTTGCGCCTCGGCGCGATACAGCTGTCGCAGGAAGCTCTGCCGTGCCGTGGGACCCAACTCCGGGATAACGCCGGTCGATCGCACCGCGCCCTCATAGTCCGCGAGTGAGGACAGCAAGCGCGATATGCGCTCCTGAACGATGGACGGCTGGCTGGGCGATGCGCTCTCGAGATACTCCTTCGGACCCTCCCAGTAACTGATCAGCATGGGGTTGAAGAGGAGTGTCTCGAGGCCGTCCCCGGCATGCGCTTGGCCAGTGCGCATGAGGCTCAGGATGATGGATGTCGCAGTCACCGGCTGGATCGTGAGGCTGCTGACGACCTTCCTCGCCGAGGCTAGGGTCTGCTCCGCGCTGAGCTCAAAGCGGCCGAAGTCCAGCTCGAGCGTCATTTCCTTCTTTGACGCTGGGATGGAGGTGATGTCGCGCACGGCGTCGATCAGTCTGTCCGCCCCGTCCGCAATCCAATCCTCGACCACCGCCTCGAGCGACCCGTCGTTCGCGGTGAGGATCTGGTGGGCGCTGTCGTCCATCGTCTCGATGTCGGCGATTCCACTCGCCAGGATGTGCTTGAGCAGGTCCCGGTATGGCTCGCCCTCGACGCCACGCAGCCGCTCGGCGATCGCCATGTTGACTGCCTCGATCGTGTCGGCCTCACCCTCCTCAACCCCTCCGAGCAGCGCCAGAAAGCGCCGCCGAAGCCCGTCGGATATCGCGTCCCTGGTCATGGACATGCGGGTCGCCGCGATGCGGCGGAGGCGCGCATCTGCCTGGTCGGCGACCGCGTCCAGCACCGCCTCGGCGCCGGCCGGGTCGCTGCCCTCCCGGAGGCCAATGGTGAGTGCGGCTTCGAACGCGCTCGCCCGGCGTGCGGAATCACCGGCGGAAAGCGCGGCGGATATAGCATCCGACACGATGGACATCTCGGTCTCTTCAGCGGTCGATACCGTGCCGATGACGAAGCCCGCCGCGTCCGCCTCCGCGGCGTCACCGGTGACCAGCATCGTCGTGACGAGCGCAAGGTATCTCGCGCGGTCGACCCGCAGGCCGGCCTGCAGCGTGGCAATCCGCAGCGAAGCGGGCACGTCTCCGTCGCCCATCGCCTGAAGCATGGCGTTGACACGACGCTCGTCGCGGGCTGCCCAGCCGGCGACCGCATCGAACATGAAATAGGGGACAGTCCCGTCCCTCGAGCGCGCCGTGAACGCGTTCGCCAGGCCGATGACGGTCGTCGCGTCCAATTCGAGTGCCTCGATGGCGGCACCATAGACCGTGCCGGCGAAATGGTCGACGGGTCCGGGCGTCCCCGTCGCCGTGGCGGCCAAGTCGATCAAGCCTGCCCGATGGGCGTCGGCCACCGACGCTTTGAAGAGACGGCCCGCATCGTCGTCGAGCGCGAGGAGCGCATCGCGAAACAGCGTCTCCAACGTGCCGTCGTCGGCCGCGCTACTGAGCGCGCCGGGCGAGATATCGGGCGGTTCACGTCGTCTTGCCATGGTCGCACCCGATCACGCGACGGCTGGCGCGGCAAGCGGTATCTATTGGAAAGTGAAGAAAGCAGCGCGATCGCGGCCAAGGGGGATACGTTTTTCCCGCGAAAGCCTATGAGCCGATATGGTGGCTATCGACAGGGCACCACAAAGTGCCATCAGTGTACCGATGAAGACCGTGACCACAATTAGAGGAACCGTCCGTCAGGTTTCAAGGAATGCTTGATTTTTCCCGGATCATTGCCGGCGTTGCCGGCCAGCGCGAGACGTTTGAGGAGCTGGTTTGCCAGATCGCCAAGCGCGTGCCGCCGAACGGAAGATCCGAGTTCCGACGGATTCATGGCGCGGGGGGCGACGGTGGGGTCGAAGCCGTCTGGATGCTGAAGAACGGCGAGGAGGTCGGATACCAGGCCAAATACTATGTCACCTCCGCCGGCATCGACTGGGCCGCGATCGACAATTCGGTCGACACCGCGCTCTCTACCCACTCGGCGATGACGACGATGCACATCGCCATCGCCTGCTCACTCACCGGGCCCACGAAGCGGCGGACCAAGGCGGGCGCGCCTACCGCCAACGGCTGGAGCGAGTGGGATACGCGTAAGGCGAAATGGACGGCTAATGCAGCTGCTCTCGGCCGGGCGGTCGAATTCGTCCCCTGGACGGCACCAGACCTCGAGGAACTCCTCACGAGACCGGAGACGATTGGACTCTCCGATTACTGGTTCGGCGTGATTGAACTGACGCCAGAGCGGCTTGCGGCGGAATGCCGACGAACGGTCGACTCACTCGAGGAACGGTATCACCCCGAGGATCACGTCGACGTATCGACGCGGTCGGTCTTTGACGGCCTGCTGCACAACGCCGCCCTCGGCCAAGCTATCGCGACGACGCAAGCGGTTCTAATCGATACACGACGCCTCGGCCGTCGGCCGGCCCTGCTCGGCAGCGCGGACGGTGCGCGACTGGATATGATCGACGCGCTGGCCACAGAGCTGATCGACAGCATGGCGCAGCCTTCCGGCCCGCGCGACGCAGCAGCATACTCCGGCTGGGAGAGTACCGCGCTCGAACTGCGAAAGCTGCTGTTCGAGTCGATCGAGGCCGACGGCGACCTACTGCGCAAGGCCAAGCACAAGGCCAAGGCCGCCCCGTCCGACGGGACGACGCTGATTCCGATCGAAGAAGGCAATGACCGAGCCTCCCTCGACTATCATCTCCACGGCCTGCGAAAATTCCAGGACGCCGTCGGCGAAGTAATGCAACTGACCGCGTCCAGCGCGTGCAGGGCCGATGCGACACGCTTCGCCCTGCTCGACGGGAGAGCTGGCTCGGGCAAATCGCACCTCATCGCCTCCGAGATCGAGCGCGCGCTGGCAAGCCGCGCGCCGGCCCTATTCATGATCGGGACGGACTTCACCACCCACGGCACGCCCGAGAACCAGACGCTAGCGCACTTCGAATGGAGTCAGTCCACCTTCGACAAGTTGCTGGGTGCGCTGTCGGCCCGGGCCGAGGCGGAAGGGACACGGGGACTCGTCGCGATCGACGCGCTCAATGAAGGTGCCGGTGCGGCGCTTTGGAGGAGCACGCTACAGGGGTTTGCGCGACGGGTGCTGGCCTTCCCCAATTTGGCGCTGTGCGTGTCATGCCGGCGCGAATACTTGGACCACTTGATCATGCCCGCGGTCGCGCAGATGGCCACGACGGTCGAGATCACGGGCTTCGAGACCCCCGCCGACATCGAGCGGGCCGCGCGCGTCTACATGGACAAGCGCGGGATCGTACGCCCGGCAACGCCTTGGCTAAATCCCGAATTCTCCAATCCGTTGTTTCTGCGGACGACGTGCCTTGCGCTCCAGGCCGAGGGGCGTACCGCTTTCCCCCGCGGGATGCGGGGCACCAGCGAGGTGCTGAGCTTCTACTTAACGTCAACCGGTCGGCATCTCGACACGAGCTATGACGGTAGCGATGTCCTCGTCGGACCGCTGCGCTCGGCCGTGCTGGCGCTGGCGACGGCCATGGCTGACGCAATGCGGGACAGCATCCCGCGCGGCGACGCGCACCGGATCGTCGACCAGGCGTTCGAGGGGTTCGCCCCTCCAACAAGCAGGACCTGGCTCGAGACCCTGCGCTTTCGGGGACTGCTCAGATACGATCCCGACCCAAGCCCCGACCCCAAGGATCCGTTCGCGGTCCCGGTCGACGTGGTCCGCTTCTCGTTCCAGCGTTTCGGCGACCATCTCGTGGCCCGTGCACTGCTCGAAGGGGTGCCCTCCCCCACTGGTCTATTCGATCCCGGCGGCAAGCTCGCCTTTCTTCTCGCAAAATATGGCGTCGCCTACGAGTGGAGCGGGCTGTTCTACGCGCTCTGCCTGCATTTCGCCGACCGCTATGGCGTGGAACTGGTCGATGTGCTGCCGGGCGGGTTCGACGACTTTTGGGACAAGTGGCCGGTCGAGGACGCCTTTGTCGACAGCATCCGCTGGCGTTCGCCAACGACCTTCTCCGACCGGACGCTCGAACTGCTCAACCGCCTCAGCCGACATGACGAGGACATCACCGCGCTGCTGGTAGAACTCGCGGTCGTCGAGGACCACCCCTGGAACGTCGAGCTCCTCCACCGCAACCTGATCTCGCGGACCATCGCCGAGCGCGACGCCTTTTGGACAGTGGCGATCAACGCCGCCCATGACGATCCTGGTCATCCACTCGTCCGCCTTACGGACTGGAGCCTCAATTCAGGCGTCGGCCAGGCTTCCGACGCTACCCTGCGCCTCGCGCTCACGACCCTCGCATGGAGCTGCGCCAGCACGAGCGCCCGCATCCGCGACACGGCGTCCAAGGCGGTCCTCTCGATCCTCGCGACCCGCCCCGCGCTCGCCGCGCCGTTGTTCGAGCGCTTCACCGGCTGCGACGATCCTTACGTCGTGGAACGGCTCTACGCCGCGCTGTACGGAGCAGCGCTGAGGACGCTGGATCCCGCCACCTTGGGCAAATTCGCGAGCGTCGCCTGGAGTAATTGCTTCGAGGCCGGCGCCCCAGTTCACCTGCTTGCCAGGGACTACGCGCGCGGAACCATAGAACTGGCCGTGTCGGCGGGCTGGTGCGATCCATCCGTCGATCTCGTGCGCTGCCGCCCGCCTTACGGCTCAACGACACCTAGCTTCAGCGTCACGAAGGCACGCGTCGACGCCCGCGGCGAGCGGGTCGGCGCGCATTCGATTCTGAGTTCCTGCTATGGCGGCCTCGCGGACTTCGGCCGCTACGTCCTGGAAGGACGCGTGCATCGCTTCTCGGAAGCTCGCCTTTCCGGGCCACGTCCGATCACGGCGGACGAAAGCGGGGAGGCGTTCTTCAAGGAAGTCGCCGCCGGCCGGAGCGACGTCGAGAGCGCGTTCTCCGAGCTCCGCACCGCCTATGCAGACAGGCGCATCAGCTTCGATCGCGACTCTTTTAAGGTAATCGTCCCTCCCGCCGACCGTCACCGGATCGTCCGCGCGACGGCGTCACTCCTAGCGCTCCTGACGCCGGCGCAGCGCAAGCGCTACGCGGCCGAGGCGAACGCTTGGGTGACAGGAAGCAGTGTCCACGAGTGGATCATCCCAGGCAAGGGTAAGGGCGCGGAGTTCGATACGCAGAAATGCAAGGTCTGGGTGGCCAACCGGGCGCTCTCGATCGGCTGGACGGCGGAACGCTTCCCGGGCGACCGAAATCTTTCCGGAAGAAGCGAGCGGGGCGGTCGCATCGAGCGGATAGGCAAGAAATATCAGCGGATCGCCATGATGGAGCTGCTGGCGCGCCTCGCCGACAACTTCTGGATGAAGCCGCAATGGGGAAACGGTGCCGCGGTCTACGACAATCCCCTCGACGTCGAGTTCACCCGCGACCTCGAACCTTCGATCATGCCTGCCGACCAAGAGACGACGACGCGGGCCGACCTGCCGCAGGTCCCGCCACTCGTCTGCGAACCGCTGCCGGTCGAGCGGAGGAGCGACTGGGTGGGGGATCTGGGCCTGCCTGGCAGCCGTCTCGCCCTGGCAACCTGCCCTGACCTCGGGGAGCCGGGCTGGTTGACCCTCTATCGCTACGCGGGGCACGACATCGACGCCGAACGCGAGGACCGGCACCTGGATGCGCCGTGGCTCCAGAGCGACTTCCACTTCCTCGCCGCCGTCCTCATCTCTCCCGACGACAGGGCGCGCCTGATCAAAGACGCAGTCGCCGACGCATACGACTTCCACGAATGGCTACCGGGCCAGACGACCGACGGTCCCTACGTCGGCGAGCTCGCGCGACGCGACACGTGGTGCGATGAACCGTGGACGACACTCGACGCTCGCCTAATCGGAAAGTCCCGCAGTTACAGGGTCATACGGCCCACCGCAGATTTCCTCTGGGAGAGCCATCTCGACGGGAGCCTGCCCAACGGGTTCTCCCGGCACGTGCCGATACCTTGGTTGATCCGTGGTCTGGGACTCACGGCGGATACGAATAACCTCGGCGTCTTCCTCGATGCGAAAGGAGCACCGACGATCATCACGGGGAGCGCCTCGGGTAGCGATAGGGGCAGTCACGTCCTTGTCCGCCGCGACCCGTTCCTAGACTTGGTACGGAACAACGACCTCGAGCCGATCTGGACAGTGATCGGCGAACGCCGCGCGACGACGCTCAAGAAGAAGCGACACCCAGACATCCGCGTGCGCTACAACGGATTGCTTTGGTACGAGGGCAATACGGAGAAGGATGTGCACTGGTCGAACAACGACTAGGTGGGCGTGACGGAAGGTCCGAGATCAGACCTAATACTAGACCAGCCCTCCTTCGTCGTGTGGTCCAATCGTCGCTCCCTACCCGTCAACCGAGAGGAGAGTTGCCGACGCCCATTTCAGCTTCATCCTCCAGCTTCTGGATCAGACCGGCCTTAGTAAGATGCAAGTGGCTGGTCTCGCCGCGCTCAACCATCTGGCCATACTTCCTGCCAGCGCCGACCACCGCCTTTGCCACGTTGCGAAGGCCCGCCGTCTTCGCCCATTCGTGCTGCGACTGGATGCCGAGCATCAGCTTGGAAAACTCGAACTCGTCATCGTCCGGGTTGATCAGCATGTTCAGTCGATACGCCAAATCGTGGGAGAGCGCGGCCTTACCAAGCAAGACGTTGTTGAGGTTGGCGCGGTTCATGCCAATCCCCACCGCCGCAGCCGGAATCGAAAAGCCAGCTGCCTTCAGCACCTCCCGGATGAGGGGGCCGGGGTGCGCTTCAGCTTCAGGCGCAATAGCAGGGGCTTGAGGCGGATCGAGCTTTTCAGTCTTGGCCACGGGCAGGTTCCTCCATTGCATTCTTGTGTATCGTCATGCCATACAGATTGCAATGGATGTCATTTGCAGAACCTGTTATCACAAGATAGTAATTTACTATCATGTGATAACGAGCTATCGGTGTGTCTCCTGCAAGGAGACTCCGATGCTCAAAACCAAGGTGATGACGATCAGCGACTGGCGCGATGAACAGCGCCGCGCGCTTGAGAAGGTCGGGGACTTCCTCGACGATGCGAAGAAGGAAATGGACCGGCTGTGGAAGCTCCATGAGATGGAGTTCGGCAGCGAGAACGCGCCGTATGTGGATGACGGTGGTTTTACGGATGTCGGGAAGAAGCGGCTCTACGTTCTGCTCAACGAGGGCAAGACCAACCGCGAGCTTTCCAACTTCTTTGGCGTGACTGATGCGGCCATCGCCTATCACCGCAAGCAAAAGGCCGCAAAAGAGGCCTGATCGTTCCTGTGATCGATAGGGGACGGTCGTACGCGACCGTCCCCTTCCTGTGCTAGGGATGTAACCTTATGTTACAAACCCGTTGGCGAATGTAACCTTTCGTGACATGATGCTCGTCGAAAGGAAGAATGATGACTGGTGAAGATTTGAAGGCCCTGCGCAAGGGTATGGGCTATACGCAGGAGGGGCTTGGCAAGGTGCTTGGCGTCACCCGCAAGACGATCAACGAGATGGAGGGTGGTGCGTCTATCGACAAGCGCACGGAGATGGCCGTGCTAGCGGAAACGCGGCGCGTGAAGGTGATCGAGCACACCTTTTGGGTGATGCCCACGGTCAACGATACCTATGCCGTGGCGCAGCGCCTGACCCGCGAGATCGACCGCCCCAACGCCATGTTCTACTCGCATGGCGAGACGATGCTTTACGGTGAGTTCAAACGCCGCGACCACGCCTACCGCTGGTGCGCTGCCCTTCATCGCAGCGACAATGCCCGCAACACCCGCGAGTTGCTCCGTCGCCGCGCGGCGGAAGTGAAGTAGGGAGCGGGGCCGGTGACCGGCCCCGCTCGCTTCCAGTGGTAAGCCTGCCGTTGACAGGCCTTGAGTGAAGGGCCGGAGGGTCCCAACCCCACTGAAGGTCTGCTTTCGGGATCGACCGATGAGGGTCGGGATGACCGTTGATAGGGCGCGTTGCGGCCGCGCAATTGATGCGTGGCTACACTGCGATCGAACCGAACACCGTCTGCTTTTAATCCAACAGCAAAACATTGTCCTACATGCGATATTCCTGCCAAGTTGGGACCTCGCGCTTTGACAATTGCGCCAGCTGCTCTGCCACGGCAGCACCATCTGGCGCGC
>JBBSUT010000032.1:0-20106 GCA_038234155.1 Sphingomonadales bacterium | reverse complement strand
ACGCCACCTTTGCCTTAAATGCCGGGCTGTGGTTCCGGCGTGGTCGTCTGCTCATATACGCTCCTGTCATGCGGCCAATCTCGCCGCCGTTAGACAGAAAATCCACTTATCCCGCTGTGCAGTTTTGCCGAGCCACTTCTGTTGAATAGGATGTCAATGGATTTAGCGATGTGGTCAAAAAAGCTGGAGACTAACTCTAGCAAGTGTCTTGAGCGAAGTATGATGCATCCACTGGAGCCGCCGCTTTTCAGCACAGTCTTCCCGTTGATCGTAAGCGACCTGTCAGCTTTAGAATTAACGGATTTCGGATCGATTTAGCTTGCAGGCTTTCGGCCGAGCCCCAAGTCTTTTGCTATCTGAGAGCGGCTTTCCGAGTACGCCTTTGTAACCATCGGATAATCGGCGCGCAGTTCGAACCGTTCGCGGTAGGCGTCTGGCGTCATATCATGCGAAGAGGAGAGATGGCGTTTGAGCGTCTTGCCCGACCAACCGCACTCCAGGCAGGTGATTTTGTTTCGCGTCAGTGCGCCCTTAACCGGAACTGCAGGCTCGACGGCTTCTTGCGTCTCAACAGTGCGGTCGATGCCAGACAGACTGTCGTGAACGTTCGAGATCAATGGAGCGAGATCATTGACCGCGACGCTGTTGTTACTGACATGCGCGGCAACGATGTCGGCGGTAAGTTCGAGCAAACTTGTCATTGGTCACTTTCTTGTAAAACAAGTTTCGCTCCGTAACGGCGAAAGCACACATCGAACATGACTTTCTCCAAGGATCGACAGAATTCATCCCATAGTGCCGAAAAGTCCTGCTCGTCTCAGCGCTTGGCCGCAGAACAGAAATGCTTATCCCAATACCTCGCCAACGTTCCTCCCTGCCACCCTTCACCATCGCGCAAGAAAGTTCACCGCCGAGAGGAGACACGCACGACGGATTGGCTCGATACCCCGTGGCTTAAAGCCTACTACGATATCCCGCGCTCTACCGTCGCACTGACCATTCAGCGACCGGACATCGGTTCGCCGATAGAGGCGCACTATGCGCTATCTGTTTACGCTCGCCGCGCTCGTCATCTTCGTGCTTGCGAACCTTCCGCCCGGTGCAGGCGGCGAGGGAGGTGATAGCTTGCACGCCCTGGCCTTCCTATTTCTCGGAGCAACCGGATATCTCGCCAGCGGCCGGTGGAGGGTCACCTGGTTGGCTCTGATGATCTTTGGCGGCGCCGTTGAACTGGCGCAGTTATGGCTCGGCCTCCAGCGCGATCCAAGCTGGACGGACTGGCTGATTGATATCATCGCGGCCCTGGTCGGTATTGGAATTGGCCGGACGGCCCAAGCAGCTTTTCTCGTGAAGTCTTAACGGCATAAACGGCGACTGGCGTCCGTGATTTGGTTGCTCCGGGATCGCACGCATCGATCTGGTCAACGACGCTTGGGTGAGAGACGCGTGACTGATGCTGACTTGAGCGACAATGGACGCGCTGCGTCGAGCTTGGCAAATATGACGAGTGGGTCTGCGCGGACAATGTCGCATTACGTTAGCTTGGCCGGATCAAGCCGCATGCGGTTTATCGGAATCGTTGGCACCATGTTGCTTGGCAGCTGATTGAAGGCCAAGGCTAGAGATACCTTCCAACAGAATATGAGTTGAGCCGAATGCAATCCGAAGCTGATCGTTTTAAACGCGCGAGCGTCTCGCTGGAGGAACAAAATGCGATCCGGGAAGCGGCCCGTCTGACCCTCGGCAGTGACGTCAGTCTGCGCAAACTCTCTAGCGGCCTGATGGAAGCATCGCTGCGGACGCTGGAAGAGGCTGGGCTATCTGCTGAGATCCCGACAATCTTGCGCGCGGCGGCTGAGAGTTATCAGAAAGCAGGCACTTCGGCAGGCCGGAGCCATTAATAATTTATCGAAGTTAGCGGTTGAGAAGGGGTCCGCTTGGCGGATCGTCGGTTTCAAGGAGACCGATGTTAACTCGTCCTGGACACCCTAACTGCTGGCTTGGCCGATTTCCTGGGCGGGATCGTGCGGATAATCGCCGCATATTCGGCCACGAGGACGAACATCCAAAACTCAATTCCAGCCCATTCGTCGGTGGTAACTCCCTTAAGCAGATTGCCGACGAATAAGAGAACTGCCAGCAGCCGGAAGAACATGAAGCTAGCGGTGGGACTGTCGGCACGCCGAGCGGCGGAAACCATCATGACAATGCTGATACCGCCCCAGAGGATCGAGCCGAAAAGCGTTTCAGCGCGATAAAGCCCGTCCAGAGCAGCAAAGAACCAAAACAGGCGTGCAACTGCGAACTGGCTCTGACGCGTAAGCTGGCACAGCTTAACGATCGGTGGGACAAACAGCGTCTTACCGATCCAGTGATCGATCTTTGCGAATGACATCCGGGTGCCATAGCGGCAGGAGCTAATCGCCGCCACGAGCAAGTGGCCTTCAACAAATGCGAGATGAAAACCAGTTGCCCAAGATCGTCAATGGTTCCAGCCTCAAGCCGCGTTCCGGAGCGGTGCCCAAGCAGATCATACTCCTGTTGCATGGATTTGGCTCCAGCGGTGCCGACATGATCACGCTGGCACCCCATTGGCAGGACGCGCTGCCCGATGCGTTGTTTCTGGCACCTCATGCGCCGCAGGGCTGCGGGATAATGGGCGCGGGCTATCAGTGGTGGGGCCTGTCGGGCTTTGCGCCATCCGCGCTTGCCGCGGGGGCGGCTTCGGCGGCGCCAGCGATCAATGCCTTCATCGACAAGAAGCTTGAGCAATATGGATTGACTGAGGCCGACCTGGCACTCGTCGGATTTAGCCAAGGCACGATGATGGCTCTGCATATCGGCTTGAGGCGGCCCCGCGCGGTTGCCGCGGTGGTTGGTTATTCCGGCATGCTGACGGGGACAGCGGAGATCGATCACACCGATTTCGCCAAGCCCCCGGTGTTGCTGGTGCACGGAACGGCCGACCCGGTCGTCCCCATAGCGGCGCTGCACACCGCGGAGAGCGAGTTAAAGCGGCTTGGCGTTCCGGTCACCACTCACATATCCTACGGGGTGGCCCACAGCGTCGATCCTGTTGGCCTGCGACTTGGCCGGGATTTCTTAGCCGGAGCGTTCGTTCGTTCGTCCTAGCCGCGGGCGGATGGATTTTTTGCCGGAATGATACCCTGGCTCAAACATAACCTTCTGAAGCTTGGCGCACGATCTTCTCCGTGTCTCTATCTGGTTGACAGGTTCGCTGGCTGAAAAAGCTGGGAGCGCAGATTAATCGGCGCTTTAGGCCCAAAGCGACGGACAGCTTTTCGCGCAAAAGCAGTCCGACAGCAACGCGCCCTATTCCGTTGAAAAACCCGGATGCAGGATCGATTTGGGCGCGCTTTGTGATCAGGGCAAACGAGCTTGGATTGCCGCTCAGACTGGTGCGGCGCTCGGCATCGGGATCATCTTCGCCATCTTGTGAAGGTTTTGGGCTGCGGCTGCGAGGTGGAACTCATCTTTTGCACCGTTTGGTCCGCGAAGGCGCAAGCGGTCCATCTTCAGGATGCGTTTGAGGTGCGCGAACAGCATCTCGACCTTTTTGCGTTGGCGCCGTGAGGCCAGATAGGCGTGGGTGGTGGCGATATCGCGCGCCAGATCACGGGCACCCTCGTGAATGGACCGAGTGACTTTGCGGGCTGGAATGTTCGGCGTGCAACGCTGCCGGTGCACGCATGCCTGGCAGTCCTGCTGGCGGGCGCGATAGCGGATCGAGCCATCCTTATCGACGCCGGTTCGCGGGGTGCTGAAGTTGCGATTGGATCGGCGCAGGCTGTTGCCAGCTGGGCAGATATAGCTGTCGTCTTCATGGTCATAGATAAAGTCGGCCCGTTCGAAGCTGCCGTCACGGCGGGCGGATTTATCGAACACCGGGATGTGCGGCTCGATGCTCTTGTCCTCCACCAGCCAGGCAAGGTTGGCTGCCGATCCATAAGCCGTATCGGCCACCAGGCGTTCGGGCCAGATGCCGAAGCGCTCCTGTGTCCGGTCGATCATCCTGCGCTGTGCGGTCACCTCGGCCTGCCGAACCGAGGTCGTCGCCTCGACATCGACGATTCCCCGCATGATCGAGATCGATCAGATAGTCGGTGCTGTAGGCATAGAAGGCCGCCTCGCGCGTGGCCGCGGTCCAGCGCGACGCGGGATCGGTAAGGTTGATCCGCTTGGGCGTGACAGGCGTTGCTCCGCCAAATGCGGCATCGTCCAGCACTTCGAGATATTCGCTCACGGCTCGGCCAACCGCTTTGGGTGGAAGGCCTTCGCCGCCCGGCACCGATCGCTGCCGATGGACGTCGGCGCGGATCAGACTGGCGTCGACCGCGAAGCCCTCACCGCCGACCAGTCCCTCGGCCATGCAGCGCTCGACGGTCATCTCGAACAGCTGGCACAGCAGATCGCTATCGCGGAAGCGACCATGCCGGTTCTTGGAGAAGGTCGAATGATCGGGCACCGCGCCGCCCAGATCCAAACGGCAGAACCAGCGGTAAGCCAGGTTGAGGTGAACTTCCTCGCACAGGCGCCGCTCGGACCTGATCCCCATGCAATAGCCTACGATCAGCATTCTGATCATCAGCTCGGGATCGATCGAAGGCCGTCCGGTCTCGCTAGAAAAGGGCCGCTGATGATCGCGGAGGCCATCCAGATCGACGAACCGGTCGATCGACCGCAGCAGATGATCCGCCGGAACATGGTTCTCAATGCTGAAGCTGTAAAACAGCGCCTCCTGCGTCACCGTCCGCTCGCCCAACATCGGCTGATCTCCGCTGCCTCTTCACAGCGATTGAATCAGACCGTCAGCCCTTCTTCAAGCAGAGTTTTTCAACAGAATAGGTGCGCAAAGCACCCATTGCCAGTGGCTACGAACCCGACTGGAGGTAGCGCGTGATGTTTCGCGGACTGTGGCCTTATTGTGTTAGCTTTACGCCCACCAAACACTCTATGCTTTCGACAGTAATGAGCGTGCGTCGGCCGATTTTCTTACTGTGAAGCGTGCCGTCGCGAATTAGCGCATTGATTTTAGTTAGGCCCAGCCCGGTCGCTTGTTTAGCTTGCGCGACAGATGCAGTAAGGTCACCTGGCCTAATTGGCGGAACATCCTTTTCCTTAGGCTCGCAATTTTGCGAGGCTGAAGAGGGGCCGCTAATTGTGGCATTCGGATTTGGAGATGGGGGCGGCTTCACAACGGCAGCGGATGAGTTCGCGCAGTAACGATCTAGGACCTTGATGAGCGAGGTTTCAGAAAAGCTAATGCCAGTAATTTGGATAGAAGGTATGCCTCCTTCGAGAAGTGATCCTTCAAGCCGGACAGTTCCGCCGTTCAAAGCAGAGCTAATCTTATCGGATGCGATAATCCTGTGCCATTCCGCAGCTGGAATTTGAGAATCTCGAACCATTTCGGTCGGACCTCCCGTCGGCTTTGTTTCCCGCACGAGCGCGTATGTCTTGATCAGCCCAGCGGCGGCAAAATCGGCAAGGAGAGCACCAGCTCCATCGAGGTCTCTAGATTCAACGAGCTTGATGGCTTTAGCTGGAAGGATCGGTTGATGGGCTGGCATGCTTTCTCCCGGTTTGGTCGGTGGTATGTGCCAGCCATTCGTGAAGAAGCGGTAACCCTCTCGTTTACCGCTAACATTCGGGTGAACTGAGCGAACTGGGTATCGAAGTCTCAACAAGCCAATAGCACCGCTGATGTTCGCTGATGACCGCCCAAGTTTTTCATGTTTTTTTCATGGAAACCGAATCCATCTCTTCTAAGTCATTGAAAAGATGGTGGGCGCGGCAAGGATTGAACTTGCGACCCCACCCGTGTGAAGGGTGTGCTCTACCACTGAGCTACGCGCCCGGATCGTCGATCCGAAGCCGCGGCCAATGCCAGAGCGGCCGGTCCATTGCAAGGGTGGTCTATTGCAAGGGTGGTCTATTGCAAGGGTGGTCTATTGCAAGGGCGCAGCGCCATCGTCCTGCGCCGCCGCGGCCGCCGGAACCGTGCCCGCGATCGCGCGGCGCTGCCAATCCGGCAAATCGAGCGCGCCCAGATCCTCTACCCGGCGATGCTCGACCGACAGGCCGAGGTCCGGATAGGCCATCCGCTGGCGCTTGGCATCCGCGCTGGCCAGCGGCACCACCACCAGCCGGCGGTTGATCTTCTGCCGCCAGTTCATCCGCGCGGTGTTCTCCTGGCCGACATAGCAGCCCTTATCGAACGCCACGCCGTGCAATTCGATCGCATTGCACTCGAGCCATAGCGTGGCGTCCTGCCCCAGCTCGTGCGCGCCCTCGGCAACGCCGTGCGCCAGACGGTGCGCGCGCCAAGCAGCGGAAACATCCGCGTCATCGCCCGAAACCGGCCCGGTCCAGCGGTGGCCGAGCGCCGGCAGACGCGGATCAGGTGCGGCGTGGTGCGGACCCGCTTGCGCGCCGTCCGCGCTCCAGAACACGCCCAGTTCGTCCGCGCGCGCGATGGCGATGTGGCGGCGCAGGCGGTAGATCGAAAGGCGGCGGATCAACGCATCGGCCTGCGCGGCCTCGCAATCGATCAGCACGTCCGCCCGGGCGCCTTCCCGGTCCGGCCACAGCAGGAAATCGAACAGCGCCTTGCCTTGGGCGGTCAGCAGCGCGGCCCAGACGGGGCCACCCTCCGCCCGATCCGCATCCAGAAGGCGGGTGTCATTGGTTACGAGACCCTGGAGGAAGCCGCCCACGTCCTCCCCCGGCTCGCTGGCGGAAACGCGGATCACCGCACGGTCGAATAATCTAGAAGCTGCCATGCCCTCTAGATAGGTTTGCACAGCGCCGATGGAAACCGTTCCGGCCAAGCTTGTTCCAACGCCATATGTCTCTATCGCAAGGCGGGGACCAGAAAACCCCACTCTTCGACAGGCCCGGGGCGAACGGAAATTTGCACATGATGACAACAGACACCCTCACGCTGCGCCGCCCGGACGATTGGCATGTGCACCTGCGCGACGGCGATATGCTGGCCGCGGTGGCCGGCTTTACCGCGCGCCAGTTTGGCCGCGCGATCGTGATGCCCAACCTCTCGCCCCCCGTCACCAGCGTGGCTGCGGCGGAGAGTTACCGCAACCGCATCCGGCTGGCGGTGCCGCAAAGTGCGGACTTCACGCCGCTGATGACCGTCTATCTGACCGATCAGACCGATCCGGACGAGATCGTGCGCGGCCACGAGCGCGGCATCTTCACCGCGGCCAAGCTCTATCCCGCCGGTGCCACCACCAACAGCGCGGCCGGCGTGACCGATATCGCCAACATCCGCGCAGTGCTGGCGCGCATGGAGCGCATCGGCATGGTCTTGTGCGTGCACGGCGAGGTGACCGATCCGGATATCGACATCTTCGACCGGGAAGCGGTGTTCATCGATCGCATCCTGAGGCCGCTGACGCGCGATTATCCGGCGCTGCGCATCGTGCTGGAGCATATCACCAGCGCCGAGGCGGCCCAGTTCGTGGCCGATGCGCCGCGCCATATCGGCGCAACCATCACCCCGCATCACTGCCTGATCAACCGCAATGCGATGTTTGCCGGCGGCATGCGCCCGCACGCCTATTGCCTGCCGGTGGCCAAGCGCGAGCGGCACCGGATCGCGGTGCGCGCGGCGGCGACTTCGGGCGATGCCAGTTTTTTCCTGGGCACCGACAGCGCCCCGCATACGCGCGGTTCCAAGGAAAGCGCCTGCGGCTGCGCGGGCATTTTCAACGCGCCCCACGCGATCGAGACCTATGCGCGCATCTTTGATGAGGACGGCGCGCTCGATCGGCTGGAAGGCTTTGCCAGCGATCATGGCGCGGCTTTTTATGGCCTGCCGCAGAATGCGGGCAGCGTGACCTTGCAGCGGACCGAGACGGCCGTGCCCGACAATATCGCCGCTTGCGGAACCGAGCTGGTGCCGTTCCTGGCCGGCGAAACGCTGGGTTGGACGCTGTTCTAGAGCGCTTCGCCCCGCCGCGACCGCCGCACGCTGTCGACCGAAAAGATCACCAGCGCAAACCAGATCAGCGCGAAGCAGGCCAGCCGCGGGGTGGTGAGCGGTTCGTTGTACAGCAGCACACCGAGCATGAACTGGATCGTCGGGCCAATATAGCTGATGAAACCCAGTGCCGTCAGCCGCATCCGCCGCGCCGCGCCGGCGAACAGCAGCAGCGGGATCGCCGTCACCGCGCCGCCCGCGATCAGCAGCAGGTCGACCCTTAACGAACTTCCAAACCCGCCGCTGCCGCCGTACATGGCAAACCAGGCCGCCGCACCAAGCGCGGCCGGAGACAGCAGCACCGTCTCCGCCGCCAGCCCCGGCATCGATCCCACCGGCGCCAGCTTGCGCACGAGCCCGTACATGCCGAAGCTGAACGCCAGCGCCAGGCTGATCCACAGCGTGTCGAGCGCGCCTGCCGCCAGGATGGCCACGCCGATCCCCGCCAGCACCAGCGCCGCCAGCGTGGCGCGTGACATGCCTTCCTTCAGGAAGAAATAGCCGAGCAGCACGTTGAGCAGCGGCGTGAGATAATAGCCCAGGCTGGCCGCCAGGATATGGTCCGCGAACACCGCGAAAACATAAATCAGCCAGTTGGCGGCGATCAGCGTGGAGCTCAAAAGCATCAGCCAGCGCGTCTTGGGCGTCTTCAGCACACCCCATAGCACCGGCAGCTGCTTGCGGAATGCGAGGATCGCGAGGAGCAGCGGGACAGACCAGATCACGCGGTGCGCCACCACCTCCACCGCCGGCACGCTGGTCAGCTGCTTGAAGAACAGCGGCATGAAGCCCCAGAGCAGATAGGCACCGAAACCCTGGGCGAGCCCGCTGCCCTTTTCAGGCGGCGGCGCGTCGGCGGCTGCGGTGCTGGTCATGCGCTCAGAGGAAGATGATCAGGCGCAGGAAACACAGCACGAATATCACCATGCAGAAATTGCGCCCGCTCTTGCGCCGCGAGAAGCTGCCGACGACGATGCCGATCAGCGGCAGCGGCAACAGGATCAGCGCCAGCAGCCAGCCGATCACCGGCAGCACCGCGGGGATCGCGAGAACCGCGGAGACGATACCGATGAGCCAGGCGACAATGTTTCCCATCGGGGCAGCCCTGCCGACTCGCGCCGCCGCTGGCAAGCCCCTTGCCCGCCGATTTCGTGCCATAATGTCAGCTGGCGTTCATCGCGCCAACGCTTCGCCGATGCTATGCAACGACTGATCTTGTCGCCTGACGTTCATGAAATACCCTTTAGATATGAACCGTTCTCGACGCATTAAACACGCCGGGCCCAAGCCCGGTCAGGCCAGGAGAAGCCAAATGAAGATCGCCATTCTTGCAGCCGCCGCCGCGCTGTCCATGACCATCCCCGCGCCGCAGCTCGGCACGATATCAGCCGGCGCCGCCGTCCACGCCGACGGCGGCAAGCAGAACAAGCATCAGCGAAAACATGAGCGCAAGCACGAGCGCCAGCATGACCGCCAACAGGATGGCAATTATTATCAGGACCAGCGTTATTCCAATCAGCAGGGCAATTACGATCGCCGCCTCTCGCGCAACGATCAGGTGTGGCGCGGAAACGACGGCCAATATCGTTGCCGCCGCAGCAATGGCACCGTTGGCACGGTTATCGGCGGCGCGCTGGGCGCGATCGCCGGGTCCGAAGTAGCCGGCCGCCGCAATCGCACGATCGGCGCGATCGTTGGCGCGGTGGGCGGCGGACTGCTGGGCCGCACGATCGACCGCGGCGGGCTGCGCTGCCGCTGATTGCCTTACCCCATCGTCACCAGGAAAGGGCGTCCCGTCAGCGGGCGCCCTTTTTTGTGCGCGCGCGATCGGCTAGGGCCTGCGCTTTCCAGCGAAAGGCGCACCCATGTTGAACGGCCCTCTGATCGTCACCGAGCGATTGATCCTGCGCCCGCCCGCGGCCGAGGATTTCGAGGCAGCCGCCGCCTTTCATGCCGATCCCGACACCATGCGTTTCCTGGGCGGAGCGCAGACCCGGTCGGAGGCGTGGCGCAGCTGGTGCTGTCTGGCGGGCAGCTGGCACATCAACGGCTATGGCATGTTCTCCATGATCGAGCGATCGAGCGGCCGCTGGATCGGCCGCGCGGGGCCGTGGCAGCCCGCCGACTGGCCCGTGGCCGAAATCGGCTGGGGCGTAGCGCCGGGCCATGCGAGCCAGGGCTATGCGCAAGAAGCGGCGGTGGCGGGGATCGATTATGCGTTTGATCGGCTCGGCTGGGACGCGGTGCATCATGTCATCGATCCGGACAATGCGCCGTCAATCGCGCTGGCCGAGCGGCTGGGATCGCGCAACATGGGGCGCACGAAGCTGCCCGCGCCGCTCACGGACCGGACGGTCGACTGCTACGGCCAGTCGCGCGCCGACTGGAAGGCGCGCGCGGGCTGACCTGTCAGACCGCGTCCAGATCCACGGACCGGACGAGCTTGGGTTTTGCCCGCGCCGCAATCAGGCTGCCCGCCACGATCAGGCCTGCGCCCGCCAGCACCGGCAGGCCGGGTTTCTCGGCAAAGAACAGCCAGCCGAACAGGATCGCCCAGAGAAACCCGGTATATTCCACCGGGATCAGCGCCTGCGCCTCGGCCCGGGCATAGGCCCAGCTGAGCAGCAGCAGCGACAGGCTGGACAGCGCCGCCGCGATCACGATGGCGGGCCAATGTTCGGCGGCCGGCGGCACGGCCAGGAACGGCGCGGCCAGGCCGTAATAGCCGGCCAGGAACAGCCCCATGAACAGCGCGATCTCGATCGGCCCGGCGATCTGCGCCTGCCGCCGCGCCAGGATCAGATTATAGGCGAACAGGCAGGCCGAAAACAGCACCGCGCCTGCGCCCAGCAGCGCCCCGGCGTCGTAACCCCCGCGCACCCGTCCGCCCACGATCACGGCCACGCCGATGAGGCCGAGCACGCTGGCAATCACCGCGCTGCGCCCGACCTGCTCCCCCAGCAGCAGCGCGGCAAGATAGAGCGCGATCACCGGCGCGATGAAGCTGAGCGCGATCGCCTCGGCCAACGGCAAGCGCCCGAGCGCCCAGAAGAAACTCACCCCCATCGGCAGCACCACGGCGGCGCGGCGGGCGTGCATGCGGATGGCCGCGCGGGTCGGGCGGCGGCGGCGGCGCGCGATCATATAGGGCAAGGCCAGCATCGCCACGGCCGCCAGTTGCCGCCAGAACAGCGCATTGTACACATCGATCCGGAGCACCAACCCCTTCATCACCGCGTCCATCAGCGAAAAGCTCGCGATGCCCGCGCAGGCGACGAGAAACGGAACGAGCGGGCGCTGAGCCATCGGACGGCTATGCCGGCATCTGTTTTTGCGCATGGACCGGCGGCGCGGCGAAGCGGGCGTTCTCATCGGCCATGGCCAGCATGGCGTTGGCGTGGCGCTGCGCCACCACGCGCTGGTCGGTGCCGTAGCCGCCGCCCATGGCGCTGGCCACCGGCACGCCGCGGCTGCGGGCCTGCGCGATGACGAAACGATCGCGCCGTTCCAGCCCGGCGTCGCTCAGCGCGAGCCGCCCCAGCCTGTCGTCCTGATGCGGGTCGACACCGGCCTGATAGAGCATCAGATCGGGCCGATAATCATCGAGCAGGCGCGGCAGATGCGCGGACAGCGCGTCCATATAATCATCGTCACCGGTGCCGTCCGGCAACGCGAGGTCGCGGTTCGAGCGCGCCTTGCGCACGGGGAAATTCTTTTCGGCGTGCATCGAAAAGGTGAAAATATCCGCGCGGCCCGCGGTCAGCGATGCGGTGCCGTCGCCCTGATGTACATCGCAATCGACGATCAGGATGCGCGCCGCGTCGCCTTGCGCGATCAGCCGGTTGGCGGCCACCGCCAGATCGTTGAACACGCAATAGCCCGCGCCGGTATCAAATAGCGCATGATGGCTGCCGCCTGCGCTGTTGGAGGCATAGCCATGTTCCAGCGCCAGATGCGCGGCGCGCCAGGTGCCGCCATTGGTATGCGTTACGCGCTGCGCGATATGCGGCGTGACGGGAAAGCCGATCCGCCGTTCCTTGTCGCGCGGAACGGCGGCGGCGAGCACGCTGTCGACATAGGCCGGGTCATGCACCGCGGCGAGCCACGCCCGCGGCATCGGCGGCGGCGCATGTTCGGTCATCGCCGCCCCGCTTTGGCGCAGCACCGCCATGACGAGCTGATATTTGTCGAATTTGAACGCACCGCTGGTCGGCGGCGGGGCCATGTAATCGGCGTGGTGGACGACGTGGAGCATCAGGCAGCGGGGCTGGCGAACCCCTTCAGCGCATCGCCCTCGACGCGCATGACGCGCCATTCGGGCTGCATCTTTGCGCCGAGATGTTCATAGACGCGGATCGCGGGCTCGTTCCAGTCGAGCACCACCCATTCGAACCGCGCACAGTCGCGCTCCACCGCGATCTCGGCGAGACGCGCGAGCAAGGCGGTGCCCAGCCCAAGCCCGCGCCGGGCCTCGCTGACATACAGGTCTTCAAGATAGAGCCCCTTGCGCCCCTCCCAGGTCGAGAAATTGTGGAAGAACAAAGCAAAAGCCGCCGCCGCGCCGTCATGCTCCGCGATCAGCGCCTCGCCCGCCGGATGGTCGCCGAACAGCGCGTCGTGCAACCGCTCCGGCGTCGCCTTCACCGCGTCCGCCGGCGCCTTTTCGAACGCCGCCAGCTCCTCGACGAAGCGCAGGATATGGGGGACGTCGACGGGCGTCGCCGCGCGGATCGAAATGCTCATCGGTTTCGTCTCACTCGGCAGCCACCGGCTCGGCTTGCGCTGCGTTTGCCGCCTCGATCTCGGCGGCCTTGGCCTCGACCAGCCCGACGATGTGATCGAGCATCGCGTCGCTCTCGACCGTATGGTCGGTCACGCCGCTCAGATACACCATATGCTTGCCCTTGCCGCCGCCGGTGAGGCCGATATCGGTCTCGCGCGCCTCGCCCGGACCGTTGACGACGCAGCCGAGCACCGAGAGCGACAGCGGCGTGTTGATATGCTTCAGCCGGTCTTCGAGCGCCTGCACCGTGCGGATAACGTCGAACCCCTGGCGCGCGCAGGACGGGCAGGAAACGATGCGGACGCCGCGGGTTCTAAGGCCCAGCGTCTTCAGGATTTCATAGCCGACGCGCACCTCTTCCTCGGGCTCGGCGGAGAGCGAGACGCGCACGGTATCACCGATCCCGGCCCACAGCAGGTTGCCGATGCCGATCGCGGATTTGACGGTGCCGCCGATCAGGCCGCCCGCCTCGGTGATCCCCAGATGCAGCGGGCAATCGACCGCATCGGCCAGCTGCAAATAGGCGGCGACGGCCAGGAAAACGTCGGACGCTTTGACCGCAACCTTATATTCGTGAAAATCCAGGTCCTGCAGCAGCTTGATATGGTCGAGCGCGCTTTCGACCAGCGCTTCGGGGCAGGGCTCACCATATTTTTCGAGGAGATCGCGCTCGAGCGAACCTGCGTTCACACCGATGCGGATCGCGCAATTGTTGCTCTTGGCCGCGTCGACCACCTCCTTGACGCGCGATGCCGAGCCGATATTGCCCGGATTGATGCGCAGGCAGGCCGCGCCCGCATCGGCCGCTTCGAGCGCGCGTTTGTAATGGAAATGAATGTCGGCGACGATCGGCACCCGCGCCGCGCGCACGATCTGTTTCAGCGCGGCGGTCGAAGCCTCGTCGGGGCAGGACACGCGGATAATGTCCACGCCCGCCTCCTCGCAGCGGCGGATCTGGTCGATCGTGGCGCGGGCATCGTCGGTCGGCGTGTTGGTCATCGTCTGCACCGTGATCGGCGCATCGCCGCCCACCGGCACATCGCCGACCATGATCTGGCGGCTCTGGCGGCGCGCGATATCGCGCCAGGGACGCAGCGATGGATTGTCAGCGGTCATGATCGGGCCCTCAGGCAGTGGTTCATTATGCCGCCGATATAGCGACGCTGCGTGACAAGTGCGAGGCCCCCGGCGGGATCGGCCGGAGCGCGCGGGATCAGCCGCGGCAATCCTCGGTCACGCGCGCGATCTCGGGCCAGCTCGGCACGATGAGCGGCGCACCGCCGCCTTCGACCAGAAAACGCCCGCGGCTGTAGATCATCCGGTCCAATATGATGTCGGTCGGTGCCAGCGCGACGCCGATATAGGGCGGCGTGCCGCCGGTCGGCTGCGCGGTGAAACTGCCCAGGCCCGATGTGGTGCGGATCGTGAACGGAGCCGGGCCCGTTGCTGCGCCCGCGCGGGTGAGATAGATGCGCCGCGCCGGCAGTTCGCAGCGCAGCGTGAGCAGCGCGTCCTGCCCCGCCGCGCCGAACAGCGCCAGGCTGCCGCGCGCATCGCGGCGATAGATCCATTCGCCGGGCGTGGCCGGCCGTTCGGTCCATGCGCCCGTCGCTTCGGCCAGCGGGCTCGGCTGCGGTGCCGGGGCGGGCGCCGCGGCGGTGCGCCTGGCGACGGGGGCGGCTTCCGGCGCCTGCTCCCGCTGGGGCGCGACGCAGCAGGACAGGGTGAGCGCCAGCACGGTGAGCGGAACGCTGCGCGCCAACGTGCGGACCGAGTCGGACGGGGCGGACGGGGCGAAACGGATCGAGGTGCGCGGCATGATGCACGCTTATGGCATCGCGCGCCAAGGGCGGCTAGGCCGATTGCCGCGATGACCGGAAAAAAGACACGTCTGGACCAGCTGCTCGTGGAACGCGGGGCGGCGGAGAGCCGCACCCGCGCGCAGGCGCTGATCATGGCGGGGCTGGTGTATATTGGCGAGGCGAAGGCGGCCAAATCGGGCCAGCTGGTGCCGATCGACGCCGCGGTGGAGGTGCGCGGGCGCGACCATCCCTGGGTATCGCGCGGAGGCATCAAGCTGGCGCACGGGCTGGACCGGTTCGCAATCGACCCGGCGGGCGCCGCGGCGATCGATGTCGGCAGCTCGACCGGCGGATTCACCGACGTCATGCTGAGCCGCGGGGCGCTGCGCGTCTATGCCGTGGACAGCGGCACCAACCAGCTCGCCTGGAAGATCCGGCAGGACGACCGCGTCATCGTGCACGAACAGACCAGCGCGCGTCTTTTGACCGCCCGGCATATCCCCGAGCCGGTGGACCTGATCGTGTGCGATGCCAGCTTCATATCGCTGGCCAAGGTGCTGGAGGTGCCGCTGACATTCGCACGCGCGGACACAGCGCTGGTGGCGCTGATCAAGCCGCAGTTCGAGGCGGCCCGCGGCGAAATTGGCAAGGGCGGCGTGGTGCGCGATCCGGCTGTGCACGCCCGGGTGTGCGAGGAGGTGGCGGACTGGCTGACCGCGCAGGGGTGGCGCGTGCTCGGCATCGATCGCAGCCCGATCACGGGGCCCAGCGGCAATGTGGAGTTCCTCATCGGCGCAAAGTTATCGGCGCAAAGTTCGGGGTCCAGCGGATGAACGATCGGGCGCCGGGCGTCCCATGCCGGGTCAGGCGGCGGCGGCGCGCGGTTCCGGGGCAAAGCGCTGTGGATAAATGGCCAGCGCGCGGCTAAAGCGGGGATCGACCCCGACCTCTCGACCAAAACCCGCCCTCTCGACCAAGAAAAACCCGCCCTCTCGACCAAGAAGAGCCGCCCATATGAGCGAACTGGCATCCCGATCACAGCTGCGCATGTCGCTCTTGCGCTGGGCGCTGCTGACCATTCCGCTGCTGATGCTTCTGGGCCTGATGTCCGGCCTGATCGCCGGATCGAGCGATGATAACGTGTGGTTCGCCGCGCTGCAGCGTCCCGCCGCCCAGCCGCCCGGCTTCGTCTTCGGGATTGTCTGGCCGATCCTGTATCTGATGCAGGGCCTGGCGCTGGCCATGGTGCTGAACGCGCGCCGCGCCGCGATGCGCTGGCCCGCCGTGGGGGCGTTCGCGTTGCAGTTCGCCGCCAATCTGATCTGGTCCCCGCTGTTCTTCGGCATGCACCAGGTGTCTACGGCTTTTTACTGGATCCTGCTGATCTTGGCGCTGGCGCTTGCCACCACCTTCCTGTTCGGCCGCGTGCGCGCGCTCGCGGCCTGGCTTTTGGTGCCCTATCTGGCCTGGCTCTGCTTCGCCGCGATCCTGAATTTCCAGATCGACCGGCTGAACCCGGACGCAGAAACCCTTTACGCGCCTGCCGTGCGTACCCAGATATAAGCCCGGCGGCCCGATCCGGGTCGCCGCAGTTTCAAGCGAAGGACCCGCCATGCAGAGCGAAAACCGTATCGTCGACGATCTCGTCAAATTCGTGAACGGCATGGCCGGCACCGTCGCGGGCATGGGCCGGGAGGCCGAGGCCTCGTTCAAGGAGCGTACGCGCGAATTTGTCGGCGGCATGGATTTCGTGAGCCGCGAGGAGTTTGACGCGGTCAAGGCGATGGCGTCCAAGGCGCGCGAAGAGGTGGAGACGCTCAAGGCGCGGCTGGACGCCATGGACGCCGGCGCGGCGCGTGGCGACACGGCATCTGACCAGTCCCGGTATGACCAGTCCCGGTCTGACGGGCCCCAGTCTGACGTGCCCCAGTCTGACAGGCCCCAGCCAGCCGCGCCGCTGAAGGGCGGGTCCGCCGCGCCGGGCAGCGCGCATACGGCCGAGCCCAAAAAAGACGGCCCGGGCGCCCTGTAAGCGGCGTCCTTTTCCACAGCAGGTCCCCAGAGGATATCGGCAGCGGGGCGATTGACCTTGCCCAAACTGCCGCAGGCCATCAGATTCGCGGTCTGCGCTTGACCAAGCGCGCCCGATCCCGAGGATGGCCATGCAGCGGCATGACGAGGACATGACCGAGCTGGATGACAGCGAAGCCCCGGCGGTCGACATGTTCGGCGCGCTGTTCGAGGCGCGCGGCTGGTCGTGCGAGATGGAGGGCGAGGACGAGCTGGTCACCGAGGTCAAGGGCAGCTGGGCCAGCTACCAGCTTCGCATCGTCGCGCGCGAGGACGACAATGTGGTGCAGGTGCTGGTGATGCCGGACATCACCGTGCCCGATCCGATGCGGCCCGCGATGTACGAGACGATCGGGTTGGTGAACGAGCAGCTGTGGCTCGGCCATTTCGATCTGTGGTCGGCCAACGGCATGCTGCTGATGCGCCACGGCGCGCTGCTCGGCCCCAACGGCATGCTCGGGCTGGATCAGGCGCAGCTGATCGTCGATGCCGCCATCGACGAATGCGAGCGGTTCTACCCGGTATTCCAGTTCGTTCTGTGGGGCGGCAAGACCCCGCGCGAGGCGATTGACGCCGCGCTGATCGACACCGCCGGCGAGGCCTGACGCAGGGGCGCTCCGTGTTCGGGCTGTGCACGGAGCAGGCCATGCCCGGATCGGACACATGCTGGGCCGGGCTCGCAGCGCTTGATGCCATCCGCGGGCCATGGCACACCCGCCGCCATGAACGAACAGACTGATTTTCCGACCGGCCTTCTGGCTTATGGCTGCGGCAATATGGCAGGCTCCATCCTCAAGGGCTGGATCAGCGCGGGCGCCGACCCGGCCCTGTTCACCGCGTTCGATCCGCATTCCGGCGGCGTGCCGGACGGTGTGGCCCATGTCAGCGAACCGCCGCCCGCGCCCTTCGCCATCGTGCTGCTGGGCGTAAAGCCGCAGATGCTGGGCGATCTGGCTGCTGATATCGCCCGCACCATCGCGCCCGGCACGATCCTCATTTCCATCCTTGCGGGCATCGAGATCGCCGCGCTGAACCGGTTGTTCCCGGATGCCAAAGCTGTGCGGTTGATGCCAAATCTGGCCGTGGCGCTGCGCAAATCGCCGCTCGGGCTCTACTCCGAAGCATTGAGCGAGGGTGAGCGCGCCGCCTTGACCCGCTGGATGAACGCCATCGGCACCGCGGAGTGGATCGCACAGGAAAGCGACATGGATCTGGTCGCCGCGCTGGCCGGGTCGGGCCCGGCCTATGTCTATCGCTTCACCGACGCGCTGGCGACAGCGGCCACGCGGCTGGGCCTGCCCCGCGATCAGGCCGCGCGCATGGCGCTGGCGACGGTGGAAGGCGCGGCGGCGCTGGCCGTGCAGGCCGATGACGCTCCCGGCGTGCTGGCCGACAAGGTGGCGAGCCCCGGCGGCAGCACGCGCGAGGGGATGAACGTGCTCGACGCTGACGAGCGTCTGGTGACGCTGCTGACCGAGGTGCTGAAAGCCGCGCGCGACCGCAACGGCGAACTCGCCCGGCTGGGAGACGCCTGATGCGCGCCGCCCTCCTTGCGAACTTGCTGGCCGCTCCGCTGGCGCTGGTCGCCGCAACGGCGATGGCACAGACCGCGCCAGTCGCAGATTATAAAGCCGCCGATTATCCGGCTGCCGATTATCCGGTCGAGGAGAAATCGATCACCGAACTGCAGGCGGCGATGACATCGGGCGCGGCCAGCAGCGCCGCGATCACGCAAAGCTATATCGATCGCATCGCGGCGGTCGACGATACCGGGCCCATGCTCAACGCCGTGATCGCGCTGCTGCCCGGCGCGATGGACGAAGCGCGGGCGCGCGATGCCGAGCGCGCTGCCGGCCGCGTGCGCGGGCCGATGCACGGCATCCCCGTCATCGTGAAGGACAATATCGAAACGCTGGGCCCGGTGCCGACCACCGCCGGCTCCTACGCACTGGAAAACAACGTCACCAACCGCGACGCGCCGCTGGTGGCACGGCTGCGCGCAGCGGGCGCGGTGATCCTGGGCAAGGCCAACCTGTCCGAGTGGGCCAACTTCCGCTCCAATGACTCCACCAGCGGCTGGAGCGCGGTGGGCGGGCTGACGCGCAACCCCTATGCGCTGGACCGCAACGCCTGCGGATCGTCCAGCGGCAGCGCTGCCGCCGCCGCCGCCAGCCTGGCCGCGGGCACAGTGGGGACGGAGACCGACGGTTCGATCACCTGCCCCGCATCGTCCAACGGCGTGGTCGGCTTCAAGCCCACCGTCGGACTGGTCTCGCGCCGGTTCGTCGTGCCGATCAGCCACAGCCAGGACACCGCGGGGCCAATCACGCGCAGCGTGCGCGATGCCGCGATCATGCTTGGCGCGATGGCCGGCGTCGATCCGGGCGATCCCGCCACGGCAGCGGCACAGGGCCGCGTCTCGGACTATGTCGGCCTGCTCGGCCGCGATGTGCTGAAGGGCCTGCAGATCGGCGTGCCGCGCGACCGTGTGGGCGACGACGCGGCGCTGAGCGCCCAGTTCGAGCAGGCGCTCAGCCTGTTGCGCGCTGAGGGCGCCACCATCGTGGATATCAAGGACAGCCGCACCGGACTGGACGGCTTGGGCGATGCCGAGTTCCAGGTTCTGCTGACCGAGTTCAAGGCGGATATCGCGGCCTATCTGCAAGGCCTGCCGACCATGATGCCGGACGGGGGCGTAAACGCCAGGACGCTGGCGGATCTGATCGCGTTCAACGAAGCGGACAGCGCGCGCGAACTGCAATATTTCGATCAGGCGCTGTTCCTGGAAGCGCAGCAGCAGAAGGGTCTGGATGATCCCGCCTATATCAAGGCGCGCGACACCGCCAAGCGGCTGGCCGGGCACATGGGCATCGATCGCATGCTGGCGAACAACGGCGTGACGGTGCTGGCGCTCCCCACGCGCAGCCCGGCATGGCTCTCCACATTGGGCAAGGGCGACGCCTATACCGGGCCCAGCGCCAGCGGCTTGCCGGCGCAGGCGGGCTATCCCCATCTGACCGTTCCGATGGGCCTGATCGGCGGACTGCCCGTGGGCATCAGCTTCTTCGGATCAGCCTGGACCGACGATTTCCTGCTGCAGGCGGGCGACGCCTATGAACGCGCGAGCCACGCCCGCGTGCCGCCGCGCTATCTGCCAACGGTTGGCAACATCGCCGAGTGACAGGCTGCCATGGCCCGATGTGGCAGACTGATAATGTCCAACGTCTGTTACGAAGTGACGCAAAAGTGACAAAGTATACGCAGGTGCATGTCGCGGGCGAGCAATTTGTGCGCGCCAGATGGTGCTGCCGTGGCAGAGCAGCTGGCGCAATTGTCAAAGCGCGAGGTCCCAACTTGGCAGGAATATCGCATGTAGGACAATGTTTTGCTGTTGGATTAAAAGCAGACGGTGTTCGGTTCGATCGCAGTGT
>JBBSUT010000031.1:0-20815 GCA_038234155.1 Sphingomonadales bacterium | reverse complement strand
CCTCACCATCGACGGACTCTACCGCGCGCTGGGCGAGGCCGGTCGCCAGGGCGATCGCCCACAATATTGCGACGCCTGTTTCAGCGGCGATTATCCCACCAAGCTAACCGATCATGACGCGCTGGAACGCCCCGACCAGCTTGATCTGCTCGAGACCGCGGCGGCGCAGTGAGACCTTTCCCGCTCTCCCCCCGGGAGAGAGCCGGGATGAGGGTGATAACTTGTTCTTGAACTATGCACTTTGCTCCTGCGACTTCAACCAAGCGGAAACTCTCTGAATCATGACCGATACCCCACAGCAGCCTGCCCCAGACCAAAAGGTCGCGCTCGTCACCGGCGCGGGGCGCGGCATCGGCGCGGCGCTGGCCCGGCGGCTCGCCAGGGACGGCATGCATGTCGTGCTCACCGCGCGCACCTCGAAGGAGCTGGAAGCAGTCGAGGACGAGATTTTTGCGGCTGGCGGCCAGGCCACCATCGCCCCGCTGGACCTGACCGAGAGCGACAGTATCGCGCGGCTGGCCAGCGCGATTGCGCAGCGCTGGAACCGGCTCGATCTCCTGGTGCTGAACGCCGCCATGCTCGGCAGCCTGACCCCGGTGACGCAGATCGACGGCAAGCAGTTCAACAAGCTGCTCACGCTCAACATCGTCGCGCAGCAATCGCTGATCGCCAATTTCGATCCGCTGCTGCGCCGCAGCGAGGCCGGCCGCCTGATCGCGCTCACCAGCAGCGTCGGCCAAACCCCGCGCCCCTATTGGGGAGCTTACGGCGCCAGCAAGGCCGCGCTCGAGGTGCTGGTGCAAAGCTACGCGCAGGAGGTCAAACGCCTCAGCCCGATCCGCGCCGCCATCATAGACCCCGGCGCCACCCGCACCAAAATGCGCGAAAACGCCTATCCGGGAGAGGAGCCGGAAAGCGTCAAGCCGCCCGAAGTGGTGGCAGACGCGGTGGCGGAGTCGCTGGCGAGCGGATTCGAGACGGGGTTCAGGATGCGGGTTGAGGGTTGACTATAATTGAACAAAAGACGGCTTCACAAAGGCTGGATCTGGCGTTTATTATAAGAGCCTGAAATCACTGTCGAAAGGCAGGCGTTTACGGATTCGGGGGGATTATGCAGAGATCATTGCTCGCAGTTGCGGCATTATTGCTGTTGTCTGGAAATATGCCAGTGACAGAAGCGGCGTCGAAATTCGGGGTTCGCGAGGGTGTGGAATCCATCAGTCTTTCACCCGACGGGTCCAAGATCGCAGTCGTCTTGCCCGTTCAGGGACAAGGCTCCGAACTGGCCGTCGCAAAGTTATCGGACAACGCGCTGCGCCGTGTCATCGTCGCTGACGGCGTTAACGAACGTCTGGGATCGTGTGACTTCGTATCGAACTATCGTCTGGTCTGCACGGTTTACACCGTTGCAGATTATAATGGCGATCTGGTGGTCGTTTCACGCGTGCTGGCGATCAGCGACGATGGCACGGCCACAAAGCTGCTTAGCAATCGCGATAGCGGTAATCAGCATTACGCGCAGCTTTACGGTGGCGCGGTGGTCGATTGGCTGCCCGGTCAGGACAATATGATTCTGATGGAGCGCAATTATATTCCGGCCACGAAAGTTGGCAGCCATATCGGCAATAAACTGGAGGGCATGGGCGTCGATTCGATCGACACGGTGACGCTCAAGAGCAGGACGGTGGAAGCACCAGACAGCGATGCGGTAGATTTCGTCAGCGATGGCCAGGGCAATATACGCATCAAGGGCGAACGCGAAATCGTGGGGGCCACCAGGCAGGATAGCGGTGTCACCCGTTATTATTACCGGACTAAGGACTCAAACGCCTGGAAGCGCTTCAGCGAGTATGATTCGACAACTCGGGAGGGTCTCTACCCCGTTGCCGTGGATCCGGTGCTCGACCTGGCTTATGCTTACAGCCGACAAGATGGTCAGCGTGTGCTCTACCGCGTGTCGCTGGACGGCACGCTTGCGAAGGAAGTAGCTGTACAGCAAGCAGGAATCGATGTCGGCAGCCTGATCAAGATCGGTAGGCGCAAACGGGTTGTGGGGGCAACGATCGACGGCGATTACAGCTATGGCGTCTATTTCGACAAGGAAATGGAGGCGCTGCGCGAATCCCTGTCCAAAGCTTTGCCCGGCCTGCCGCTGGTCAACATCATCGATGCCAGTGACGACGAATCCAAATTGCTGATTTTCGCGGGCAGTGACCAGGACCCGGGACGTTATTATGTGCTGGACCGGAATAGCGGCGTGCTGAACGAGACGCTGCTGGTCCGGCCCGAACTTGAAAATGTCGCGATGGCGCAGGTGAAGCCGATCAGCTATCCCGCCGCCGATGGTACGATGATCCCCGGCTACCTCACGCTACCGCCGGGGAGCGACGGCAAGAACCTTCCCGCTTTGGTGCTGCCCCATGGCGGTCCTGAAGCGCGCGATTATTGGGGATTTGACTGGCTCGTCCAATATTTCGCCAATCGCGGCTATGCGGTGCTTCAGCCCAATTTCCGCGGCTCGGCGGGATATGGCGATGACTGGTTTCAGAAGAACGGCTTTCAATCCTGGCGCACCGCGATTGCGGATGTCGACGATGCCGGCCGATGGCTTGTGTCCCAAGGCATCGCCGATCCCGCTAAAATGGGCATTTTTGGCTGGTCCTACGGTGGCTATGCGGCGCTGCAATCCGGAGTGACCGACCCCGGCTTGTTTAAGGCGATCATTGCCGTGGCTCCGGTGACGGACCTACAAATGCTCAAGGGACAATCGCGCGGTTGGTCGGATTACGCGCTGACGCGGGATTATATTGGCTCGGGCCCTCATATCTCGGCGGGTTCACCCGCGCGCCACGCCGAAGATATCAGTGTTCCAGTGCTGCTGTTCCACGGAACAAAGGACGTGAATGTCGATATCGACCAGTCCCGCTTGATGGAAGCCAAGCTCAAGGACGCCGATAAGCCGGTCCAGTTGGTCGAATATCCGGATCTCGATCATTATTTGGATGATTCATCGGCGCGTAAGGACATGCTCACCCGCAGCGCCAATTTTCTGATGACAGAGCTTTCCAAATAGTGCTCGCGATGCTTGCCCTCCGCTCGGCGTTTCCGTCCAATAGGTCGGCAATGATAGCGCACTAGCTCGCGGTTGCTCATTTGCGCATCTTGCAAAGTAGGGTTTCCTCTGCCTTACCCTGTCAGATGAGGAACAAACCAAAAACACATCGCCCGTCCACCCACTCCGACGAATACGAAGAGCCCGAACTCACCCCCGCGGAAGCCGCCGCCCGGGCGGACGCGCTCGCCGATGCCGAGATGGGGGCTCGTGACGGGGAGCCGCTGCAACAGTTCGTCGATCGCATCTGGTCCGATCACGGGCACTGGCCGAACATCTATTTCCCCGATGGGCTGGCGGGGCTCTGCTATGACGGCCCCGTTCCGCTGCCGAGCTATGATCCCCGGCACGACCGCATCAAGAACGCGCCAAAGCAGGCGGACGGGACGGTGGCGGGCTATTATTATTGCACGCCGGATGAGCTGGCGGCGATCGGCATCGACGCGCCGCCGCCGCGCCGCTGCCGCCATGACGGCTGGACCACCGCGCGGATCGAGGCGTTTCTGGAGGAATTGCGCGCCAGCGGCAGCATCACCGATGCCTGCCAGCTGGTCGGGCTGACGCGGGCATCGGCCTACAGGCTTTATGCGCAGCCGGACTCGGCCCATATTCGCAAGGCGTGGGATGAGGCGCTGCGGGCGGCGACCAATGTGCTCGTCACCACCGCGTTCGACCGCGCGGTGAACGGCGTGCGCGAACAGGTCTGGCATCAGGGCAAGATGGTCGGTTTCCGCGAAAAGTTCGACAACCGCCATCTGCAGTTCATGCTGCGCGCGCGCGATCCGCTCAACTGGGCGCCGCTGGACGATCTGCAGGGCTGGGTGCGCCATCGCGGTCTGCCCGAACCGCCCTGGCCCGCCGACAAGGCGCTGGCCGAAAAGGCGCTGGCCGACATGCGCGAGGGCGAGCAGGCCTGGACCAAGATACTACCGGGCGAAGGCGATTGCCCGCCCGATACCATGCTGCCGCAGCCGGTGCTCGGCAACGAGGCGAAGGAGCCTCAGGCGCTTCCCGGCGCACGGGACAAGAACGGAAACGAACGCCGCTGAGCAACGTACCTGCGTATACTTTGTATATTTTGCGCAACAAACTGCACGCCGCGCGATCGATAATGTCCTTTGCCGCGCGTTCCCCCAGATTTCGACAAGGCTGGTTGCCAGGCATAGCGCCGCCGCCGTTATTTCCTTCCGGGAGTAACCGGCGACGGTCGCAACTGTGACACACAAGTAACAGGCTAACGGGAAAAATCGTTCCTTCGCAAATTCTCTTTGCGGAAAGCGGTCGGCGGCCGCACGGGCAGTGCCATCTCGTTTTCCGACGCTAACGCTGCTGGCGACGAAACAAATTTTTCGGGTCTGTGCCGTTTATTCAAGCGGCAAAAAAGAGGATATCTTACGGTGATCAAACAACATATTCTGGCTCTGCGCATTGGCGTGGCACCACTGGCACTTCTCGCCAGCCCCGCCCTCGCTCAAACGACGCCCGCCGCGCCGCCGGCAACCAGCCCCACAACCGCGACCACGACCGACGAGGCTGATGATCAGGCGAACGCCGCAGATGAGATCGTCGTCACCGGAACGCTGTTCACGCGAACCGATACCGAGACGCCTTCGCCGGTGACCACGGTAACCGCCGAAAATCTTGAACAGCGCGGAATTAGCACTGTGCAAGAAGGCCTGCAGCAGCTGGCGTCCAACAATGGCCCTGCGCTGACCAACAGCTTCACTGCCAATGGTGCGTTTGCCGGTGGTGCATCGGCCGTGTCTCTGCGCGGCCTGTCCACCAACAGTACACTGGTGCTGTTCGACGGCCTGCGCACGTCCTACTATCCGCTGGCTGATGACGGCACGCGCAACTTCGTCGATCTCAACACGATCCCTGACGATATTGTCAGCCAGGTCGAAGTGCTGCGCGACGGTGCTTCCTCGCTTTACGGTGCCGATGCCATCGCCGGCGTCGTCAACGTCATAACCAAGCGCGAGTATCAGGGCGTCGGTGGCCGCGCGGAGGCCGGCATTTCCGAGCGCGGCGATGCCGCCACGCAGCGCCTGTCCCTGACCGTAGGCCATGGCGATCTGCTGGATGACGGCTTCAACGCCTATGTCAGCGGCTTTTATTATCGCAGCGAAAGCCTGAAGGCCAAGGATCGTCCCTTCCCCTACAACTCGGACGATCTGCGCACGCTGAGCGGTCCGGATGGCACGCCCGGCCCAAACAACACGCTGAGCGGCATCGACGCGAGTGGGGCATTCAATGGCCTTTCAACGGCCGCCAACTTCCTGGTTCGTCCCTATAACGCCACCAACACTGCGGCGCAGGGCCGTTTCCAGAACTTGGGTGCCTGCTCGACCGGGTCGTTCACGCAGCTGACGGCCGCGCAGTTGGCCACCACGGCCACCGCGCCGCAGCAGGTCTGCAACGTGGACTTCACCAACGAATATGGCGTCATCACACCGCAGATCGAGCGCTTCGGCGGCTCGGCCCGCGCCACTTTCACCTTCGGCGTCGATTCGGAAGCCTATGGCGAGGTAAACTTTCAGCAGAGCACCTCCAGCTACACCGGTTTTCCGTCTGTGTTTTACGGCACGGCACCCACCGGTGTGCTTTTCCCGCAGTTCTCCACGGCAAGCAGCGCAGCAAACAGGGCCGCTGGCTCCTTTCCGCTCACGCTGCCGATCTATGTGTGTGCCAATGGCGTGGGCAGTGCCAACGGCCTCAACACCGGCTGCAATGCAACCAACGGTCGCCTGAACCCGAACAACCCGTTCGCGGCCCAGGGACAGCTGGCGCGTCTGATCGGCCGTGATCTGTCTTCCACCACCTTCAACCAGACCCGCAGCCGCGTCTATCGCGGTGCGATCGGCGTGCGCGGCAGCATCACGCCCGACGTGAAGTACAATGTTGGCCTCACCGCGTCACACACCGATCTGGAGCGTCGCCGCGAGGGTTATGTATACATCGCCAATCTGCTGACGGCTGTTGCCCAAGGCACGTTCAACTTCGTCAACCCATCGCAGAACACGCAGACGCAGAACGATTTTGTGCGGCCCACGAGCATCGTCAACGCCAGCTCGGATCTGTATCAGTTGCAGGCCGTGGTCACCGCAAACCTTGCCGAACTTCAGGGCGGTCCGCTGCAGCTCGGTGTGGGCGGCACGATTTTCTACGAAGCCGTCAACGCGCCCAGCGGCAACCCGGACTCGTTCGGGCCGACGCAGCGTTACTTCTCGCTGAACGCGTTCGGCACCTCGGGCGACCGTACGGTCAAGGCCGCGTTCTTCGAGCTCGACGCCCCGATCCTCAATATCCTCGATATCAACGTCGGTGGACGCTACGATAGCTACTCCTCGGGTCAGAACTATTTCTCGCCCAAGGCCGGCTTCAAGTTCCAGCCCATCCGTGCGCTCGCGCTGCGTGGCACCTATTCGAAAGGATTCCGCATTCCTTCCTTCGGAGAATCCAATGCGCTGCCGACGACGGGTTACGTCACGAACAACTCCTCACTGTTTAACGACACGTTCCTTCGCCAATATAATTGCACGGTTGCTACCTTCAGTACCTGTCCGACCTACATTCGCTCGGGTTCCTACGGTCTGACCACATTGGCCAGCCCGGATCTTCAGCCGGAGAAGTCTCGCTCATTCACGGGCGGAATCCTGTTCGAACCGATCCGCAACCTGTCGTTCGCTGTAGATTACTACAACATCAAGAAAACCGGCGCGATCACGGCGCCCAGCAGCGCCCCTGCTCTGCTCGCCTATTACACGGGCCAGCCGATCCCGGCCGGCTTCACCGTAACCGCCGATGCGCCTGACGTGAACAACCCCGGCGCCACTCCGCGCGTCGGCTTCGTCGCGTCCCAGTTGATCAACTCGGATACCATCAAGACATCCGGTATCGACGGCTCGATCAATCTGCGTCATGATTTCGGTGACGTGAAGTTCTCCAGCTTCCTGGATGCCTCCTATATTCTGCGCTTGGAAACCACGTTCCCCAATGGGACCACTGAGCGCTACGACGGGACGTTGGGCAACTTCAACCTGACCGCTGGCACCGGCACACCCAAGTTCCGGGCTACCTGGCTGAACAGCGTGGAGATCGACAAGGTGCAGATCAACGCCACGGTCAACTACATCGACGGTTACAACCTGTCGGCGCAGGATCAGGGCACGGACTATAAGGACGGCGGCCTGAACCCCGGTTATTCGCCCACCGGCGATAACATTCCAGAATATGTGACCGTCGATCTGGGTTTCCGCTTCAAGGCAACCGACCGGTTCACCTTCTATACAACCGTGCTGAACCTGTTTGACAACCTGCCTCCGATCGATGTGGTGACTTATGGTGCCCACCTGTACAATCCAGTTCAGGGCGGCAACGGTATCTTGGGTCGTTACTTCAAGGCTGGCGTGTCGGTCGGCTTCTGATTGCAAAACATCTTATTGAAAAAACGGGCGGGGTCGCAAGGCTCCGCCCTTTTTCGTTCTCTTGATAAGTTGGTCCACCACCGGACAGCAATCGTGGCGGACACAGCGCGGCCCGTGAGCCCTGATATAGAGCGGCTAGCGCAAAACTCGGTTGATTGGGCGGCTCCTGGACACCGCGCGCACCCAGACCTACTAAAGCCAGGCCCCGGCCCTTGCGCAGCAAGGCCGGCGCAAAACATACGTCCGCTCTCGCCACGAAACGAAGTTTCAGCCCCTATCGGAGCTATATCAACGCGCGGCGGCGGCTAACTGATCGAAATAGGCGAGCCGTGCGGCCGTCAACTTGCGCGAGCTGGCTTGCGGCCAGTTGGCGACCATCGCGATTACGATGCGCTTGTCCGGCATGATGGTGATCGCCTGCCCGAATATGCCCTGCGCGCCGTATGCGCCGCCGGGATAGGTCCACCACTGATAGCCATAGCCGTATCCCGGTCGGCCGATGTCGGTCTGTGACCGCCCGGCGGCGGCAAACCAGCCGTCCGGCACCTGGCCCTGGCCGCCCTCCATCGCGAATAGCCCCATGCGCGCATAGTCGGCCAGCCGCAGCGACAGACAGCAACCGCCGGTGTTGCCGCTGCCGGTATCGATCTGCCAGAACAGGTCACCCGCCAGCCAGGCCGGATCGACGATCTTGCGCTTGGCATAATCGCTCAGCCGTTCGCCGGTGGCACGGCGCACCAATACGCCGATCAGGTTGGTCTCGCCGGTCTTATATTCCCATTTCGTGCCCGGCGCATATTCGCGCTTCAGTTTGCGCATATAGGCGACGGTGGGATCGATGCCGGCTGGCACCGGATCGCTGAACAGCTTGACGACATCGCTTTTGGGATCGGTATAATCCTCGTTCCAGGCCACGCCGCTCGTCATGGTGAGGATCTGTTCCACCGTCACCCCGTCATAGCCGCTTCCGAGCAGCTCGGGGATGTAGCCGGTGACCGGATCGGTGAGGGCACCGATCTTGCCGTCGCGGATCGCTGCGCCCACCAGCGTGGATGTGAAGCTCTTGGCCACCGAAAAGCTGGTCCAGCGATCGGAAGACGTCATGCCCAGCCCATAGCGTTCCAGGCGAACCTTGCCGTCCTGTATCAGCATGATCCCGGCCACCTGCTGCGCCTTCATGAAGGCCGCGAGCTGCGCTTCGTCCACCGGCAGCGCGGTGCCTTTGGGAAGGGTTCGCGGATGGTGCGAAGCTGCGGCGTTGGTGCCGGGAAACAGCGTTTCCATCCGGCGGAAATTGGCCGCGCGCGTCGCTTCATCCCAGAACAGCACCTCGGCGCTGGTCCTGCGCAAGGCGGCCAGATCCTCAGCCGACATGGCCGCCGGATCGAGCGCGGCGGCGCGTGCTACGGCTGGGGCACCCTTGGGCGCGGGGATGGCCTGCGGCGTACACGCACCGGCCAGCAGAGCGGCAGCGAGCGCGGCGATCTTGGGCATGCGCATGGTTTATTCCTTGATCAAAGTTACCTGGGCGACGTCGATACCGCCGCCGCGAAAACCGCCCTCGCAATATTGGAGGTAATAGCGCCACAGCCGGACGAAGCGCGCATCGAAACCGGCGGGCAACCGGCCGGCCTCCACCGCAGCATCAAACCGCCTGCGCCACAGCTTCAGCGTGCGGGCATAATCTGCGCCCATATTGCGCTGATCCGCCCATGCCAGGCCGCGCTCTTTGGCAAGCGCGCGGAAGCGGCCTTCGGACAACAGCATGCCGCCCGGGAAAATGTAGGTCTGGATGAAGTCGGCGCTGGCGGCGTAATGTTCGAAAATATCATCGGCGATGCAGATATATTGCAGACCTGCCCGTCCGCCGGGCTTCAGATTGGCGGCAATACTGTCAAGATAGGCAGGCCAGTAGCGCTGCCCGACCGCCTCCACCATCTCCACGCTGGCGATCGCGTCGAAACTGGCGGGTCCCTCCACGGCCAGCACGTCGCGATAGTCCGTTAGCGAGAAGACCATAGTCGACCCGGCCGCGCCACTGGCCCCGCAATTGGCCCCGCTTTCTGATGTGCGCGCCTCGGCCGCCGTCTTCTGCTGCGCGGACAGGGTGATGCCGCGATAGTCGATGGCAAAGCGCCCGCAGGCCCGTTCGGCCAGCCCGCCCCAGCCGCAGCCTATCTCCAGCAGCCGCGCGCCATCGCGCAGGTCCAGCCGTTCGAGCACTGCGTCGATCTTGCGCCGCTGCGCGCCGGCCAGGGTCTCGCGGTCATCGTCCGCTTTGGCCTCGGCGAACAGCGCGCTGGAATAGCTCATGGTCTCGTCAAGCCAGAGTTCGTAGAAATCATTGCCGAGATCATAATGATATTCGATGTTGCGACGCGCCTTGGCCGGGCTGTTGTCCCGCAAACAGTGGCGCAGCTTGCCCAGCAACTTCCACGGTCCGCGCGACCGTGCCGCCTGGCCCAGCGAAACCCGGTTGCGCATGAACAGATCGAACAGCGGCACCGGATCGGGACTGGTCCATTCCCCAAGCTCCCAGGCACGATACCAGCCCGCCGATCCCCCCGCCATGAGCCGAAGGAGCGCGCGCCAATCACGCAGGTCCACTTGTGCGACGGGGCCGGGCGCACGGCAGCCCAATATGCGACAAGCGCCGTCCGGCAGCGTTGCCTCGATCCCGCCCTCGACCAACCCGGCATCGAGCCGATCGAGCACGCGGTGCATGCTGGGCGCAAGCAGACGGGACGGCAGGCCGCCGCCGAGCGCGATGCGCTGTCTGGTGAGGTGCTTGGCCCTGTCTGACGCCGGCGCGTTCATGGCACCGTTCATGCCGGATCGTGCTACCGAACGCAATTGCCGCTAGCCGCCCGGCAAGACGGCGCTGCCGGCGAGCTGTCCATCAAAAGCGTCGGCTTACCGGCCTCGCCGCCGCATGCGGTAAATCCCCGCGCAATGCCTGCTTTTCTTCCTCAATTCTTGATCTTCCTAATTCTTGATCTTTTTATAGGCCGACAGCGCCCGTTCGCGCGCATCCCTGTGGCCGATAATCTGGGCCGGATAGGCTTGCGGCTTGCACCCGGCTTCCTGCGGATCATGGATGGCATGGTCCGGCAGATCGGCCAGTTCGGGCACATATTCGCGGATATAGCCAGCCGCGTCGAACTTGTCCGATTGGCTGAGCGGCGCCATGATCCGCACGAACATATTGCTGTCCACACCGGTGCCGGCAATCCACTGCCAATTGACCGCGTTGTTGCCATAGTCGGCATCGACCAGGCAGTCCCAATACCATTTCTCGCCTTCGCGCCAGTCGATCAGCAGATGTTTGATCAGGAAGCTGGCGCAAATCATGCGCACCCGGTTATGGATCCAACCGTGGTTCCACAGCTGTCGCATCCCGGCATCGACAATGGGGTAGCCGGTGCGGCCCTGGCACCAGCGATCGAACTCACCGCGCACCGTGGACGAACGAATATCGCGCCATTCCAGATCGTCGAACCGGTCGCGATAGCCGGTAGTGCCATAGTCCGGGAACTGCATGATCACATTTTGCGCATAATCTCGCCAGGCCAGTTCCTTGAGGAACGTCGTGCCATCGCCGTCGGCTTCGGCGATACGATGCCAGACGTACGCGGGTGAGAGTTCCCCGAAATGCAGATGCGGGCTCAGCCGGCTGCTGCCGTCCTGTGAGGGCAGATTGCGCCGTTCGTCATAGGCGGCAGACTGGCTTCGAAACGCCGTCACGCGTTGCCGCGCCGCCGCCTCGCCCGGCGTCCACCGGTCGGCAAAGGCGTCGGCCCAGGCGGGATGGGTAGGCAGCAGCTTCCAGTCCGCCAGATCGTCGCTGTCCGGCCAGATCTGCGGTGTGCCGATATGCTGCGGCGCGCGGATCGCATCTTCCGGCGGCATCGCCTCCTTCAGCGCCTTCCAGAAGGGCGTATAGATTTTATACGGATCGCCCGAACCGGTGGTGACACTCCCGGGCGGCTTCAGATAATTGCCGTCGTGCAGGACCAATCCGGCATCCTCACCCAGCTGCCCCGCAAGCTCATTCTCCGCCTCCACCCACCAAGGCTCGTAGTGGCGCAGGGCGTGGACCGCGCAAACATCATGCGCTTCGGCCATCGCCGACAGGATCGAAACGGCATCGCCCTGCCGAAGGATCAACTGGCTGCCCGTGGTCTTCAGGTCCGCGCCGAGCGAAGACAGGCTGTGATGCAGCCACCACCGGCTGGCCCCGCCCATCCGGTGATCGCCCGCCCGGTCGTCGTCGAGCACATAGACCGGTATGACCGGCCCGGCTGCTGCGGCTGCGCGCAGGGCCGGTTGATCGGACAGCCGCAAATCGCGCCGCAGCCAGAGGATGACGGGTCGTGTCATGATTGCAACTCCATGAGATCAGAGCCAGTTCCGGGCGGTTGCCGGGCCATCGTCGAGCAGGACGCGTCGGGAAAAGCCGTCCTTGGTGCGCGGGTCCGAAAAGCGCGCGTCGCCCACCGTCACCAGCGTGCCGGACTCGGTCCGCTTGATGTGCGCGACGGGGGCGAGCGACCAGTTGAGGAAAGCGGCCAACCCTGCGTCCTGGCGCGCGGCGGCCGCCACCGCAGGATCATCCATCCGCGTGCTGATTGGCTCTCCGACATTGGCGATCCGGCCGATCAACGCATTGTAGGAAGTTCGGCCCATCACCGTTCCCCGCCGCCAGATGATGTCGCGCCGCCAGAAGCGGACCGGTACCTCTCCCGCCATCAGGAAATCTGGGTCCACGCCGTAAAATCCTTGCGCCAATCGCTGGGTCGCGGCTTCCGCCTTGACGCTGAGCGCGGCATTGGCGCCAATATAGCCGGCTACGACTATCAGCGCGGCCGTGGCGGGCCGTCGCCACAGGTATATGCCCGCACGCTCCCACCGCCGCGACAGCCAGATGCCGATCGAGAGCGCAGACCAGATCCAAACATCGATGATGAATAGCGTGTCACCATGAAACCAGCGCTCGCTGAAAGGCGCCAGCAGCTGGATGCCATAGGTGTTGGTGAAATCGAGCAGCGGATGCGTCAGCGTGGCAAGATAGCATAGCGCGACCAGCCATCCGAACCGCACGGTATCGCGGCCATGGGGACGCCGGTTCCACTGCCGCCACCAGCGTGCGTCCACGGTGCGACTGCCCTGCCCGCTTTGCCACCGATCGAGCAACCAGAGAAGGCATGCCAGAAGGAACGGCATGACCACAATTCCGCCGATGCCGTGCGTGAATCCGCGATGATATTGGATGCTGGGAAGGCCGAGCAGAGGCTCTAGCACGAGATCGATATCGGGCATGTTCGCGCCGAGAACAAGCGCTGCCATGCCCAACCCGGACCGGCGCTTCAGACCGGTTTGACCCAGCGCCCAGCCGGTGAGCGAATGCGTGAAATTATCCATCGGCCGGCAGCGGCGTTACAGGTCGGGACCATCCTCGGTCACCGTCCAGGTCTGACCCTTGCTGACGAGCTTTTGCAAATCAGGTGTCTTGCCGGCGCTGGCCAGCGCCATCTGTTGCACCACCGCGCTCTCGAACGTCTCGCGCGGATCGTCATAGAGCACGCCCAGCGCCTTGGGGAACGGCCCAAAAGGCATCTCGACCAGCATCTGCGCCATCATGCGATTGGTCACATCGTGGACGCGCACGCCTGCCGCCTGCCAATCACCATCGGTCACCTCGACCACGGTGAGTTTCAGCGTCGCATTATCGAGTTTCAGCCCCTTGGCGGCGCCATCAAACAACATCGGCGCGCCATCGCTGAGCCAGAGCTGCCCGGTCGCAGCGTTCTTTTTTTCGGTGAACTCGCCGAACACGTCCTTGTTATAGACGATGCAGTTCTGGAATATCTCGATGAAGGCCGCGCCCTTGTGCGCATGCGCAGCCTTCAGCACGTCCGGCAGATCTTTCGATACGTCGAACCCGCGCGCGATAAACCGTGCGCCAGATCCCAGCGCGAAGCTGCACGGCTCGGCCGGATGATCAACCGATCCGAACGGCGTCGACGGCGTGGTCGTGCCTTCCCGGCTGGTCGGCGAATATTGCCCCTTGGTAAGGCCGTATATCTCATTGTTGAACAGCATGATCTGGCAATCCAGATTGCGGCGCAGCAAATGCATCATGTGGTTGCCACCGATCGACAGCCCGTCGCCGTCTCCGGTGATAATCCAAACGTCCAGATCGGGGTTGGCCAGCTTTACACCGGTCGCCACCGCCGGCGCGCGGCCGTGGATCGTGTGGAAGCCGTAAGTTTCCATATAATAGGGAAAACGGCTGGAACAGCCGATGCCTGATATGAACACGGTATTGGCCGGGTTGCCGCCAATTTGCGGCATCGTGCGCTGCACCGCCTTCAAAATGGCATAGTCGCCGCAGCCAGGGCACCAGCGCACTTCCTGATCGGTTTCCCAGTCTTTCAGCGTCGTCACGGTGGGGGTCATGTCGTTCATCGGGCTAACTCTCGATTAGGAATATAGTTTCCAGATCAGGAAACCGACCACCGCCAGCATCAGGATCAGGGGCAGAACGGGTTTCGGCTTGGGATTGTCTGGTTCGATCAAGCCGGGCATTTTAGAACCTCCCGGGGCATTACTCGGCCTCCTGGATGGCCAATTCCAGCTCGGCGATCGTGAACGGTTGGCCGGTCACCTTGTTCAGCGGCTGCGCGTCGATGAGAAACTGGTCGCGCAGCAGGGTCTTGAGCTGGCCTGTGTTCATCTCTGGCACGATCACCCGGTCATAGCCTTTCAGCAAATCACCAAGATTGGCGGGCATCGGCCAGATGTGGCGGATGTGGATGTGGCTGACGTCGTAACCGTCGCGGCGCATGCGGCGCACCGCCTGATGGATCGGCCCGAAAGTCGATCCCCAACCAACCATCGCCAGCTTCCCACCTGGCTCACCAAGTGTCACGTGCTGATGGGGAATCGAATCCTGCACCCCCATCACCTTGGCTGCGCGGATGCCGGTCATCCGGGCGTGGTTCTCGGGACTATAATCGATATGCCCTGTACCCGCAGCCTTTTCGATCCCGCCGATGCGGTGCGTCAAGCCGGGCGTGCCGGGCTTGACCCACGGCCGCGCCAGCTTGGCATCGCGCGAATAAGGCAGGAAACCGCCCTCGGGCACACCCTCCAAAAACTCAACCTCGAACGGCGTATAGCTGTCCATATCCGGCACCTTCCAGGGCTCGGCGGCATTGGCAATATAACCGTCGGTCAGCAGCATGACGGGCGTCATATACTGCACCGCCAGCCGTACCGCCTCGATCGCGCAATCGAACACGTCGACGGGCGAGCGCGCGGCCACCACCGGCATCGGCGCATCGCCGTTGCGGCCGTAGACTGCCTGATAAAGATCGGACTGTTCGGTCTTGGTGGGTAGCCCGGTCGATGGACCGCCGCGCTGGGAGTTGACAATGACCAGCGGCAACTCGGTCATGATGGCCAGGCCCATGGCCTCACCCTTCAGTGCGATACCCGGACCGGATGAACTGGTAACGCCCAGCTGCCCCGCATAGCTTGCACCGATCGCCGAACAGATCGCCGCGATCTCATCTTCCGCCTGAAATGTGGTAACGCCGAACTCCTTGAGGCGCGACAGATGGTGCAGGATCGCCGATGCCGGCGTGATCGGATAACCGCCGAAGAACAGCGGCAGACCCGCCAGCCGGGCGCCAGCGACGAGGCCGAGCGCCGCCGCTTCTGCTCCGTTGACCGTGCGGTAAAGTCCCGGCTCTGCCGGTGCCGGGTCGACGCGGTGCTGCTTAAGCGGGCCGGAAATCTCGGCCGTCTCGCCATAGGCATGGCCGGCATTCAACGCGGCGATATTGGCTTCAGCAATGTCCGGCTTTTTGGCAAACTTGGCGTTGAGCCAGTCGACGATTGGCTGGCGGTCCCGGTCGAACATCCACAGCGCCAGCCCCAGCGTCCACATGTTTTTGCTGCGCAGCGCCTCCTTATTGCCAAGGCCGAAGGGTTTGACCGCCTCTAGGGTAAGCGCGCTGATGTCGAAGGCCAGCAAATCATAGGGCGCAAGGCTGCCGTCTTCCAGCGGATTGGTCTCGTACTTTGCCTTGTCGAGGTTGCGTTTCCCGAACTCGCCGGTGTCGACGATGATCAAACCACCCTCGCGCAGGGACCCTACATTGGTCTTCAGCGCAGCCGGGTTCATCGCCACCAGAACGTCGGGCCGATCGCCCGCCGTTTCGATTGCCGTCGAGCCGAAATTGATCTGAAACGCCGACACGCCAAACAGCGTGCCCTGCGGGGCGCGAATTTCCGCGGGAAAATCGGGGAAAGTGGCGAAATCATTGCCGGCCATCGCGGACGACATCGTGAACTGCCCGCCGGTCAACTGCATGCCATCGCCGCTGTCGCCAGCAAAGCGAACCACAATCCGCTCAGCGCTCTCCGCCTTGCCCTGTTCTTTCAGCGCCGTCGCCATGTCCGGCCTTTCTTGCCTATTGCATGATCCATCACGGCGGGAGGTAGGACAGCCGGCGCGCTTCCGCAAATTAGAAAAACTGTGCCGCGCCCATCCTGCGGTTCGCCGATTAGATTTTGACAGCTTGCGCCCGCGCCGCCACTTACACCAATATTGACAGACGAAAGGAACGATGATGGCCGATCTCCACGTGCGCGACGATGTGCGCACTTTCCTCGAGATGCTCGAGCAGATGGGGGGAAAGGCCGCGCATGAAGGCACGCCCACGGAGGCGCGCCAAGCCTTCACCATGCTTACGCCGCTGGCAGACGCTCCCCCAGAAGATCTGGCCGTCATAACCGATATGCATTGCGAGGGTCCGGGCGGCCGAATTGCGCTGCGCTATTACGACGCCCGGCCCGGTCGCGACGACAGTGCGGTTATCCTGTTCCTCCACGGCGGCGGCTTCGTAATCGGCGATTTGGCGAGCCATCATCCGTTCTGCACCAGCCTGGCCAAGGCGCTGGATCTGCCAGTGGTGGCCGTCGATTACAGGCTGGCACCCGAACATCCGTTTCCGGCTGCGCCAGACGATTGCGAAGCCGCGGCGCGCTGGGTTGCGTCCAATCCCACCGCGCTTCCGTTCAAGCCCACCGGTCTGATCCCGTGCGGCGACAGCGCTGGCGGCAATCTGGCGATCGTCACCACGATGGCGCTGAAAACCTCTCCAGCGGGCGTGCCGGTGATCGCGCAGTTTCCAATCTATCCGGTGGTGGATTCGGGAGGCGATTATGAGAGCTTGCGCGAATGCGGCGAAGGATTTCTGCTCACCAGCGAGACGATGGAATGGTTCGGACGGCAATATGCCGCCGAAGTCGGTCACGATCGCAATGACGTGCTCCATCTGCCTCAGGAAGGCATGCCGCCAACCGTGATCGTCACTGCCTCGCTCGATCCCCTGCGCGATCAAGGACAGGCCTATGCCGCCAAATTGCGCGCAGCCGGCGTTCCGGTGCGTGACATGGTTGCAGACGGCACGATCCACGGCTTCATCGGATTGCGCAAAGCCATCCCGTCGGGGCAGCATGATGTCGGCAAGCTGTTCGGCCTGATGAAAGACACATTGGCCGATATCGGAGCCGATGCATGACGACCGCCATCGAGCTGCCCTATCGGCCGTGCGCCGGGATCATGCTGGCCAACAAGGCTGGCAAGGTGTTTGTAGGGCAGCGCATCGACAACCCGGATAGCGACGCCTGGCAGATGCCGCAGGGTGGCATCGATGTCGGCGAGGATGCCGAGGCCGCCGCATTGCGCGAGTTGACCGAAGAGACGGGTATTCCCGCGGCCAAGGTTACTATTGTAGCGCGCGCCGGGCAGGAGCTGTTCTATGATCTACCGCCGGAGCTGCTGGGAAAGATCTGGGGTGGCCGCTTCGGCGGACAGCGGCAAAGCTGGTTCCTGATGCGGTTCGAAGGCGAGGACGGCGACGTCGATATCGCCACCAAGCACGCCGAATTTCGCGCGTGGCGCTGGGCCGATCCCGAGGAGCTGCCGCAAATTATCGTTCCATTCAAACGCAAGCTCTATCGGGACATCGTCGAAGAATTTGGTCCGCTGATCTGATCCGCTCCCAAAGTTGCGCGCTATGAACCCCCTGCTCGCCGCGGTGCTTCTGACCGGCACCATGGCTTCGTCCTCGGCTGCGGCGCAGCGCTCCGGTCCGCCGCCTGCCGACCTGGTGCAGACCATGCTGGAAGCGGCGATTGCGGGCGGCAATGCCGGCGAAGTCGATACGGTCGCCAAATACGCCAAGCGGGCGCAGCCCGGTCAGGCGGCGGCAATCGATGCGATGGTGTCCGGCTGGAAGACCAAGGTCCAGGAGCGCAAACTGGCGGACCTGCGCAACGCCGACCTGTTCGAGCGCTGGGACGGCGAGGGGCAGCTCGGCTTCTCGCGCACCACCGGCAACAGCAGCGACATCGGCCTGAACGCCGGCCTGCGCCTCGAGCGCGAGGGGGCGGACTGGACGCATGAGCTGCGCAGCCAGGTGGACTATCAGAAGAGCAACGGCACGGTCACGCGCGAGCGGGCCGTGGCCGCGCTGGAGAGCCAGTACCGCTTCGACGATCGGCGCTTCGCCTTCGGCCAGGCCCAGTTCGAGCGGGATCGCATCCAGGGCATCGCCCAACGCTACGCCCTGTCCGGAGGCGTGGGCTGGACCGTGCTCGACCGCGCCGATCTGCGCCTGTCGCTCAAGGGCGGGCCGGCCTATCGCCGCACCCGGTACCGCACCGGCCGCAGCGAGGATGTGCTGACCGGCCTGCTGGCGCTCGACGGCCGCTGGAGCATCGCCGACGGTCTGACGGTGACCGAGCGCGCCGAGAGCTTCATCGCCACCGACAACAGCACATTCTCCTCCACCACCGCGCTCGATGCGCGGCTGATCGGGGCGCTCTCTGCGCGGCTGTCCTACACGCTCGACTATCAGACCGAACCGCAGCCCGGCCGGGTCGATCTCAACACGCTCAGCCGCGCCAGCCTGGTCTACGACTTCTAGCCGGCACGCTAGGCGGCACTGCTCGCGGGATCACCGCAGGCGCGCGATCACGGCTGTTCCTGCGCGCTCTGGGCATCGTCGATCGTGGTCGTGGGTGTCACTGCTTCGGCCGACCGGACCGGCTCGCTTGCCGCCGTGTCGATCGCCATCGACAGCCGATCGGCGGCGCTGCAGTCGGCCCGGCAGAGCAGGCGCAGCCGGGCAAGGTCTTCACGCGCCCGCTCCAGCGCGCCGCGCGCGGCCAGCGCCTCGCCTTCCCCGGCCAGTGCCACCGCGTCATTGGGATCGCGCTTCAGCGCCTCGCGGTAGAGGCGGATCGCTTTGCCATCCAGATCCTGCTTCAGCGCGATCCCGGCGAGCGATACGAACGCGTCCTGATAGGCCGGATCAACCGCCAGCGCTGTCTCGTAATAGCCGATCGCCCCCTCGTAATCGCCGGTTGCCACCGCCGCCGCCGCCCGGTCGCCCAGCGCCAGCGCGCGCGCATCCACCTTGGGCCCGGTTTGCGACAGGCCCCCGCTGGAGACCATGGCAAGAGCCACGCTGAGGGCAATGGCGGCAGGTGTGAAGCGCATGATCAGATCCCAAATGCTGTCGTGTGATGCCCTCATGTGGGCGATAGGCGCGCGTAATAAAAGCCGTCGCTGCCGTCGTGCGACGGATCGAGCAGCGTTCCGTTGCCGTGGACGCGGCCCGGTGCGCCGGGAAGCCCGTCATCGTTGCGCGCCCGCCAGCCGGGATGGGCGGCCAGAAACCGGTCGATCTGGCCCTTGCCTTCCTCATCGAGCAGCGAGCACACGGCGTACACCAGCGTGCCGCCGGGCGACACCATGGTGGCCGCCAGATCGATCAGCCGCGCCTGCAGCGCCGTCACCGCTTCCAGCCGCTTGGGCGTCAGCCGCCAGCGCGTCTCCGGATTGCGCCGCCACGTGCCCGTGCCCGAACAGGGCGCGTCGACCAGCACCACGTCGCACGCGCCGGCCAGGCTCTCCAGCGCCTGCGCTTCCTTGCCCGGATCGAGCAGCAGCGTCTCGGCGATGGTGGCACCGGCGCGCTCGGCACGGCCGGGCAGCTGGCTCAGCCGCCGCCGGTCGGTATCGGCGGCCACCAGACGCCCGCGGTTGTGCATCAGCGCGGCCAGCGCCAGCGTCTTGCCGCCAGCGCCGGCGCACAGATCGAGCACGGTCATGCCCGGTTCGGCGCCGCTGGCCTGACAGATCAGCTGGCTGCCGAGATCCTGGATCTCCACGCGGCCGGTCTGGAACGCCTCGGTGCGCAGCACGTCGCTGTCCGGCGGCAGCCGCACGGCATTGGGCGCGCTTTCGACCGGTTCTGCGGCGATTTCGGTCAGCTCGGTCAGCACCGCGTCGCGACCGGCCTTCAGCTGATTGACGCGCAGATCCAGCGGCGCGCGCTCCATCAGCGCGTCGAGATCGCGGCGGACCGGCGCGGCGAAACGCTTGACCAGCCAGCCGGGGATGGTGCGCCCGTGCGCAATGGGCTCGTCCGCGGCGATGGCGGCCGGGGCATGGCCCTCAGCGCCGAACATCTCCGTCAGTTCGGGTTGGGCCGCGGCCATGCCCAGCATGGCGGCGCGCCCGCTGGCCGGACGATCCCCCCAGCGGCGGATGGCGTTCCAGGCCAGATCGCGCACCGCGCGCCGATCCTTGGACCCGGCATAGCGGCGCGCCTTGAAGAACTGCCGCGCGATGACATCGGCCGCAGGTCCGCCGTCTCGCGCCGCCACGATCACCTCGTCGAGCAGCTCGATCGCCGACTGGACACGCGCTGCGGGCGTCATACCGAGCGCTCCGGACGGGCCAGCTTCACACGCTTCACACAGTCCAGAGAGAGAATATCATTCATCTGGCAGGCGCCTTGGATGAACGGCAGCAACCGCTTGGGACGGTGGATTTGGGGCATGTTTATGGGCATGATGCGGATATAGGCAAAAGCGTCGATGTAGGACAGCGGTTTGCGGACCGATTGGCCGCGATGGGCCATCTGACGTGGCGCTTTTTGCACGATGCGCCGGAAATCAGCCTGTCTCCCGATCAGCCAGTCCCTGGATCAGCCAGTCCACGGATAAGCCAGTGTCCGGATCAGCCGAACGCCGACCAATGTTCCGTCGGGACGAAAAAATTACTTTTTGAAGACGGGGCTGGAGCCGGTCTCAACGGGTCGGGTAGTTCGGGGCTTCCCTGGTGATGGCGACATCGTGGACGTGGCTTTCCTGCAGGCCGGCGTTGGTGATGCGCACCATCCTGGCCTTG
>JBBSUT010000030.1:0-21274 GCA_038234155.1 Sphingomonadales bacterium | reverse complement strand
CTGAGGCGGCGGATGTGGACGTCCACGGTGCGCGGTTCGATGTCGCTGTCGTGGCCCCAGACGCTGTCGAGCAGGCGTTCGCGGCTGAACACCCAGCCGGGATGCTCGAGAAAATGTTTGAATAGGCGATATTCGGTGGGGCCGAGCGCCACGGTCTTGCCGCCCCGCTTCACCTTGTGGGCCACGGTGTCCATCTCGACATCGGCGAATCTCAGCGTCTCGCCAGCCAGCGCAGGGCGCACACGGCGCAGCACCGCGTTGACGCGCGCCACCAGTTCGCGCGGGGAAAACGGCTTGGTGACATAATCGTCCGCGCCAATCTCAAAGCCGCGGATTCGGTCGTCCTCCTCGCCGCGCGCGGTGAGCATGATGATCGGGACGTTGGCCGTGGTCTCGATCTTGCGCAGCTGGCGGCAGACCTCGATGCCGGAGAGGTTCTCGATCATCCAGTCGAGCAGCACGATATCGGGCGTCTGCTCGCGTGCCATGATCAGCGCTTCCTCGCCATCGGGCGTCTGTCGCACCTCGAACTCCTCGCGTTCGAAATGCCAGCGGACCAGTTCGGCCAGCGAGGCATCATCCTCTACCAACAGCATGCGGGGCTTGTTCATCGCCTGAGTCCCTTCAACATCGGCATGCTCACTCGAACTCGTCGGCAAGACTTTGCCCGGTCTGCGAGAAATACACCATCTCGGCGCAATTTGTGGCGTGATCGCCGATGCGCTCCAGGTTCTTGGAGATCGACAGCAGATGCGCGATCTCGGTCGCGTCGGTCGGGTGTTTGGCAACATGGGCAATGAAATCGACGAACAGGTCCTTGTGGATCTGGTCCACCTCATCGTCGCGTACGCAGACCGCGCGGGCCATGTCGATATCGCGCCGGGCATAGGCGTCCATGGCCATGCGCACCATCTCGCCGGCGATATCGGCCATGCGGAACAGCTGATCGTTGCTGTCGAGGAAACCATGTCCCTCCAGCGCGCCGACCCGTTTGGCGATGTTCTTGCCGTAATCGCCGATACGCTCGATCACGCCGCTCATCTTCAGCGCGGCGACCAGATCGCGCAGATCATCGGCCATCGGCGCCCGCAGTGCGATGGTTTGCACCACGCGCCGCTCGACCGAGGTCTCGATCGCGTCGATTGCCTTGTCGCCCGCCACAACGATGCGCGCGCTGTCGATATCGTTGGTACGCAGCGCCTTCATGGCGGCCTCGACCGCCGCCTCGGCGCGAGCGCCCATATCGGAGATCATGCCGCGAATATCGGACATTTCGGCGTCGAATGCCGTGACGGTGTGGCCGGCTTGCTGGTTCATGTCGCTGTCCTTTGTCGGTCGATCTTAACCGTATCGGCCGGTGATGTAATCCTTGGTCTTTTCCTGGCGCGGATTGGTGAAGATATCCGATGTCGCGCCATATTCGACCAGCGTGCCCAGATGGAAGAAGGCGGTGCGCTGGGAGACGCGCGCGGCCTGCTGCATGTTGTGGGTGACGATCACGATAGCATATTGGCCGCGCAGCGCGTGGATCAATTCCTCGATCTTGGCGGTGGCGATGGGATCGAGCGCCGAGCACGGTTCGTCCATCAGGATCACCTCGGGGTCCACCGCGATGGCGCGCGCGATGCACAGCCGCTGCTGCTGCCCGCCCGAAAGCGCGGTGCCGCTGTCGGTGAGGCGGTCCTTCACCTCGTTCCACAGGCCGGCACGCTGCAGCGATCGTTCCACGATCTCGTCCAGTTCGGTCTTGCCCGCGGCCAGCCCGTGGATGCGCGGACCGTAGGCGACGTTGTCAAAGATCGATTTGGGGAAGGGATTGGGCTTCTGGAACACCATGCCAACGCGCGCGCGCAGCTGCACCACGTCCATGCGCGCCGCGTAGATATCCTCGCCATCGAGGCGAATGTCGCCCTCCACCCGCGCGCTCGGGATGGTGTCGTTCATGCGGTTGAGCGTGCGCAGAAAGGTGGACTTGCCGCAGCCCGACGGGCCGATGAAGGCAACGACATTGTCCATCCCAACGTCGATCGACACATCGTTGATCGCCTGCTTGGCGCCGTAGAACACGTTAACGCCGCGCGCCGACATCTTGGGATCGGCCATGCCGGTGGCCTGGAAGGGTCCGTCGGCTGCGGACGAAGCGCCTCCGGTCTGCCGCGCAACGCGGGCGCGCGGATCGTTGGTTGCATCGTTATCGGTCATATCGGTCACCAGCGGGTTTCGAACTTGTTGCGCAGATAAATGGCCAGCGCGTTCATTGTGAGCAGGAACAGTAGCAGCACGATGATCGCCGCGCTGGTTTTCTCGACGAAGCCGCGATTGACCTCGTCCGACCACAGATAGATCTGCACCGGCAGGACGGTGGAAGGATCGGTCAGCCCGCCGGGCGCGGTCGGGATGAAGGCACGCATGCCGATCAGCAGCAGCGGCGCGGTCTCGCCCAGCGCCCGGGCCATGCCGATGATCGTGCCGGTCAGGATGCCGGGCAGCGCCAGCGGCAGCACATGATGAAACACCACCTGCACCGGCGACGCGCCGATGCCCAGCGCCGCTTCCCGGATGCTCGGCGGCACGCTCTTGATCGCGTTGCGCCCGGCGATGACAATGATCGGCATGGTCATCAACGCCAGCGTCAGCCCGCCCACGATAGCGGCCGAGCGCGGCAGGTGCATCCAGTTCAGGAACACCACCAGCCCGAGCAGGCCGAAGATGATCGAAGGCACCGCCGCCAGATTGTTGATCGATACCTCGATGAGGTCGGTCCAGCGGTTCTTGGGCGCATATTCCTCCAGATACAGCGCGGCCAGCACACCGATCGGAAATGCCAGCAGCACGGTGACCAGCATGGTCATCAGCGATCCCTTGAACGCGGACCAGATGCCCGCCTGCGCCGGATCGGTAGCGTCGGAGCCGGTCAGGAAGGTATCGTTGAAGCCGGTGCGCACCAGGTTTTTCCCGCGCAGATCGGCCAGCAGCGCCTCGGTCTTGGCATTGCCGCTCTCCTTCATGGCGATATCGAGCTCGGACGATGCGGGCAGCCACAATGTGCGTTTGGCCGCGATCAACGACGGCTCGGCCAGCAGCTTCTTCCGCACGATCTGCCAGGCACCCGGGGAGAAGATTTGCGCGCCGCTGTCGCCATATTCCGCCTCGATCGCGACCGAGACCACGCCGGGCAGGTCCATCGATGCGGCCGCCGTCCCGGCCTGCGGGCCGGTGAGCGATGCCGCCTGCGCGCCGCCGGTGAGCGCGGGGAAATCGACGTCCAGCCGTACCTCGGTGCGCTGAAAGCCGCTGATACCGTTGCCGACCATGACCCAGAGGAGGAAGACGAGGAACGAGGCCGACAGCACCACCGCGGCCAGCCCGAGATATTTGAACCGGCGCTCGGCGGCATAGCGTTTGGCGATGCGTTTGCGCATGGCGTCGCTGGTCCAGTCGGTCGGCGCGGTACGCGATCCGTCGACATGGAAAACGGGGGCTTTATCGCCGCTCATTCATAAGCCTCCCGGTAACGCTTGACCACGCGCAGCGCGACCAGGTTGAGCAGCAGCGTGACAATGAACAGGACCAGGCCCAGCGCGAAGGCCGCCAGTGTCTTGGGGCTGTCAAACTCCTGATCGCCGGTGAGCAATTGCACGATCTGCACCGTCACCGTGGTCACGCTGGCAAAGGGATTGGCGGTCATGTTGGCGGTCAGCCCCGCGGCCATCACCACGATCATGGTCTCGCCGATCGCGCGGCTGACGGCCAGCAGCACGCCGCCGACCACGCCGGGCAGCGCGGCGGGGATCAGCACCTTCTTGATCGTCTCGGACTTGGTCGACCCCATTGCCAGTGATCCGTCGCGCATCGCGCCCGGAACCGCCGCAATACTGTCATCGGCCATGGAGCTGACAAAGGGAATGATCATCACGCCCATGACGATGCCCGCCGCCAGCGCGCTTTCGGACGAGGCGCCCGGAATGCCGATTGTCGCGGCGAAATCGCGCAGCGCCGGTGCGATGGTAAGCGCGGCGAAATAACCGTAGACCACGGTTGGCACGCCCGCGAGGATCTCCAGGATGGGCTTCATCCACTTGCGCACCGCGGGGCGGGCATATTGGGTGAGGTAGACCGCGCTCATGAGGCCAAGCGGGATCGCCACGATCATGGCGATGATCGCGCCGATGAACACCGTGCCCCAGAACAGCGGGATTGCGCCAAAACCGTTGTCGCCGCCCGGCGTCACGGTGCTCTGCGGGTTCCAGGTGGTGCCAAACAGAAACTCCAGCGGATTGACCATCTGGAAGAAGCGTACCGTTTCGAAAATCAGCGAGGCGACGATGCCGACGGTGGTGACGATGGCAATGAGCGAGGCCAGCAGCAGCGCGGCCATCACCACGCGCTCCACCTTGGTGCGCGCGCGGAAATCGGGCTTCAGCCGGGTAAAGGCATAGGCACCGCCGGCAAACACCAGCAGCACGGTGGCCGCTCCGGCGATCCAGTTATAATGCGCGATCGCGGCGCGGTAGAGCGGCACGAACTGCCCGGCCTGCGGCTGGAAGGCGGTATCCTGCGTGCCGTGTGCGATGGCGCGGGCTTCGGACAGGATCGAGGCGCGGGTAAAGCCGTCGGTGGGCAGGGAGGCCGCTTCCGGCGCGGACAGCACCATGTCCGTCTGCAGCGCGGGCACGATGCTGCTCCACACGGCCAGGAAAAGCAGCGCCGGCACCACCGCGAACAGCGCCAGATACCAACCATGATAGCTCGGCAGACTGTTGAGGTTGGACCGGTGACCATGCCGATTACCATGGACAAAGGCCGACGCGCGCGCGCGTCCGGTGATCCATGCGATCAAGCCCAGCCCGAGCACCAGAAAGAGCAGACCCGCTCCAGCCATGTCTACCCTATTCCCCGTCTATCATTCCTGGCCGCGCGGCCCGGCCTAGCTGGCCAGCGATGCGGCGTCGATACTGGTCAGCGTATCGGCATTGCCCGCCGCGGCCGCGCGATCTGCATCGGGCAGGGGGATGAGACCCAGCGGCGCCAGATAGCCGTTCTTCGCGCCGGCCGTGACGAACGCCTTCACATATTCCTGCAGTCCCGGAATCTTGCCGACATGCGCTTTCTTCACATAGATGAACAGCGGGCGTGCGCCGGGATAACTGCCATTGGCGATGGTCTCATATGTGGGGGCGACGCCCTGGATCGGGATGCCGCGGACCTTGTCGGCATTTTCCGCCATATAGCTGTATCCGAAGATCCCCAGCATATCGGGATTGCTGTCGAGCTTCTGGACGATCAGATTGTCGTTCTCGCCCTGTTCCTTATAGGCACCGTCGGTGCGGATATCGTGGCAAATCGCGTCATGTTTGTCCTTGTCGCTGTCCTTCAGCGCCAAAATCGCGGGATCCGATTCGCAGCCCTTGGTCAGGATCAGTTCCTCGAACGCATCGCGTGTGCCGGAAGTGGTCGGCGGGCCGTAGACCGCGATCGGGATGTTGGGCAGCGAGGGATCGACGTCGGACCAGGTCTTGGCCGCCTGTTCCATGCCATAGGGCTTGGCCGCCAGCGCTTCGTAGATCTGCTTCTCGGTCAGCGCGAATTTGGGACCGCGCACCGATTCGGCCAGCGCAATGCCGTCGATGCCGATCTTCACTTCGGCCACGTCGGTCACGCCGTTCTTCTGGCAGGCGGCGAACTCGCTCGGCTTCATCCGGCGCGATGCGTTGGCGATGTCCGGGGTGCCTGGGCCCACGCCCGCGCAGAATTGCTCGATCCCGCCGCCGGTTCCGGTCGATTCGAGCACCGGGGCGGTGCGCCCTGCGCCGCCGCTGGCGAAACGCTCGGACACCGCCTTGGCGAAGGGAAACACGGTCGACGAGCCGACCATCGCGATATGATCGCGCGTGCCGCCGCCTGACGTGCTGGCCTGGTCCTGGCAGCCTGCCAGCAGCGCAGCCGTCGCCGCCAATATCGCCCATGTCTTCAGCATAAAAAATCCTCGATCAATTGCATTCGGCCGCGCGCCTCCAGCGAAGCGGAAACGGCCCGGTCATGCTGCGCGTTGTAGGCCCGACTGGTGGCTTACAGGTGACCACTATGTGACAGCTGCGTTACAGATTGGCGGTATCATGGCCGGGTTTGGCGGCGCCGTCAGCTCCGCTACTGGCGTGCGCGCCTCCGTCGGCAGGGCGCGCAATCTGCAGCATGACGGCGATCGTGGTGCCCTTGCCCTGTTCGCTGGCGATTTCCAGATGGCCGCGGTGCCGGTCCACGATATGCTTGACCAGCGACAGGCCCAGCCCCGTGCCCCCCAGCTGGCGGCTGCGGCCCGAATCGACGCGGTAGAAACGCTCGGTCAGCCGCGGGATATGTTCCGGCGCAATCCCCTCGCCCTCGTCCGCCACGATCAGCCGCGCCATCGATCCGGACCGGGACGGGCCCAGCGTCAACCGGATCGGCGTGCCGGCGCGGCCGTATTTCATGGCGTTCGACAGGATATTGTAGAGCAGCTGGCGCAGCTGAGCGGTGTCGCCCATCACCATCAACGGCGCCAGCGGCCCATCGATGGTAATGCCATTCACCACGATATCGCGCCCGCGCGCGTTCGATCCGGCAGCCAGCTCGCCGGCCACGCTGCGTGCGATGATGCCCAAATCCACGCTGGTTTCGAGCGGCTGGTATTTTTCCGCCTCGATCCGGCTGAGCGACATGAGGTCGCGCACCAGCGTCTGCATCCGGTCGGTCTCGGCCGCCATGATCGCCAGAAACCGCTCGCGCGTGGGAGCTGATCCGCCCGCGTCCGGCTCGCTGAGCGTTTCGATAAAGCCCTTCACCGAGCTCAGCGGGGTCATCAGTTCGTGGCTGGCGTTGGCGACGAAATCGACGCGCATCTTCTCGGCCGCCTGGCTCGACGTGCGGTCGGTCAGATGCACCATCTTCTGGCTGGTCCCGATGCGGCGGATGTCCATATCCCAGCTTTGATCGCGCAGGCCGATACCGGTCAACCGCAGCGGCCGCCCTTCGTGCCGCGCGTCAGCATCGGCCAGCCGCTCGGCCGCGCCGGCATGCCGCACGGCGGTGCGCACATTCTCGCCCACCACATTCTGGCCAAACAGGCGCAGCGCCGCGCGGTTGGCATTGGTCACGCGCGCGCCCTCCACCACCATGACCGGGTCCGCCGAGGCATCGATGAAGCTCTGGAAATCGGGATGATGGGTAATCCGGCCGGTCGGCGACGGATCGGACCGGGCCGGGCGCACACGCGCGCGTCCGCCGCCCTGGTCCGCAGCCAGGAAGATGGCAATCATTCCGGATACGATCATGATGAAGCTGCGCTGCGGCCAGTCTGGCACCTGACCGGCCATCACCGCGCCGCCCACCAGCAGCAGCAGCGCCGCGATCAGGCGCAGGGGAGAGAAACGGCTCATGACCGGGGCCATAACAGCTTGTCACGCGGCAATATATTGGCAAGTTTTGCCGGGCATAATGTCCCGCGATCGGACGGCGGACTTCGGTGCCTGCCCGCCCCCTCGCTATTGCCCGGCTGCGCAGCTATGCGGGAGGGCAAGTGCGCGCGATACAGCCAGTGCGTGGGAGACAACTGCCAGTGAACGACCAGCCAGAACAGCCGGAAGGATCGCCAGACCCCGCGCAGACCGGGGCGCAGGGCGCGGCGCAAAACGGGCCGCAAAAAGAAGCGCAGCGCGTTTCTCCGGTCGATCGCCGCCGCGCGCTGATGCTGGGCGCGTTCGCCGCGTCCACTATCGTCAGCGTGCGCCCGGCGCTGGCGCAGACGGCCGGATCGATCCTGAACTGCGAGATCCCGGTGCCGGACCGCACGCAGACGGGCCGGTATATCGCTACCGACGGGCAGCTGGTGGCGCCCGATACCCCCGGTGCCTTTCCCCCGCCCGGCCGCAATTTTACCGGTGAGGAAGTGAAGCAGGCGCTCAACGGCCGCACCTTGCCCGGCGCGACCTACGAGCAGAACCAGGCCTATCTGAACTATATTCGCCGGCTGCAGGCCGGACAGAGCGGCTTCACCTGCTACGCATCGCTGCAGATGCCGCGCTAAAGCGCATCGCGGCGCGTTTCCCCCTTGCGCCGCCCGCTCCGCCCGCTGACAAAGCGGCGTGATGGATGGCGAACTGCTCTATACCCGTGTGCCCGATGAGGAGCTGCTCTGGCATCCGCTGGGTCCCGTGACGCTGGTTTATCATGTGCGGTCGGGCATCACCCATATCGTTATGGAACCGGTGCCCGAGATACTGGCCGCCATGGGCGCCGGGCCGATCGGCGCGGCCGCCATCGCTGTGAACCTTGCGCAGCGTTTCGATCTTCCGCCGACCGACGCCAACGCGCTGATCGGCGCGCGGCTCGCCGAGCTGGAGACGCTCGGCCTTATCGAACGCGCGGCGCGCCGTGCATGAGTTCCGCGTCCGCGTGGGGCCGGCCGCCTTTCGCGTCGGGTCCGCTTGGAAGGCGCCGATCGACGCGCTGCGCCGGCTCTACGGCGACTATCCCGAGCCCGCGCTGGTGGACTTTACCGTTCGGCTCGATCCCGCCCGCCCGTGGCGGCGCTATGTGCGCCCGTCCGTCCTGATCGCGGGGGATTTTATGCTGCCCGACGCTGCGCCGCTGCCGTTGGCTCAGGGGCTGCTCGCGGCGGAAATGGGCATGAACATGCAAATGGCGCTGGGTTGGCGGCGGCATCTGCTGCTCCACGCGGGCGCCGCGGAAAAGGACGGCCGCGCGCTGGTGATGACCGGCCATTCGGGATCGGGCAAATCCACCATGGCCGCTTTGCTGGGCGAGGGCGGCTGGCGCTTCATGAGCGACGAGTTTGCGCTATTGGATCTTGGGCTGGGGCGCCGCGCGGACGATAAGACCGCCGCCGCCGCCAGCCAGGAAAGCGGAGCGATCCTTCCCTTTCCGCGCCTGGTCAGCCTGAAGAACGAGGGCATCGGCGCGATGGAGCAGCGTGTGCCGCACTGGCGGCTGGGCCCGCGCCTGCGCGGCACGCCCAAGGGCGATGTCCGCCATCTGGTACCGCCCGCCGCCGCGATTGCAAAGATGGACGTGCCCGCAGCCCCCAGGCTGATTGTGTTCCCGCGCTTCGGCGAGGCGCGCGCGGTGCGCACGGTGGCACCGGGTGAACTGTTCATGCGGCTCACCCAGGCGTCGACCAACTATGTCGCGCTCGGGCAGGCGGGCTTCGCTGCGCTGGCGCATTTCTGCCAGACGGTGCCCGCTCGCGCGATCGACTACCGTAACGGAGAAGAGGGCGTGGAGCTGATCGAGCGCCTTTGGGAGGAGGCACCGTGAGGGCGGCGCGCCGGCTCGTCGCTGCCCTGCGCGATCCGCGGATCGTGGGCCAGTTCGGCGCGCGGCAGTGGAACGAGCTGATCGCCGTCGCCCGCGCCGAGCGGCTGATCGGCGCGCTGGCCGATCGGCTGGAGGACCGCCCCGCGCCCCTTGCAATGCCCCATCCGGTGCCGGATGTGGTGGCCGGTGTACTGCACGATGCCAGGGTGAGCGCCGCGCAGGAACGACGCGCCGCCTTGTGGGAGGCCGATTGCTGCCGCCGCGCGCTGGCCGGGTATGAAGGCAAGACCGTGCTGCTGAAGGGCACCGCTTATGTTGCGGCGGACATGGAAGCCGGCCGGGGCCGGTCGATCGGCGATCTGGATATTCTGGTGGCCGAGGAGGATCTGCCCGAGGTGGAGGCGGCGCTGCTGGTGGCGGGCTGGGAATGGGTGAAGGAGGATGCCTATGACGACCAATATTATCGCCGCTGGATGCACGAGCTGCCGCCGCTGATCCACCGCGAGCGGGACCGCATGATCGATGTGCACCACACCATCCTGCCCCGTACTGCGCGGCCCACGCCGGATGCGCGTGCCATGCTGCGATCGGCCATTGCGCTGCGCCCGGACGGTGATCAGCGCGGGCTGCGGCTGGCCAAATTCTCCACCCTGCACGGGCTGCACGTGCTGGCGCCGGCGGACATGGTCTGCCACTCGATCGCGCATCTGTTCGCCGATGGAGAGATGGACGGGGCCTTGCGCAACCTGTGGGATATCGACCGAATGCTGCGCCAGTTCGCCCAGACACCGAATTTTTGGGACGCGCTGGCGGTGCGCGCGCGGCGCCACGAGCTGCTGCCCTATGTGCGCCGCGCGCTGCGCCTGTCCGAACGGCTGTACGGCACGCCGGTGGACGCCCAACTGCGCGGCGCGCCCGAGATGCTGGACCGGTTGTTCGAGAAACGCATGCTGGCGCGCGACGGCTGGGGCCGCCAGACCGGCCGCACCGTGCGCTTGGCCTTTGCCATCCGCGGCCACTGGATGCGCATGCCCCCGCCGATGCTGGCGCGGCACCTGTGGATCAAGTGGCGCAAACGCTGAACGACGGATCCGTTTGCGGCCCAGCCGCTTTTGCAGGTTCCGCTCGCTGCACACGGCGCTGATCGTTACCCGCTCGCATTGGCTCTACATGTGCGGGCTGGCGTATCGAGCGGCGCCACGGCGGCGTGGAGCCGTTCAATTTTTGCGCTGCAGGAAGCGGTCGAGCCGATCGGCGAATCCGGCGCGCGCGTAGCTGTCCTGGAACAGCGCCGCGCTGTCCTGGTCGTCGTCGATCGCTCCGGCCGCGCCCAGCATGACCGTGCGCAGATGCCGTTTGGACACCGCGATGCTGTGCGGCGACAGCGCGAGCATGCGGTGCGCGGTCGTCCTGGCGCGGGCCAGCGGATCGGCGGCGATCTCGTGGACCAGCCCGATGCGGCAGGCTTCTTGCGCGTCGATCAGTTCGGCGGTGAGCAGCAGGCGGCGGGCCTCGGCCTGGCCGACGGCGGCGACCAGCAGCGCGGTATCGAACCGGGCATAGGCGATGCCCAGCCTGGCGGGCGTCACGCCGAACCGCGCCTGCGGACTGGCGATGCGCAGATCGCACGCCGCCGCCAGCCCGCATCCGCCGCCGATGCAATCCCCGCCGATGGCCGCAATCACGGGCTTGTCGCACAGCCACAGGGCGCGGTTGCAGGCGCGCACCGCAGCATATTTGCGCGCCCGCCACGCGGCATCCTGGTGATGGGCGGCGATATCATGGATGTCCGCGCCCGCGCAGAACAGGTTCGCCTTCCTGCCCGTCAGGATGATGGCGCGGGCAGCGTCGGATGCGCAGGCTTCCTCCGCCTGGCGGGCCAGGTCTTCCCAATCCTCCAGCCGCAGCGCATTCTTGCGCAGCGGCCGATCGATGGTGAGGATGCCGATCCCCGATTCCAGCGCGTATCCGATGGTCAAGCCGCCTGCGCCGCCAGCCGCTCCAGCGTGGGGATCAGCGCATCGTAATGATCGATGATCGCGTCCGCCCCCAGTTCCTCGACCGGCTGGTGCAGGAAACCGAAACTGACCGCGATGGCGGGCAGGCCGGCGCTGTGCGCCGCCATCACATCGTAAATCGAATCGCCGATGAACGCGGCGCGTGTCTGGTCCACCGCGCCGCCGTCGCCCCGTTCCAGACAGCGGCGGATCATCTCGTCGATCGGCGCACGGTGCGGCTTGGACCGGCCCTTACCCATTGTATCGCCGCCGATGACGCAGGCAAAGCGCGCGCGCAGCCCCACCGCCTCGAGCAGCTTTTCGGCAAAATTCTCAAACTTGTTGGTGACCACGGCCAGCTGGACGCCCCTGTCGTGCAGCGCGTCCATGGCATCGATCACGCCGGGATAGGGATGCGATCCGCTGCCCAGATGATCGCCGTAGTGGTCCAGCATCTGCGGCAGATATTTGCGCAGCAAAGCATCGTGATCGTCGCCCTCGGACCCGGTCCGGTTGATCCCGACCTTCAGCATATGTTTCGCGCCCAGACCTACCATCGGCTTCACCTGATCGCGTGACAGCGGATCGCGGCCCATCAGGCCCAGCGTGTGGTTGACCGACGCGGTCAGCTCGTCGCTGGTATCGAGCAGCGTGCCGTCGAGGTCGAACCCGATAATGGCGAAAGGAAATTCGTTCATGCCGGCGGACATGGCCGCAAGCGGCTGGATTATGCAAGGGGGGCATGCGAAGGAAATGCACGCAAGGAGACCGAATTTTGACCCCAGACCTGCCGCCCGCCGCCCGCCCGCCCGCTGCCCGCCCGCTTGCAGCAGTCGTGCTCGCCGCCGGATCGGGCACGCGGATGAAGTCTGATCTGCACAAGGTGCTGCACCCGATCGCGGGCAAGCCGATGCTGCACCATCTGGTTGATATGCTGGACGATCTGGGCGTGGAGCGGACGGTGGTCGTCGTCGGTGCGCGCAAGGCGCAGGTCGAGGCCAGCCTGGCCGGCCGCGGCGTAATCATCGCCGAGCAGACCGAGCAGCTGGGCACTGGCCATGCGGTGGGCCAGGCGCATGACGCGCTGAAAGGTTTTTCGGGCGACGTGCTGATCCTCTACGGCGATGTGCCGCTGGTGCGGGCCGAGACGATGCGCGCGATGGTCGAGCGGTTGCGGCGCGGAGATGATCCGCGCTGTGTGGTGCTGGGTTTTCGTCCGCAAGACCCCGCCGCCTATGGCCGCATCGTCGCGGACGGCACCGGGATCATCAGCAAGATGGTGGAATATAAGGACGCCAGCGAGGCCGAGCGCGCGGTGACCCTGTGCAACAGCGGCCTGATGGCGGCGCGCGCGACCGACCTGTTTGTGCTGCTGGACCAGATCGGCGACGACAATGCGGCGGGCGAATATTATCTGCCCGATATCGTCATGCTGCCCGGCCAGAAAAGCGCCGTGATCGAGACCGATGCCGCCGAGGTGGCGGGCATCAACAGCCGCGCGGAGCTGGCGCAGGTGGAGGCCGACTGGCAGATGGCGCGGCGGACGCGGGCGATGGCCGATGGTGCCACGCTGATCGCGCCCGAAACGGTGTTCTTCTCGCACGATACGGTCATCGGCCGGGACGTGACGATCGAGCCCAATGTGGTGTTTGGCCCGGGCGTGACGGTGGAAGATGGCGCGGCGATCCACGCTTTCAGCCATCTGGAAGGCGCGCATGTGAAGGGCGGCTGTTCGGTTGGCCCCTATGCGCGGCTGCGGCCCGGATCGGTGATGGAGGAAGGCGCCAAGGTTGGCAATTTCGTCGAGATGAAGAACACGGTGCTGGGCAAAGGGGCCAAAGCCAACCATCTCACCTATCTGGGCGATGCCACCGTTGGCGCGGGCGCGAACATCGGCGCGGGGACCATCACCTGCAATTACGATGGCTGGTTCAAGCACGAGACGGAGATTGGCGCCGGCGCGTTCATCGGTTCCAACAGCGCGCTGATCGCGCCGGTGCGCATCGGGCGCGGCGCAATCGTGGCGGCGGGCAGCACGGTCAGCCGCGACGTGGGCGACGGCGATTTGCGGCTGGTGCGCGGCGAGCAGCTGATCAAGCCAGGCTGGGCGGACCGGTTCAACAGCACCATGCGCAAGAAAAAGGGCAGCTGAGATCATGGCGCCCATGTGCAAGGCCTGGCGCGGGTTGCGCGCAATGACGCCGTGCATCCTGCTGATCGCGGGCTGCGCGCCCGATCAGCCGGCCGGTGCGGGGCCGGATGCGGCATCGAACGGCACCGCTTCCGCTGGGGCGGCGGCGGCGGCGGCGGCGGGCTCGGGCTCGTCCGGGCGGGCATCGAGCGGCGCGCGATACGGTGTCACCACGCATGCTGCGGCGCGGACCGGCGCGCGGCCAGGCCCGGCGTTTCCCACACCGATGGCGGCGGCCACGCCGGGTCTGACCGATTTGTGCGCGCCGGGCGAACCGATGATTTTTTCCTGCCGACTGGACACCGGCAAGACGCTGTCGATCTGCGCCGCGGCGCAGGCCGGCGTGCCGCGGTTCGCACAATATCGCTACGGCACGCCCGGGCAGGAAGGCGAGCTGATCTATCCGCAAACGCGCTCGGACGGCAGCCTGCGCTTCGTTTCGGTACCCTATTCGGGCGGCGGCGAGCAGCAGCTGAGTTTTTCACGCAGGGGCACCGGCTATGTCGTCTATAGCCGCATGATGCGTACGGGGTTCGACGCGAAGGGCAACAAGCCCGCGTTCGATGACGGCGTGCTGGTGATGCAGGGCGAAAAGATTTTGGCGAATCATCGCTGCGGCCCGGCCGGGCTTAGCGCGATCGATTACGACAGGGCTGAACGCTACGCGAAAAAAGATCAGGGCGGCGAAGTCGTCTATCACGACTGAAAAGCGTGCAAATACGCTTGACCCGATATCGTGATATGATGTCGCGTGGCGCCAATAGCGGCGCGCGGATGTGGATTAGCAGGATGGTGTGGACTGAAGTGCTTTCCGAGGGCAACGACGCCACCGTGCGGGATGCGCTTCAGTTTCTCGGCCGATTCGGACTGGATGAAATGGACGATAAGATTGCCCATCGCGTTGCCGCCCTTCGCCGTGAACGGCCAAGGCTGAAATCGCCCGACGCCATCATGCTCGCCACGTCCCAGATTCGTGGCCGTGTCCTCATCACCCGCGATACCAAGGATTTTCCGGCTGCGATGCCAGGCATCCGCATACCTTACACTCTCTGAAGAAAGCTTATTCACCATGTGCGGCATTATCGGAATTCTGGGGCGCGGCGATGTGGCCGATCGGCTGGTCGACGGGTTGAAGCGGCTCGAATATCGCGGCTACGACTCGGCCGGCATCTGCACGGTGCACGGCGGCACGTTCGAGCGCCGCCGTGCCGAGGGCAAGCTGAAGAATCTGATCGCCAAGCTGGCGACCGATCCGGCGGTCGGATCTGCTGGCATCGCGCACACGCGCTGGGCCACCCACGGCGCGCCAACGGTCGACAACGCCCATCCGCATGCCTCGGGCGGCGTCGCCGTGGTGCACAACGGCATCATCGAGAATTTCAAGTCGCTGCGCCGCGAGTTGCAGGACCGCGGCCGCACATTCGAGAGCCAGACCGATACCGAGGTGGTGGTGCATCTAATCGCCGAGCAGGTGGAGGCGGGCCTGTGTCCCGAGGACGCGGTCAAGGCCGTGCTGCCCCGGCTGGAGGGCGCGTTTGCGCTCGCCATCCTGTTTCGCGAGCATGACGATCTGATGATCGGCGCGCGGCTCGGCTCGCCGCTGGTGGTCGGGCGCGGCGAGGGCGATGAGGAGGGCGAGGCGTATCTCGGTTCCGATGCGCTGGCACTCGCCCCGCTCACGCGGCGCATTGCCTATCTGAAAGAGGGCGACCGTGTCGTCGTGCGTCGCGGCGATATCCGCATTTTCGACGCGCAGGATCAGCCGGTGGAGCGCGAATTCGTCGACAGCGGGGTGACCGCGGGCGCGATCGAAAAGGGCGAATATCGCCATTTCATGCTCAAGGAGATTTTCGAACAGCCGACGGTGGTCGCGCAGACGCTGGGCAGTTATCTGCGCCCGCTCGAAAATGTCGTAGCCTTGCCCGATATCCAGTTCGACGTGTCGGCGATCCGCCGCGTCACCATCGTCGCCTGCGGCACCAGTTACTATGCCGGGATGGTCGCCAAATACTGGTTCGAGCAGTTTGCCCGCGTGCCGGTCGACATCGATGTCGCGTCAGAATTTCGCTACCGCGAGCCGATCATGGAGCCGGGCGGGCTGGCGCTGTTCATTAGCCAGTCGGGCGAGACGGCGGATACGCTCGCCGCGCTGCGCCATGCGCGCGCAGAAGGCCAGAAGATCGCCGTCGTCGTCAACGTGCCGACCAGCACCATGGCGCGCGAGGCAGATCTGCTGCTTCCGACCCACGCCGGGCCGGAAATCGGCGTCGCCTCGACCAAGGCGTTCACCTGCCAGCTCGCCGTGCTGGCGGCGCTGGCCGCGCATTTCGCGCGCGTGAAGGGCCGCATGACGGCACAGGAAGAGAAAGCCATCGTCGCGCATCTGCAGGAGGCCCCCGCCGCGATGAACGACGCGCTGAGCCGCGATGCGGCGATCGAGGCCATCGCCCCGCTGATCGCCCCGGCCCGCGACGTGCTCTATCTGGGGCGCGGACCGGACTATCCGATGGCGATGGAAGGCGCGCTGAAGCTGAAGGAAATCAGCTATATCCATGCCGAAGGCTATGCCGCGGGAGAGATGAAGCACGGGCCGATCGCGTTGATCGACGAGTCGGTCCCAGTCATCGTGATCGCCCCGTCCGGCCCGCTGTTCGACAAGACGGTGAGCAACATGCAGGAGGTCGCCGCGCGCGGCGGCAAGATCGTGCTGATTTCGGACGCCGAAGGCATTGCCGAGGCCGGCGAGGGCGCGATGGCCACGATCGAGATGCCCAGCGTGCATCCGCTGATTGCACCCCTGGTCTATGCCGTGCCGGTGCAGCTGCTCGCCTATCATGTCGCCGTGGCCAAGGGCACCGACGTCGATCAGCCGCGCAATCTCGCCAAATCGGTGACGGTGGAGTAGCTTGTCAACGATCACTTGCCGGAGGATGCCATGATCGCCGTGGAAAAATTCAGCTTCGCTGGAACGGACGGACAACGTCTCGACGGGCGGTTGGAAAAGCCGCTCTACGGCCCCGCCCGCGCGGTGGCGCTGTTCGCGCATTGCTTCACGTGCACCAAGCAGAGCCGCGCCGCGACGCATATCGCGGCGGCGCTGGCTGCGCGCGGCATTGCTGTGCTGCGGTTCGATTTCACCGGCCTTGGCGGCAGCGAGGGCGATTTTGCCAATGCCGGGTTCGTCTCCAATGTCGATGACCTCGTCGCTGCGGCGGACGCGCTGGCGGCGCAGGGCATGGCACCGGGACTGCTGATTGGCCACAGTCTGGGCGGGGCGGCGGTGATTGCGGCGGCATCGCGCATCGCCAGCGCCCGCGCAGTGGTAACCATCGGCGCACCGTTTGCGGTCGATCATGTGCTCGGCCAGCTTGGCGATCAGCTGCGCGACGTCGAGGAGCGCGGCGAGGCCGAGGTTCAGATCGGCGGGCGATCGTTCCGGGTGGCGCGCGGCTTTATTGCGCAGGCGAAGGACCAGCCGCAGGCGCGGCGGCTCGCCGATTTGGGGCTGCCCCTGCTGGTGATGCATGCGCCGACCGATGCGATCGTGGAAATCGACAATGCGCGGGCAATTTTCGAGGCGGCGCTGCATCCCAAAAGCTTTATCGCGCTGGACGGCGCGGATCATCTGCTCACCGCGAAGCCCGCCGCCGAATTCGCTGCCGCGATGATCGCGCCCTGGTTCGAGCGCTATGCCCCCGCCCGGCCCGCGACACCCGCGACAACCGGGCGTGCGCTCGAGGGGCTGGTCCATGTCGAGACCGCGGGCGGCAAATTTGCGCAGTTCGTGCGTACCGCCACCCATGAATTCATCGCCGACGAGCCCGAGGCCAGCGGCGGCGAGGATGACGGGCCGACGCCCTATGATCTGCTGCTGGCGGCGCTTGGCACCTGCACCTCGATGACGATCATGATGTATGCGCGCCGCAAGGGCATCGCGCTGGAATCGGTGCTTGTCGAACTCGAACATACCCGCGATCATGCCAGGGATGGCGAAGTAAGCGTTGCCGCCGACGCCCGCATCCAGGCGCTCGACCGGGCCATTCACCTGCGCGGATCGCTGAGCGAGGCGGAGCGCGCCAAACTGATGGAAATTGCAGATCGCTGCCCGGTTCACCGCACGCTGGAGGGCGAACTGCATATCCACAGCACAGCGGTCCCCAGAGCTGACCATCGGGGGTAAGGGCCGGGGAAAGGACCTGTATGCATATGAACCATGACAGCGATGCCGCGGCTGCGGACGAGATCGGGCTGGACGATTTCCTGAAACTCGACATCCGCGTCGGCACAATCGTGGCGGCCGAGGCGTTTCCCGAAGCGCGCAAGCCCGCGTTCAAGCTGCGCATCGATTTCGGCGCGCCGATCGGTATCAAACGGTCCAGCGCGCAGATCACCGAGCGACAGAGGCTGGAGGATCTGGTGGGTACACAGGTGCTCGCCGTGGTCAACTTTCCGCCGCGCCAGATCGGCCCGGTCCGGAGCGAGGTGCTGACGCTGGGCGTGCCCGACGAGAACGGCCATGTCGTGCTGCTGCGGCCAGGCCAGGGCGTGCCCGATGGCGGGCGGCTTTTCTAGGGCTGGTTCGCTGGATCTGGGGCTGGTTCGCTGGAATTGATTCCCGCTAACGCCGGGTCTATCGTCACACCATGGCGTCCCCACGCGGCCGCCGCTCCCGTTTCCAGCGAAAGGCCGCCGCCTCATGTCGATCACCCCGCTCATGCCCGTTTATCCGCGTTGCGACGTGCGCCCGGTGGAAGGCGACGGCTGCCATCTGATCACCGAAGACGGCCGGCGGCTGCTGGATTTCGCCAGCGGCATCGCGGTCAACTCGCTCGGCCACAGCCACCCCGCGCTGATCGAGGCGATCCAGGCTCAGGCGGCCAAGCTGATGCATGTGTCCAACATGTACGGTAGCCCGCAGGGCGAGCGGCTGGCCCGACATATCGTGGATAGCACATTCGCCGATACCGTGTTCTTCACCAACAGCGGCGCCGAGGCGGTGGAATGCGCGATCAAGGCCGCGCGCGCCTATCACCAGCATGACAACGGCGACCATGGCCGCACCGAGCTGATCACCTTTTCGATGGCGTTCCACGGCCGCACCATGGCCACCATCAGCGCCTCCAATCAAACCAAGATGCACAACGGCTTTCTACCGCTGCTGCCCGGTTTCACATATGTCGAGTTCGACGATCTGGAGGCCGCGCGCGCCGCCGTCGGTCCGGGCACCGCCGGCTTCCTGGTCGAGCCGATCCAGGGCGAGGGCGGTATCCGTCCCGCAAGCCAGGAATTTCTCAGCGGATTGCGCGCGATCTGCGACGAGCAGGACCTCATGCTGGTGCTGGACGAGGTGCAGTGCGGCGTCGGGCGCACTGGCAAGCTCTACGCGCACGAACATTACGGTGTGACGCCCGATATTCTGGCCACGGCCAAGGGCATCGCCGGGGGCTTTCCGCTGGGCGCGTGTCTGGCGACCGAAAAGGCGGCTCGCGGCATGGGCTTTGGCAGCCACGGTTCCACCTATGGCGGCAATCCGCTGGCGATGGCGGCGGGCGAGGCGGTGTGGAAAGTGATCGCGGACGATGATTTTCTGGCCGACGTGACGGCCAAGGGCGAGCGGCTGCGCGGCGCGCTGGAGCAGTTCATCGGCAATCATGGCGATCTGTTTGAGCTGGTACGCGGCAAGGGCCTGATGCTGGGCTTGAAGATGAAGGTGGAGAGCCGCCCGTTCTACGAGCATCTGCGCGACCATCATGATCTGATGACCGTGGCCGCTGCGGACAACACCATCCGCGTCCTGCCGCCGCTGGTGATCGAGGACGCGCATATCACCGAGTTCATGGAAAAGCTGAGCGCTGGCGCGGCGGATTATGTCGTGCCCGAAGCAAAGGCTGCGTAATGCTGCGCCCCCTGCGGCTTGCCCGGAGGGACAGGGAGCATCACCTGCCGTGGCGGCCTGCCACCCATAGCTGCCTTTCAGGGAGGATTTTTTGATGACCCGCCATTTCCTGAACCTGTCCGATGCCGGGGCCGATGCAATTGCCGCGATGCTGGCCGATGCGGTCGATCGCAAGGCGCTGCGCCAGGGCTGGCCCAGAGGCAGATCCGACACGGATCGCCCGCTGGATGGCCATGTGCTGGCGATGATCTTCGAAAAAAGCAGCACGCGGACCCGCTTCAGCTTCGAAATGGCGATGACGCAGCTGGGCGGCAGCGCCATCGTGGCGGACGCCGGATCGATGCAGCTGGGCCGCGGCGAAACGGTGGCGGACACCGCGCGCGTCCTCTCCCGCTATGTCGATGCGATCATGTTGCGCACCGACGATAACGCCAATGTCGAGGAGATGGCCGCCTGCGCGTCGGTGCCGGTGATCAACGCGCTGACCGATCTTTCGCATCCCTGCCAGATCGTGGCGGACCTTTTGACCATCGTCGAGCAGGGCAAATCGCTTCCCGGCCTGCAGCTGGCCTGGCTGGGCGATGGCAACAATGTGCTCAACTCCATTGTCGAGGCGGCAGGTCTGATGCACTTCGCCGTGCGTATCGGCTGCCCAGAGGGCTATGATCCGGACGATGGCTTCATCGCGCGCGCGCGCGCCGGCGGCGCGAACATCACCATCCACCGCGATGCGGCCGAGGCGGCGGCGGGCGCGGACATCGTGGTGGCCGACACCTGGGTGTCGATGGGGCAGGAACACGGCGATGACAAGCTGGCCGCCATGCATCCTTATCAGGTGGATGCCGCGCTGATGGCGCGCGCCAAAGCGGACGCGGTGTTCCTCCACTGCCTTCCCGCGCACCGCGGCGAGGAGGTAACGGCGCAAGTGATCGACGGTCCGCAATCGGTGATCTTCGACGAGGCGGAAAACCGGCTGCACGCGCAAAAATCCATCCTGCGCTGGGTTTTCGGCCAGCTCTGACTATCTTGGGGGCATGACTGACCAGACCGAGACATTTTCCGACCATCCGCTTCGCTTTTCAATCCCCGGCCGCAGCGCGCGGGGCCGCGCGCTGCGCCTCGAACGCAGCCTGGACGACATTCTGGCCGCGCATGATTATCCGCCCGCCATCGCCGCGCTGCTGACCGAGGCGGTGACGCTGTGCGCGCTGCTGGGATCATTGCTCAAGGATGCCGGCGGCGAGCTGACCATGCAGGCCAACAATGGCCAGGGCGCCGTCACGCTGCTGGTGTGCGATTACCGCGACGGGGAGCTGCGCGGCTATGCCCAGTACGACGCGGCCAAGGTGGCGCAGCTGCCGCCCGAACCCACCCTGTTCGGCCTGTTTGGCAAGGCCTATCTGGCGATCACCTTCGATCGGCGCAAGCAGAGCGCGGACGAGCCGGGCGGGCGCTATCAGGGCATAGTGCCGCTGGAGGGTTCGTCACTGGCCGAAGCGTGCGAATATTATTTCGCGCAGTCCGAACAAATCCCCACGTTGATCCGCACCGCGCACGCGATGGTGGAGGGACGCACGGTGTCCGGCGGCTTCCTGGTGCAGCATCTTGCCGAGGGGGAAGAGGGGCGCGAGCGGCTGCACGTGCGGCTGGACCATCCCGAATGGGAGCATGTCCGTGCGCTTGCCCACACGTTGAAGCCTGAGGAACTGGCCCATTCCGGCCTGCCGCTTGAGGCGCTGGTCTGGCGCCTGTTCCATGAGGAGCGCGAGGTGCGCATCGAGCAGGGCACACCGCTGACCAAGGGCTGCCGCTGCGATCCGGATCATATCCGCGCGGTCATCGGCCGCTTTCCCGCGGGCGAGCGCCGCGCCATGGCCG
>JBBSUT010000029.1:0-22070 GCA_038234155.1 Sphingomonadales bacterium | reverse complement strand
GTCCTGAGACCGAATGAAACGGCCGCGGACCGCCGCTATTACGAGCATTTTCGCGCGCGGCAGGAACATTCGCTCGCGATGCCGGATTCCGGCGCGCAATCCACGCCCGTCATCCTCCTGGCCAGGGACGAGCGCGGAGAAGACGTGCGCGTGGCCGTGCGCCGCGTTCAGGACTGAAGCGCCAAGCGGCCGCCGTGCCGGTCAATCCTGCCGTAACGCCGCGAGGATGTGTGCGCGCAGCCAGGCCTGCGCGGCATCGTCAGCAAAACTGTGCGAGCTGGTGGGATATTGGGCCATGGTAAGCCGCGCATTGGCGCGGGCGGCGCGGAATGCAGCGCTTTTCCAGGCGGCCATGAAGGTGATCGCGGTGGCGTCTGCGCGCGCAATCAGAAGGGTGGCCGGAACGGGCAGACTTTCCAGCGCAGAGGCGGCCCGCGCGGCGAGCGGGGAGGGTGGGTCCGCCGCGCGCATGCGGGCCAGCCCGCGCGCCAGTTTGCGCAAATCGATCGCGCCGCCCAGAAGATCGCGCATCAGCCGGACGGGGTTTCCGAGCCGCGCGATATAGCGGGCGCGGATCGCGGCGCTGGAGGGCAGGGACCTGCTCTCCGCGTCGTCCCGGGCCTCGTGCGTCCCTGCGTGGGCGTCGTGCTTCACTGCGTGGGCGTCGGCCGCAGGCTCGACCAGCCAGGGGTTGGCGAGCAGCAACGCATCGATGCCGGGGGTATCGATGCTGTGGATCAGGAGCGCGGCGGCATCGCAATTGCCGAACGCGGCGATGCGGGTGATCGCGGGGCAGGCGGCGCGAAACGCGCAGACGGCGGCGCGCAGCGGCGCCTGGCCTTCCAGATAACCGCGATTGTCACCCGCGCTGTCGCCGATGCCGGGCCGGTCATAACGGAACGCGGGATAGCCCTGCCCGGCTGCCCAGGCCGCGAGGCGCGCCTGGTTAGAATGGCCGCCGCTGCGGATTTCATTGCCGCCGCTTATGATCAGCAGGCCGGTGCTTGCCTGCGCCTCGTCGATCGTCCCGGCCAGCCGGTCCCCGGCGCAATCGAAGAAAACAAAGCGCCTCATGCCAGCAGCTGCGCGATATCTTGGGCAATACCCGCTGCCATGGCGGCGTCCTCGCCCGGTTCGGCGCGCAGCCACAGTGCAGAGCCAGCGATGCAGTCGGCGCCGCTGCCGAGTTGCACCGCGCGCGCCGGTTCGGTGGCGGGCAGCGGGGCGGGCAGCGCGCCGTCCAGCTGCGCCGCCATGTCCGGGCCGATGCGGTTGCCGGCCAGTTCTATCGGGCCGGCCTGCGCCAGCGCCATCAGCTGGGCCGCGGTAACGGTACGTCCGTCTACGCGCTCCCCGGCGATGCGCGTGCGCAGCAACGTCTTGAGCAAGCGCGATCCCTTGGCGGGCGAGAGCCGCCAGCGATAGGCTGCGTCGGCGCCGTCGTCGATCAGGCAGCCGCCGCGCACCGAAGCGATGACAAGCGGGGCGGTGGAATTGGCGGGGATGGAATTGAGGGCCACGGCATTGGCGGCGTCAGCATGCGCGGCATCGATAGCGAAGCTGCGCGCCGCCGCGCCCACCGCCGCGCGCCAGGAGGCAAGGCTCTGCGTCTCCAGCGGGGCCAGGCTTTCGTTCGCGCCGGGCAGGTCCATGAGCGCGCTGCCGATCCCGCGCTGCGCCAGATTATGCATCGCCAGCACCAGCGTACGGCGCATGCGGTTCATCTCGTCGAACAGCGGCGGTACGATCAGCACCCGCGGGGAATGCGGGCCATTCGGTGCGTGCGGGTCGACCACCAGAAGCTGTTCGGAAAGTCCGTCGAATGGGTAGGAAAGGTGGCGCAGTGCGCCGGGCATCAGCCCTGCTTCGCCTCGGCAAAGGCGACCAGTTGGCCGAACGTCTCGAAAATTTCCGCGTCCACGTCGTCGTCGTCGATCTCGATATCCAGCCGGTCCTCCAGCTCGGTCAGCAAGCCGGCCACCGCCATCGAGTCGAGCTCGGGTATTGCGCCGAACAATTCGGTATCTGCGTCGAACGCGGCCACCTGTCCGGCGTCCAGGCCGAGCACGTCGACCAGGACCGACCGTACCGCGGCGTCGGCTTGCATATCATCGGCCACAGGCTGACATTCCCCTGAACAGTGCGCTTTTGCAGCGACGCCCCTAGACATTGTCCGCCCGCCGCACAACCCGTGCCAGCGCCGCGCGCGCCATGCCTGGCCAGTTGGCCGGGTGGCCCGGCCGGATCGCGACGAGGCGAAAGCGCGGGCGCATCGCCTCCATCCAGTCACGCTTGTACGCGTCCGACCCGGTGCCATAATCGACCAGATCGACCTTGTCCTCGTCGATCACGTGGCGGAACAGGGCATGGGTCAGCAACGTCCCGGCGGAGGCTTTGGCGTGGCGTTCGTCATAGGCCAGTTTGTGGATCAGCGCGCGGCCATGCTCGCATGTCCAGAACTGCGCGGCGACACAGATGCCGTCGATATAGGCCAGCCCCAGCCGCAGCGCGCCGTTCGCGCCCTCGATCCGGGCAATGTTCCTGAGGAAATTCGGGCTGCCCTCCTCGGGCTTCCAGCTGCGCGCATAAACGGTCTGATAGTCGGCCCATGCCGCCGCGTCGAAACGGGTCAGGATGCGCAGCGTCACCGCGCCGGATTTGCCCTTGCGTTTGACCGTGCTGCGCAGCTTGCCGGGGCGCGCGGCCCAATAGTCATCGAAGCTGCGGCCTTCGAGCCTCAGGATATGGTTTTCGTCGCAAGGCGCCACGCGCACGCGCCAGCCTTCGGCGCGGAAGGCGGTCTCGAGATCGCCGGCGTCTGCCTCGGCAAGCGGGGACAGGGTGACGGCGTGGGCCCGCGACCGGAGCGCGGCCGCGGCGGCGCGCAGCAGCGGCAGACGAAAGGCCGGATCGCCCAGTCTGTGAAACAGCGGCGACCAGCTGAAACTGTACCAGTTGGACAGCGATCGCAGCGTGCCGCGCCGTTCCTGCACCAGCGCCAGCCACATCTCGCCGATCGGCTGGGCAATGCGCAACAGGCACAGGGGCCGGTCCGCAAAGGCCGCGGCGTGAAGCGGCGCCAGCCAATCCAACCGATCAAACAATCGCGGCTGCGCGGTGCGGGACAGCGCTACACGCGCGCTCGCATCGGCAAAATTATCGTGATATTCACCTTTGGACGCCACGTATTCCGCCGTTCTTTCCACTCCTTGCGGAGCTTCTGCCACCTGCTCATGTCGCATCCCGTAATCCTTCCGCTCGATCATCTGGCGCTGCGCGGGCAGGCCGATGCGCCCGCTTTGCGGCTGCGCACGGGGGCCATAAGCTATGAGGCGTTAAATCTCCGTATCGGCCGCCTGGCCGCCTGGCTGCTGGCGCAAGGCCTGGTCGCGGGCGACCGTGCCGCCAGCTGGATGGGAAAGAGCGAGATTGCCTGCCTGATGCCGCTTGCCGCGGCGCGCGCGCGCCTGATCCATGTGCCGGTCAACCCGCTGCTGAAGCGCGCGCAGGTCCGTCATATTCTGGGCGATAGCGGCGCGCGGCTGCTGATCGCAGGCAGGGCGCGGCTCGGCACGCTGGAAGACGGCGATCTGCACGCGGCGCGGGCGGCGGACGAGCGGGAAGCCGGGGCGGCGCTGGAAACCGGCGGCGCGGCGCTGTCACCCTCATCGACCGATGCTGACAGCGGCGATCTGGCGGCCATCCTCTACACTTCGGGCTCCACGGGCCGGCCCAAGGGCGTCATGCTGAGCCACGCCAATCTGTGGCTGGGCGCAATGAGCGTGGCCGAATATCTGAAACTGCAGGCGGATGACGTCACGCTCTCGGTGCTGCCGCTGAGCTTCGATTATGGGCAGAACCAATTGCTAAGCAGCTGGGCGGCAGGCGCGTCGGTCGCTCCGCTCGATTATCTGACGCCAATAGATGTCGTGAAGGCCTGCGCGCGCCACGGCGTCACCACGCTGGCCGCCGTCCCGCCGCTCTGGGTGCAACTGGTCGAACAAAGCTGGACGCCAGAGGCGGTCGCCCCGATGCGGCGGCTCACCAACAGCGGCGGCGCGCTGACGCCGGGGCTGGTCGCCAAATTGCGCGGCATTTTCGCTGACGCCGATATCTACGCCATGTACGGGCTGACCGAGGCGTTCCGTTCGACCTGTCTCGATCCGTCCCTGATCGATTCCAACCCCACGTCGATGGGCACGGCGATTCCGCATGCCGAGATCATGGTGGCGGCACCCGGCGGCGGAGAGGCCGCGCCCGATGTCGCCGGAGAGCTGGTCCATGCCGGGCCGCTGGTGGCGCAGGGCTATTGGCGCGATGCGGCGCGCACCGCGCAGCGCTTCAAACCCGCGCCGCCGTTCTCGCGCTATGGCGGCACCGCGGTCTGGTCCGGCGATACGGTGAAGCGCGGCCATGACGGGCTGCTGTATTTTATCGGGCGCGACGATGCCATGATCAAGACCAGCGGCAACCGCATCTCCCCGCAGGAGATAGAGGAAGCCGCCGATGCCAGCACCGCGGTGGCCGAGAGCTGCGCGATCGGCCGCAAGCACGATGCGCTGGGCGAGGCGATCGTCCTGTTCGCGCGCGGTACTGGCGACGAGGAAGCGCTGCGGGCGCATCTGAAATCGGTGTTGCCCAATTTCATGCAGCCGAGCGAAGTCGTCTGGCTCGACGCTTTTCCTAAAAACGCCAACGGCAAGATCGACCGCACGGCGCTGAGCGCCCGGATCGCGGCATGAAACCGACCGGACCGATCCCGCCCGGTTTCAACGCCGTGGACGGCGCGCTGGCGATCGGCGGCGTCAAGCTGACCGATGTCGCCGAGCAGGCCGGCGAGACGCCGCTGTTCGTCTATTCGCGCGCGCTGCTGACAGAAAAGTTCACCCGGCTGCGCGCCGCGATGCCGCCGGCGCTGGCAATCCACTACGCCATGAAAGCCAATCCGTTCGGTCCGCTGCTGCGGCATATGAACGGGCTGGTCGACGGTTTTGATATCGCCAGCGGCGGCGAGCTGAAACTGGCGATGGCGGCGGGTGTCGATCCGGCGCGGATCAGCTTTGCCGGCCCCGGCAAACGCGATGCGGAGCTTGAAGCGGCGATCGTCCACGGCGTCACGCTCAACTGCGAGTCCGAAGGGGAGGGTGACCGTGCGCTGGCAATCGCGGACCGTTTGGGCAAGCCGCTGAAGATTGCCATCCGCGTCAATCCCAGTTTCGATCTCAAGGGATCGGGCATGAAGATGGGCGGGGGGGCCAAGCCATTCGGCGTGGATGCTGACCGGGTGCCCGCGCTCGTGCGCCGCCTGGTCGCGGCCGGCGCGGACTGGCGCGGTTTCCATATCTATGCCGGCAGCCAGGCGCTGAAGGCCGAGGCGCTGATCGATGCGCAGCGCCAGACCATCGCGCTTTCCGCGCGGCTGGCCGAGGCGGCGGGGGCCTCACCGCCGCATGTCAACCTGGGCGGCGGATACGGCATCCCCTATTTTCCGGGCGACGTGGCGGTGGACGTGGAAGCGGTCGGCCGCGCGCTCGGCGCGCAGCTTGATACGCGCCCGGCCAGCCTGGCGGACACGGATTTCGCGATCGAACTGGGACGCTATCTTGTCGGTGAAGCGGGCGTCTATCTGACGCGCATCGTCGATCGCAAGCAAAGTCACGGAGAGGTTTTCCTGATTACCGACGGCGGCCTGCACCATCAACTCGCCGCCAGCGGCAATTTTGGTACCGTGATCCGCCGCAACTACCCAGTCGCCATTGCCAACCGTTTCGATGCGCCGGCAGGCGAAGTGCAAAGCGTGGTCGGCTGCCTGTGCACCCCGCTCGACCGCCTCTCGGACAGCGCCATGCTGCCGCATGCGGACGAGGGCGATCTGGTCGCGCTGTTCTGTGCGGGCGCTTACGGTGCCAGCGCATCGCCGGCCAATTTCCTGGGACAGGGACCGGCACGCGAACTGTTGATCTGAACGCGTCGACAGGTGTTCAGCGTACCATATCGAGACGAAACCCTGCCGGACAGGGCCAAGTTTTGAGAAACCGTGCTTTCGGGCGCCGATTCCAGTCAATACTAACGGTCTGTTCACCCTTTTCGCGCATGCCAGAAGCGCAAAATCCGTCTGTGCGATCTCTGTTGAGGCCGCGCGGGTTCCGAAGAGGTGAACGTCCATGTCTAGCCGAACCATCCGCACGCTGGCCCTGTTGACCGGCGCTGCCGTGCTCGCCGCCTGCGCGGGCCCGCCGCGCGGTCCGCAGCTGCCGGCGGCGACCTATGTCTCGCAGACCGAAGCGCCGAGCGAGCAATATGTCATCGGTCCGCTCGACGAGCTGCAGATTTTCGTCTGGCGCAACCCGGAGCTCGGCGCGACGGTGCAGGTGCGCCCGGACGGCCGCATCACCACGCCGCTGATCACCGATCTGCCCGCCACCGGCAAGACGCCCAAACAGCTGTCGGATGATATCAAGGTGCGGCTGGCCGAATATATCAACGATCCGATCGTGTCGGTGATCGTCAAAAGCTTCGCGGGCACATTTGCCCAGCAAATCCGCATCGTCGGCGCCACGGAAAAGCCCGCTTCGATCCCCTACCGCGCGAATATGACGCTGCTCGATGCGATGATCGCGGTCGGCGGGCTCAGCCAATATGCGGCGGGCAACAAGGCGCGGCTGATCCGGGCGGACCGGGAAACCGGCATGCAGCGCGAATATTCGGTGCGCATCGACGATCTGCTCAAGCGCGGCGACAGCCAGGCCAATGTGCTGCTGCGCCCCGGCGACGTGATCATCATCCCCGAAAGCATGTTCTGATCGGCACGTTGGTGAAGGATTTTCTGCCTTGAACGGTCTTTACGATGACATTCGCATTGCGCTGCACCGCGTCTGGAACCGGCGCTGGCTGGCACTGGCCGTGGCCTGGGGCGTCTGTCTGCTGGGCTGGCTGGTGGTGGCGCTGATCCCGAATATCTATGCCTCCCAGGCGCAGCTGTTCGTGGGCGATCAGGCCATGCTGTCCACCAGCATGATCGACGACCGTGTCGATCAGCGCCAGCGCATGGACCGTATCCAGCAGACCTTGCTGTCGGCCGACAATCTGGAAAAGGTTGTGCGCGGCACCGCGCTCGGGAGCACCATCGCCACCGACAGCGAGCTGGCCGGCAAGGTGGTGGAGCTGCGCACCAATATCGATGTGAAGTCGGACAAGCCCAATCTCATCGACATCACCGTCCGGCAAACCAGTTCCGGTCGCACCGATGCCGAGGCTTCGGCGCTGGCGCGCGATATCGCGCAGAAGATCATCGACATCTTCCAGGAGGAGAATATCGCGGGCGGGTCCGGGCGCACCGGAAAGACGCTGCGCTTCCTGGATCAGCAACTGCTCGATCGCCAGAGGGACCTGCAGCAAGCCGAGCAGAAGCGCGTCGCCTTTGAGACGCAAAATCTCGGGCTGTTGCCGGGCGCCGGTTCGGCCAGCCAGCAACTGCTCGGCTCGCGCTCCGAACTTAGCCAGATCGACAGCCAGCTGGCGTCTGCGCAAAGTTCGCTGGCCGCGTTGAACGGCCAGCTCGCAGGCACGCCGCCCACGTTGTCCACGCCGATCCCCGGCGGCGGCGCGATCAATTCCGCCGCGCAGCAGCTGGCGCAGGTGCAGGGCGAGCTGTCCCAGGCCCGCGCCCGCGGCTGGACCGACAGCCATCCCGACGTGATCGCGATGAAGAGCCAGATCGCCAGTTTGCGCGGGGCCGCCAGCGCGGGGTCCGGCTCGGGCGGGGGCAGTTACAACGCGCCCAATCCGGCATATGGGTCGCTGCAGTCCATGCAGGCCGAGCGTTCGGCCGCCGTCGCGGCGCTGCGCGCGCGCAAAGCCGGGCTGGAGTCCGACGTCGGCCGTCTGATGGGCAAGCAATCGGCCGAGCCCGGCGCGCAGGCCGAATATGAGCGGATCAGCCAGGACTATGACGTGCTCAAACAGCAATATGACAAGCTGCTGGCCGAGCGCGAGAATATCCGTCTGCGCGGCGATGTCGAGCAGGAGGCCGATCTCACCCAGTTCCGGGTGGTGACACCGCCCGCTGCATCGCGCGTGCCCGCCGCGCCGAACCGGCCGCTGCTGCTCGCGGGGGTGCTGTTCGTCGGCCTGGGGCTCGGCGCCGGCGTGGCCTTTGCCCTGTCGCAGCTGCGCACCAGCTTCCCGACGCCGGCATCGCTGGAGCGCGCCAGCAGCTTGCCGGTAATCGGCGCGATTTCAGAGATGTTGACGCAGGCGCAGCGCGCTGCACGGGCCAAGCGGCGCAAGCTGTTCTTCGGCGCGACGGGCGCACTGGCCGGTGTCTTCGTCGTCCTGCTGCTGATCGAATTTGTCCAGCGCGGCACCGTGGCGTGAGGAGCCAGACATGACCAAACATGCTCCCATCAGTTCTGGCCAGGGCGAGCCCGAGCCTTCGCTGCTCGAACGCGCCGCTGCCATCTATGATTTTGGGTCCGCGCTGCGCCGCCGCGAGGGGGACGAGACACGCGCCGCGCCGCAAGCAGCCCCGGTACCGGCTTCGGCAGCGCTGCCGGAACGGCCTGCCGCCGAGCCCGCATTCACCCAGGCTGCCAGCCTGCGCGAACCCGCACGCAGTGTGGCGATCGACCGCGAGACGCTGCGCCAGAACAATCTGATCGTGCCCGACGGCGCGGTCGGCGCGCTGCTGGAGGAATTCCGCATCGTGAAGCGGCAGCTGCTGCTCTCGGCCACCGGCGGCAAAGGCGTAGACGCCGTGCCCAACGGCCGCCGCATCCTGGTGTGCTCGGCCAATCCGGACGAGGGCAAAACCTTTTGCGCGATCAACCTGGCGCTGGCGCTGGCGACCGAACGCGATACCCGCGTGCTGCTGGTCGATGCCGATTTTGCCCGTCCCTCGATCCTGCCGACGCTCGGCATCGACGAGCGGGACGGTGAGGGCGGCGCCATGCCCGGCCTGATGGATGCGCTGGCCGATCCCGCGCTGGACGTGGAGCGGCTGATCCTGGGCACGGACATTCCGGGATTTACCATCCTGCCGTCCGGCATGCGCAGCAACGCCGACACCGAATATCTCGCCAGCAACCGCACCGAGGCGATTTTTGAGCGACTGGAAGCGGCTGATCCGCACCGCGTCGTGATCTTCGACAGCCCGCCCGCGCTTGCCGCCTCACCCGCCGGGGTGTTGGCGCTGCATGCCGGGCAGGTGCTGCTCGTCGTCAAGGCGGACCAGACCAGCGAGGCGGCGCTGCGCGATGCGGTCGGCCTGCTCAGCGGCTGCGATCACATCAAGTTGCTCCTCAACGGAACGCAATTTTCCCCCACGGGCCGCAAGTTCGGCTCCTATTATGGCCATGGAGGGTCGAGATGAACATCCGCATCGCCTTGCTCGCGGGGATCGCGCTTGCCGCCATCAGCGCCCCCGCCATCGCGCAGAATTATGGCGCGCCCTATGACGCGCCGCCGCCCAGCGGCATCGATCCCTCGGCCGGCGGCGCGGCCGCTCCGGACGATCTGGCTGCGGACAATCGCACAGAAGCGCCGCGCGGCCGATCGGGCCCGCGCGTGGAGCTGTCGCCCTATATCGAGCTCGATCAGGTGGTGCTCACGGGATCGAACCGGCAGAGCGACGTGGTGACCTACACCACCGTGGCCGCAGGGGTCGACGCGCGGATCAGCCAGCGCAACGTCGATGCCGGGATCAGCGCCCGCTACGTGCGGCTGATCACCTATGACAACAACACGTCCGACAGCGATTATGTGACCGGTCTGGCTTCTGCCAGCGCCCGCGTGGCGCGCGGCCTGTCGATCGATGCCGGGGCGCTCGCCACCCGCAGCCGGATCTATTCGCAGGGCGCGGTGCCGGGCAATCTGCTCGGAAATCCGGGCAATGTCAGCCAAGTCTACTCGGGCTATGTCGGCCCCACCCTCGCCTTGCGGACCGGCGGCGTTACCGTGGGCGCGGCCTACCGCGCCGGCTATACCCGGGTGGAAGACGAGGGCCTGCGTTTTGCGCCCGGTGCATCCGCGCTGGCTGCGTTCGATGACAGCTTCAGCCAGTCGGCCAGCGCCAGCGTGGGCCAGCAGCCCGGCGGCGCCCTGCCCATAGGATGGGCCGTCGGCGGCGGCTATGCGCGCGAAGACGGCGGCGCGCTCGATAACCGGTTCGAGAATGCCTATGGCCGCATTGACGTTACCGTGCCGGTCAGCCCGGTTCTGGCCGTTGTGGGCGGCGCGGGATACGAGAATATTCGCATTTCCGAACGCGACGCCGTGCGCGGTGCCAACGGGGCGCCGATCACCGACGATCAGGGACGGCTGGTGGTCGACAAGTCCAGCCCGCGCTTGCTCAGCTATGAACAGGACGGCTTCATCTGGGATGTCGGTGTGCTGTGGCGGCCGAGCCGGCGCACCTCGTTCGAGGCGCGCGTGGGTCAGCGCTACGGCTCCGAAACCTATACCGGCAGCTTCGTCTGGCAACCGAGCGAGCGCTCCTCGCTCGGCGTGTCGGTGTACGATACGGTAACCGGCTACGGCGGGTTGCTCAATAACAAACTGTCCGGGCTGAAACCCGGTTTCGACAGCTTCCGCAATCCGCTGACCGGCGATATTTCCAACTGCGCGTTCGGCAATACCGGCGGCACCTGTTTCGACGATGCGCTGCAATCCGCCTCCGCCGCGGCGTTCCGTTCGCGCGGCGTGACCGGCAGCTATGCGGCCGATCTGGCCGGTTGGAAGACGGGTCTGGCGCTCGGCTACAACCGCCGCACGTTCCTGACATCCAATCTGGGCGCGCAGGCGGCGCTCGATGGCACGTCGGACCGCAGCTATTTCGCCAGTCTGTTCGCATCGCGCGCACTGGACACCAAATCCAGCGTCACGGCCAATGTCTACGCCAGCTATTTCGATCCGGGGCTGATCGGCGCGGAGAGTTTCGCCGTTGGCGCCAATGCCGGCTATTATCGCAGCATCTGGCGCGGCCTGGACGCGTCGGCCGCTGTGGGCCTCGACTATTTTGATACGCAGAACCTGACGCTAAACGGCGAAGACTTCACCGCATCCGCGCTGCTGGGCCTGCGCTACAGGTTCTGATCGCCCGAAAGGATTGCACGATGTACGATCAATATTATGAGCTGACCGGGCGCCCGTTCCAGCTGACCCCCGATCCGCGCTTCTATTTCGAGAGCGCGACCCACCGCAAGGCGCTGAGCTATCTCGGCTATGGTCTGGCGCAGGGGGAGGGGTTCATCGTCATTACCGGAGAGATCGGCGCGGGCAAGACCACGCTGGTGCGCCATCTGATGGAAACGGTGGATCCGGCGCGGCTGACCGCTGCCAACATCGTCACCACCCAGATCGAGGGCAAGGACCTGTTGCAGATGGTGGCCGAAAGCTTCGGCATCGCGGCGCGCAGTCCTTCCAAGAGCGACCTTCTGGCCGCGATCGAACAGTTTCTGCACGCCGAAGCGCGCGCGGGCCGCCGTTGCCTGCTGGTGGTGGACGAGGCGCAGAACCTGCCCACCGAAACGCTGGAGGAGCTGCGTATGCTCTCCAATTTCCAGCTGGGCAGCCAGGCGCTGCTGCAGATATTCCTGCTCGGCCAACCGGAATTTCGCGATCAGTTGAAGGGCAGTGACCGGCTGGAGCAACTGCGCCAGCGGGTGATCGCCACCCATCATCTGGAAGCGATGCAGCCGGGCGAGATCGAGGATTATATCGCGCACCGTCTGTCCAAATGTGGCTGGAACGGTCGTCCCGATTTCAGCGCCGATGCCATCGCACAGATTTACGCAGCGAGCGGCGGTGTGCCGCGCAAGCTGAATATGCTGATGACGCGCATCCTGCTGATGGGCGCGGTGGAACACACCGATTCGATCGACGGCGGCCTCGTCGCGCGGGTGGTGGCGGATATCGATGGTATTGCGCCGCAGATGTCGCAGGAAGACGATCAGGTCATGGCGGACGAACCGGCGGCGGCAGAAGCCGGGCAAGCGCCCGGCGCGCCGGCGCTGGTCGCAATCGATGGGCCAGCCGGGATGGACGAGATCGCCGCTGCAGCGCCTGCCGACGAACCGGTCGTCGATACGGCGCCGCCGCCCGCAGCCGAGCCTGAGCCCGAGTCCGAGCCCCAAGCTGAGCCCGAGCCCGTACCCCAAGTTGAGCCCGAGCCCGAGTCCCAAGCTGAGCCCGAGCCCATACCCGAGCTTGTAGCGGCTCCCGAACCTGAGCCGACGCCGACTCCGGAACCGGCCGACATCGAGCAGGACCGGCCGGTGCGCTTCTTCCGCCCCGGCATCGCGCCGCCGGTGTTCGAGAGCGTGCCCGAGGCGGCTGCGCCCGCGCAGGAGGAAGACCTCCATGCGGATGCGGCCATGGCCGCCCGCCCGCCGATCGATGAGGCCGCTTTTGCCGCGCTGCTCGGCCGCGTGGACATCCTGGACAAACGCGTCGATGAACAGGAAGCCACGACCAGGCGGCTGGTTGCCATGCTGCTCGATTATGTCGAGCGGGACGACGCATTGATCCATCGCCGCGCGGCCTGATCGCGCAACCTTCAGCCCGGGAGCCCGGCGTGACACAGCACAGCCCCATCGTGAAAACCGAGACCGCAAACGGTTCCATCGTCAACGCCATGTCCGTCGACATCGAGGACTGGTTTCAGGTCGGTGCGTTCGAAACGGTGATCGATCCCAGCGACTGGGACACGCTGGAGTGCCGTGTCGAGCGCAACGCCCGGGCGGTGCTGTCGCTGTTCGACCGGGCCGGGGTGAAGGCCACGTTTTTCACCCTCGGCTGGGTGGCCGAGCGCTATCCCGCGCTGATGCGTTCGATTGTGGAACAAGGGCATGAGCTGGCCAGCCACGGCTATGGTCACGAGCGGGTGTTCACGCTGACGCCGCAACAATTCTCCGCCAATATCGACCGCACGAAGAAGCTGCTCGAGGATGCTGGCGGCGCCGCTGTGACCGGCTATCGCGCGCCCAGCTTTTCGATCGATCAGCGCACGCCCTGGGCCCATGATATCCTGGCCGAGCGCGGCTATGCCTATTCGTCCAGCGTCGCGCCCGTGCAGAGCGATCATTACGGCTGGCCCGAGGCCGGGCGGTTCGCCTTTCGTCCCGTGCCCGGCGCGGATATAATCGAACTGCCGGTCACCACCGCGGTGCTCGCGGGCAAGCGGCTGGCGGCGGGCGGGGGCGGCTGGTTCCGCATGTTCCCCTATGCGTTCAGCCGCTGGGCGTTCGAACAGGTCAATCGTCAGGACGAGCGTCCCGGCATCTTCTATTTCCATCCCTGGGAGATCGATCCCGGTCAGCCGCGCGTGGCCCATGCACCGCTGAAATCCCGGCTGCGCCATTATACCAATCTGTCGGTGATGGAGGCCAAGATGGACCGTATCTTGCGCGCCTTTCGCTGGGGCCGCGTCGATCAGGTGGCCGCACTGGAAAAGGCCCGGCTGCCATGAGTGCGCCGTTCCTTCCCGGTGCGCCCACGCTGCGCCTGGCACGGTTGACCGATGCGCCGGCCATGCGCGCGATCGAGACCTTCCTGGCAAACCGAGACGCCTCCACGCCTTTCCATCGCCCGGCATGGCTGGCGGCGGTGCAGGCCGCGTGCGGCCAGCGCGGCGTCTATTTGCTGGCCGAGCGGATGGGCGGCCTGTGTGGACTGCTGCCACTCACCGAAATGCGATCGGCGCTGTTTGGCAAAGGTCTGGCGGCCACCGGCTTTGGCGTGGGCGGCGGTATCGTGGCGGACGATCATGGCACGCGCAAGACGCTGGCCGAGGGCGCGATCGCTCATGCACGCGCTCTCGGCTTTCCCTCGATCGACCTGCGCGGCGGCGCGTTGCCGATCGCGGCGGAGTGGACCATCGACGAGACGACCTACAACGGATTTTCCTGCGATCTGGCAGACAATGACGAGGCCCAGCTGAAAGCGGTGCCGCGCAAGCAGCGCGCCGAAGTCCGCAAGGGGCTGGCCGGCGATCTGGTGGTTGAGACCGGCCGGGAACGGCGTGACCGGGACTGGCATTATGCGGTTTACAGCGAAAGCGTGCGCAATTTGGGCACGCCGGTATTCCCAAGGCAGCTGTTTGCCGAAATGCTGGACCGGTTTGGCGACGACGCCGATATCCTGACCGTGCTGCACAAGGGCGCGCCCGTGGCCAGCGTGTTCAGTTTCTATCATCGCGGCACCGTGCTGCCCTATTGGGGCGGCGGGGTCCATGCGGCGCGGGCTCTGCGCGCCAACGAGCGCCTGTATTTCGCGCTGATGGGACATGCCCGAAGCCGCGGCTGCACCCGCTTCGACTTTGGTCGCTCGAAGACCGGTACCGGGCCGTGGAGCTACAAGAAGAATTGGGGTTTCGTGCCCGAACCGCTGCGCTATGCCCATTGGAGTGCCGATGGAGAGCGCCGCGACATGAACCCCGATAGCCCCAAATATCGTGCGATGGTGAACGGTTGGAAGAAGCTTCCGCTGCCGCTCGCCAATCTGATCGGACCGTGGATTTCCAGGGATCTGGGATGAGCGTGCTGTTTCTGGCCCACCGGATGCCGTGGCCGCCCGACCGGGGCGACAAGATTCGTTCTTATCACATGCTGCGCTGGATGGCCGGGCGCACGCCGGTGCATGTGGCCGCTTTTGTCGATCAGCTGGACGACTGGCAATATCAGGACGCGCTCGACGCCGTGGCGGCGTCCACCATCCTGGAGCCGCGCATGCGGCCGATGTGGAAAGCGGGCGCGCGCGCGCTGGCCACCGGCCGCCCCGTCTCGCTCACAGCGTTCGATTCGGCCACGATGCGGCGCAAGATCGATCGCCTGGTAAAGCGCGAAAAAATTGCGGTTATTCACATATTTTCCAGTCAAATGGCGCAGTATGTTCCCAAAAACTATCAGGGCCGTGTGGTGATGGATTTCGGCGATGTCGATAGCGCCAAGTTTGAAAGCTATGCGCTGGAAGGCGGCGGCGCGATGGCCTGGGTCAACCGGCGCGAGGGCCGGCTGCTGGCAAGCCTGGAAGCCGCGGTCGCCAAACGCGCCGACGCCAGTCTTTTTGTGAGTGAGGCAGAGGCTGCGCTGTTTCGCGCGCGCACCGGGGCCGCGCGGGTGCAAGCGGTCGGCAATGGCATCGATCTGGACTATTTCGATCCCTCCGATCCGGCCATCGCGCCGGTTGAGGACCGCCCGCAGGGGCCGCTGATCCTGTTCACCGGCCAGATGGATTACCGCCCCAATATCGAAGCGGTTCAGGACTTTGCGGCGTGCGCCATGCCGCGCATTCGCCAGGATATACCGGACGCGCATTTCGCGATTGTAGGCCGTGCGCCCACGCCCGAGGTGCGGGCGCTGGCGCATCGGCCCGGCGTGCTGGTGACCGGAACCGTGCCCGATACGCGCAGTTGGCTCGCCGCGGCCGATCTGGTGGTGGCTCCGCTGCGGACCGCGCGCGGCGTGCAGAACAAGGTGCTCGAGGCGATGGCGATGGCGCGGCCCGTATTGGCGAGCGCCGCCGCCTTCGAGGGGATCGATGCGGTGGCGGGCGAGCATCTGATGGTGGCGCAGGACCGGCCCGCCGAGATTGCCATGGCAATCGCACTTCTGGGCGATCCGGAACGCCGCGCCGCGCTGGGCCGGGCGGCGCGCGCGCATGTCGCGGCATGCTATCGCTGGGAGGCGCAGCTGGCTCCGCTGGCGCAGATATTGGGCCTTTGCGAAGCACCGATTGCTGGCGCTACGCCATGACGGTCATGGCCGCTCAATTGGCGCGGGAGCAGGGGGCGTGGGCGCGGACGCTGCAACTGATGGCGGGGACCGCGCTCGTCATCCTGATCATGTTCCGGCGCGATGCGGCACAGATTTTCGATATCTGGTGGAATATCTCTACCTATACCCACAGCCTCCTGATCGTGCCGATCCTGGGCTGGCTGGTGATGCAGCGCCGCCGCGCGCTCGTGCAGCTGACGCCCGCTGCCTGGTGGCCCGGCCTGATGTGGAGCGCGCTCGGCGCCGCATTCTGGCTGATCGGGGCGGCGTTCGACATCAATGTGGCACGGCATCTGGCGCTGGCCATGATGCTGCAGGGCACCGTGATCGCGCTGACCGGACCGATGGTGACGCGCGCGCTGGCCTTTCCGCTGTTCTTCTCCTTCTTCCTCGTGCCGTTCGGCGATGAGCTTATCTATCCGCTACAGATCGTGACGGCCGAAATGAGCATGGTTCTGCTGGGCTGGAGCGGGATACCGGCACATTTGTCCGGCCTGTTCATCGCCACCCCTGCCGGCTTATTCCATGTGGCCGAGGCCTGTTCGGGCGTGAAGTTCCTGATCGCGATGCTGGCGCTGGGCGCGCTGGTGGCGAACCTGTGCTTCACCAGCGTCAGGCGGCGCGCGCTGTTCCTGGTCGCCTGCGTTGTCGTGCCAATCGTGGCCAATGGCATTCGCGCCTGGGGGACCATCTTTATCGCGCACCATCGCGGGCTGGATTTCGCCGCCGGGTTCGATCATATTTTCTATGGCTGGATTTTCTTTGCTGTGGTCATCGTCATCGTCCTGTCAGCCGCCTGGCCCTTCTTTGACAAAAGCGCCGACGCCGAGGCCTTCGATCCGGCTCTGCTGCAGCGGCCGTTTGCGGGGCGGATGGCGACGCTGCCCGCCACCGGCGCGCTGATCGGCATCGCGGCGCTGCCCCTCGCCATTGCCGCGCTGCTGCTTTAGGGCCGGGCTCCATGTGCGGCATCGCGGGCATCTTTCATATCGGCACGGCCAAGCCGGTCGATCCCGCGCGTGTGCGCGCCATGACCGACGCCATCGCCCACCGCGGCCCGGACGGGGCGGGGGTCTGGATCGCGCCCGGCATCGGGCTGGGTCATCGCCGGCTCTCGATCATCGATATCGCCGGCAGCCCGCAGCCGATGGCGTATGCGGACGATCGCTTTCAGATCATATTTAACGGAGAAATCTATAATTTCATCGCTTTGCGCAATGAACTTGAGAAAAGGGGTCATGTCTTTCGCAGCGACGGCGACACCGAAGTCATCCTGGCTGCCTATGCGCAATGGGGCGCGGCGTGCCTTTCCCGGCTCGACGGCATGTTCGCCTTTGCGCTGTATGACCAGCGCGAACGGACGCTGTTTCTGGCGCGCGACCGGCTGGGGGTCAAACCGCTGTTCTACGTTCCGCTGTCGGACGGGTCGGTCGCCTTTGCTTCCGAGCTGAAGGCGCTGCTGGTGCATCCGCTGCTGCGCCGCGTGCCGGATGAGCGCGCGGTCGAGGATTATCTCGCTTTCGGGTATGTGCCCGACGACCGCTCGATTGTTGCGGGCGTGCTGAAGCTGCCCGCCGGTCATCACCTCACGCTGCGCAGCGACGGCGGCATGGCGCGGCCGCAGCGCTGGTGGGACGTCGATTTCACGCAGCGCTCCAAAGCCGGAACCGGCGAACTGGAGGAGGAGCTGGTCGTGTTGATGCGCGCGGCGGTGACCAGCCGGATGGTCGCCGATGTGCCGCTGGGTGCGTTTCTTTCGGGCGGTGTCGACAGCAGCAGCGTGGTGGCGCTGATGGCCGAAGCCTCGCGCCGGGCGGTGACCACCTGTTCGATCGGCTTCGACGAGAAGGGGCTCGACGAGAGCGGCTACGCCCGCACCATAGCCGAGCGTTTCGCCACCGACCATCACGCGCGCACGGTCGGCGCGGACCAGTTCGTGCGGATCGACCGGCTGGCCGACATTTACGACGAACCCTTTGCCGACGCCTCCGCGCTGCCCACGCTCAGCGTGTGCGAACTGGCGCGCGACCATGTGACCGTGGCGCTGTCGGGTGACGGCGCGGATGAGGCCCTGGCGGGGTACAGGCGGCAGGTGTTCCATGCCGGCGAGGAGCGCGTTCGGGCGCTGCTCCCGGCGGGTCTGCGCCGGACGCTGCTGGGCGGGCTCGGCGCGATCTATCCCAAGGCTGACTGGGCGCCGCGCCCGCTGCGCGCCCGGACCACCCTGCTCTCGCTGGCCCGCAGCGGGGAGGAAGGCTATGCCGATGCGCTGAGCGTGATCGGCCCGGCCGCGCGGCAGGCGCTCTATTCCGGGGGTATGCGCGCCAAGCTGGGCGATTACCGCGCGGAGGAGCGGCTGGTGCGGCTGATGCGCGAGGCGCCGGCGCGCTCCGGGCTGGACCGGGCGCAATATGCCGATCTCACCTTCTGGCTGCCCGGTGATATCCTGACCAAGACCGACCGCGCCAGCATGGCGGTGGGGCTGGAAGCACGCGAACCGCTGCTCGACCACCGGCTGGTCGAATTTGCCGCGCGGCTGCCGGAAAAGCTGCGCGTGCGGGGCGGACAGGGCAAATGGCTGATGAAGAGCGCGATGGAGCGCTATCTGCCGGAAGATATTCTCTACCGCCCGAAAATGGGTTTCGTCACACCGATCAGCGCGTGGTTCCGCGGACCGCTGGCCGGCGAGGCGCGGATGCTCGGCACCAGTTCGGCGCTCGCGCGCACCGGATGGTTCGACGGGCTGGCGCTCACGCGCATCGCCGAGGACCATATTGCCGGCCGCCGAGATCATGGGCGGCTGATCTGGCAATTGCTGATGCTGGGCAAATCGGTGGAGCGATTGTTCGGGGTGTAGAGGGCGCGCTCAAACCAGGTCATGGTCCGCAGCCTGCCGGGGGACGTCTGTCGTACAGGCGAAACGCACTTTGAACAGCTCAGGACACGAAGTTGTCCGGTGCGCCGGGATAGCGCGCTTCGATAAAATACAGCCCGTCGGGCGGGGCATTGAAACCCAGGGCTTGCCGATCCAACGCCTCCAGCGCGGCCTTCATGTCGGCCAGGCTCCATTTGCCTTCGCCGACCAGCTTCAGGCAGCCGACCATCGATCGCACCTGGTGATGGAGGAAGGAACGCGCCTCGGCGCGCACTGAGATCCTTTCTCCGCTGCGCGATACATCGAGCAGATCCAGCGTTTTGACCGGGCTGCCTGACTGGCAGTGAGCCGACCGGAAGGTGGTAAAATCATGGCGCCCGATCAGTAACTGCGCCGCCGCCTGCATGGCATCGGCATCCAGCGGCGGGCCCACGCGCCAGGCGAGACCCGCGTCATAGGTCAGGAACGCACGGCGGTTGACGATCGTATAGATATAGGCGCGGCCGGTGCAGCTGAAACGTGCATGCCAGTCATCGCCAACCGCCATGCAATCGAGCACGGCCACAGGATCGGGGCGCAGTTTGGCGTTGATGCCCTCCACCAGCCGGAAACAGGGCAGCGCGGTATCAATATCGGCATGGGCGCGCATGGCCGCCGCGTGGACCCCGGCATCGGTGCGCCCTGCCGTATGGACGGTGACCTGTTGCCCGGTGATCGCGCGGATCGCGCGCTCCATGGCGGCCTGTACGCTGGGATCGTCTCTCTGGCGCTGCCATCCGGCAAACGGGCGGCCGTCATATTCGATGGTGAAGGCAAAGCGCGGCATCCGGTCAGGCCAGCACGGTGCCTGCGGGAATGGCGTTGCCGCGCAGGAAATCGTCCAGCGCCATGGCCGGCTTGCCCGCACGCTGGATCAGCACCGGACGGATCGCGCCGCTGCCGCAGGCGATGGTGAGGCGGCCGTCCAGGACCGTTCCCGGCGCTCCGCCGGCGTCGATCAGATGTGCCGCGTGAACGCGGTAACGCGCTGCGCCATGTTCGAAGAACGCAGCGGGCGCCGGATTGAAGGCGCGCACCTGCCGCAGCGCCGTTTCGGCCGTTGCCGAGAAATCGATCCGCGCCTCCGCCTTGTCGATCTTGGCAGCATATGTCGCGCCGTGACCGGGCTGGTTTTCGCGCGGAAAATCCTGCGGAGCGGCCAGCACCTCGGCCATCAATGCCGCGCCGCGATACGCCAGTTCGTCGGTGATCTCGCCTGCGGTGCGATCGGCGATGGGTGTGGCGGCCATGGCCAGCATCGGCCCTGTGTCCAGCCCGGCCTCCATCTGCATGATCGTGACCCCGGTCTCTGCGTCGCCCTCCAGAATTGCCCGCTGCACCGGCGCCGCGCCGCGCCAGCGCGGCAGCAGCGAACCATGGACGTTGAGACAGCCCAGCCGCGGCGCGTCCAGGATTGGCTGCGGCAGGATCAGGCCATAGGCGGCGACCACCGCGACATCGAGATCGAGCGCGGCGAAACAGCCATGCTCGTCCGCGCTTTTCAGCGACACCGGCGTGCGTACCGGCAGTCCGAGCGCCCGCGCGCGGACATCGACCGGGGTATGCGCCAGCTGTTTGCCCCGCCCGGCGCGGCGCGGCGGCTGCGAATAGACCATGACGATCCGGTGCCCGGCATCATGCAGGGCGTTGAGGGTGGGGACGGCAAAGTCCGGCGTTCCCATAAAGGCTATGCGCATCGGCGAGCGGTCCTGATCAGATCGGCGGGGCGGGGCGGGGCAGTACGGAGACGGCGGTACAGACAAGCCAGTGCTTTTCAAAGTCCCGGAGCGCTCCTACCTTCCCGATCATGGCATCTCAAGAAATCGACGCGCTGACGCAGGCGCTTGCCCGGCTGCCGGGACTGGGTCCGCGATCGGCGCGGCGCGCGGTGCTGCATCTTATGAAAAAGCGCGAGGGGGCGCTGCTGCCGCTGCTCTCGGCGCTGAAGGCGGTGAGCGAGACGCTGACCACCTGTACCGTTTGCGGCAATGTGGACACCATCGATCCGTGCGCAATCTGCTGCGATCCGCGGCGCGATGCCCGGTCGCTGTGCGTGGTGGAGGAGGTGGCGGACCTCTGGGCGCTCGACCGGTCCCGGCTGTTTCCCGGCCGCTACCATGTGCTGGGCGGGCGGCTCAGCGCGCTGGAGGGCGTGCGGCCCGAAGATCTGTCGATCGAACAGCTGGTGGCGCGCGTGGCGGACGGCGGCATCGACGAGGTGGTGCTGGCGATGAACGCCACGCTGGAGGGGCAGACCACCGCGCATTTCATCGCCGAGCGGCTGGAGGACAAGCCGGTGCGGTTGACCCAGCTGGCGCACGGCATGCCGGTGGGCGGGGAAATGGATTATCTCGACGAGGGTACATTGGCCCAGGCGCTTCGCGCACGCCGCCCGATCGGCTGAGCGTGGCCCGCGCGGCTTGACCACCGCGCGCGGCGATCTTATCTCGCACCTCATGGCCATATTACCGATCCTCGAAGTGCCGGACCCCCGGCTCAAGACCGTCTCCACGCCCGTAACAGCGTTCGATGACGCATTGCGGACGCTGGTCGATGACATGTTCGAAACGATGTACGATGCGCCCGGCATCGGCCTGGCCGCGATCCAGGTTGGCGTGCCCAAGCGCGTGCTGGTGATCGATTTGCAGGAGCCCGATCCGGATGCCGAAGCGGAACCGTGCGATCATGGCGGCCATGCCCACACGCATCAGCCGGTGAAACGCGATCCGCGTATCTTCATCAACCCGGAAATCCTCGATCCGTCGGACGATCTCAGCGTCTATCAGGAGGGCTGCCTGTCGGTCCCCGATCAATATGCCGATGTCGAGCGCCCCGCCACCATTCGCGCCCGCTGGCAAGATCTGGACGGCAAGACGCATGAGGAAGACATGGACGGGCTGTGGGCCACCTGCCTGCAGCACGAGATGGATCATCTCGAGGGCGTGTTGTTCATCGACCACCTGTCGCGGCTGAAGCGGCAGATGGTGCTGAAAAAGCTCAACAAACTGCGCAAGGAAGCGGCCTGATCCCGCCGCTTCTTCTCACGTAGGCGAGAGCCAGCCTGGGGTAGCGGCAGCACAAAGCGAGAGACGCGGGCCGCCTGATGCGTGGCTGCGGCGGTAAGCGGAACGCGCGTTAAAACAGTTGCGCCGCCCGCGCTCAGCCTGGCCCAGGCTTTCGGGCTGCGGCTTCGTGCCTCTCATTTTCAGGATAAAGCGGTCCCTCGGGATAAAGTAGTCCCTCGCGACGCAGCGGCTCAGCCGTGCTTCTTCATGAGCTCCAGCGCCTTTTTGCAATCGGTTATGGTTTCGCGGCACATGACGGCGCAGCGCTTGCAATGGGCGCTGTCGTGCTTGTCGCACATCTCGGCGCAGCGCTCGCAGGCC